>CASFJO010000056.1 GCA_949295035.1 uncultured Gemmiger sp.
CCCGGCAGCTGTGGTTCGTATCAGATTATCTGGTGCTGCTGCTCTGTACGCCGCTGCTCAACCGGCTGCTGGCAGGCATGTCCCGGGCGGGCCATCGGGGCATGCTGGCGGTGCTGGCGGTGCCGCTGATCCTCTATCCCACCCTGTGGGGGGAGGATGGCGCCCTGACCGACCCGGCCTGGATGTTCCTGTATGAATATCTGCTCATCGCCTACCTGCGCCGCTGGCCGGACAACCGTCTGTCCCGAACTTTGCGGCATCGGTCTGTTTCGCTGGTCTTGGGGCTGGGGCTGCCGCTGCTCAACACGGCGGCCCGGGCCTGGCTGGAATGGCAGGGCCACACGGATGGCAAAGCGTTCCAGTACATTGCCTACTACCGCACGGCCTTGGGGGCGCTGCCCAACCTGTTGGCGGCGCTGGCGTTGTTCTACCTGTTTCAGGGGCTGAATCTGGGCAGCCGCCGGTGGATCAATGGCCTGGCGGGCACTACCCTGGGGGTATATATCCTGCATCAGGTCCCTGCGTTCCGGGATTTTCTGTGGAACGGTGTGTTCCATGCCCAGGCCCATCAAGGGTCTGTGGGGTACGCCCTGTTCGTTATCGCGGCGGTCTTTGCAGGGGGCGCAGCAATTGACGCGGTGCGCAGCCGCCTTGTCCTGCGCCCGCTGGAAAACAGTCCGCCATTCCGTGCCCTTTGCGCCAAAGGGGACGCCCTGGCGGCAAAACTGCAGACTGGTGATTAAAGACGCCTCCTCCCGCTTATACTAAGAGTATGAGACGAGAGGAGGCTTTTTTCTATGGAAGTACACAGAGGGGAAGTGTTCTACGCCGACCTGAGCCCGGTGGTCGGCTCGGAACAGGGGGGCATACGGCCGGTACTTATCATCCAGAATGAGATCGGCAACCGGCACAGCCCTACCGTTATCGCGGCGGCGATCACCAGCCGGCAGGACAAAAATCGCCTGCCGACCCATATCAGCGTCCGGGCGGACCGCTGCGGCCTGGCCAAGGACAGCATCATCCTCACCGAGCAGATTCGCACGCTGGACAAACGCCGTCTGCGGGAACGGGCCGGGCGCATCCCGCCCGATGATATGCGCCGGGTAGACGAGGCCCTGGGCGTGTCCATGGGGCTGGAAAGTCAGAATACCCACGACGACGGCGGGTATTTTTGATAACACAAAATGACCCCTCCGGGTATAGCCCGGAGGGGTCGGTTGCGTTATGCGAAAGATCAGAACGCCACTTTCTTGGCAATGTAGTCCTTCAATTCGCTGATGGGCAGGCGTACCTGCTCCATGGTGTCGCGGTCACGCACAGTGACGCAGTTGTCGGCTTCCACCTTGTCGTCGCCCACGGTCTGGAAATCCACGGTGATGCACAGCGGGGTGCCGATCTCGTCCTGGCGGCGGTAGCGCTTGCCGATGGACCCGGCATCGTCGTAATCCACCATAAAGTCCTTGGCCAGCTCGTTGCGAATCTCCATAGCCTTGTCGCCCAGCTTTTTGGACAGGGGCAGCACGGCGCACTTGAACGGCGCCAGGAAGGGATGCAGCCGCAGTACGGTACGCACATCTTCCTTGCCCTTGGCGTCTACCAGGTGTTCCTCGTCGTAGGCTTCACACAAAAATGCCAGCGCTACGCGGTCGCAGCCCAGGGAAGGTTCGATGACGTAGGGGATGTAGTGTTCGTTGGTCTCAGGGTCGAAGTACTCCAGGCTCTTGCCGGAAGCCTCCTGATGACGGCCCAGATCGTAGTTGGTGCGGTCCGCAATGCCCCACAGTTCGCCCCAGTCGGTGAACGGGAAGGCATACTCGATGTCGGTGGTGGCGCGGGAATAGAAGGCCAGCTCGGCGGGCTCATGGTCGCGCAGGCGCAGATTCTCCTTCTTGATGCCCAGGCTCAGCAGCCAGTTGGTGCAGTAGTCTTTCCAGTAGGCGAACCACTCCAGGTCGGTGCCCGGTTTGCAGAAGAACTCGCATTCCATCTGCTCGAACTCGCGGGTGCGGAAGGTGAAGTTGCCCGGGGTGATCTCGTTGCGGAACGCCTTGCCCACCTGGCAGACGCCGAAGGGCAGCTTGCGGCGGGTGGTGCGCTGGATGTTGGCAAAGTTGACGAAGATGCCCTGGGCGGTCTCGGGCCGCAGGTAGCAGGTGGAGGAGGAATCCTCGGTCACGCCGATGGCAGTCTTGAACATCAGGTTGAACTTGCGGATGGGGGTAAAGTCGTGCTTGCCGCAGACCGGGCAGACCACCTGCTCGTGCTCGGCGATGAACTGGTCCATCTCGTCAAAGCTCATGGCGTCGACGTTCACGTCGGGGAACTCGTCCGAGATCAGCTTGTCGGCGCGGTGGCGGGCCTTGCAGGCGCGGCAGTCCAGCAGCGGGTCGGAGAAGCCGGCCACATGCCCGGTGGTGACCCAGGTCTGGGGGTTCATGATGATGGCCGCGTCCAGGCCCACATTGGTGGGGCTCTCCTGCACGAACTTTTTCAGCCAGGCCTTCTTCACGTTGTTCTTGAACTCCACGCCCAGGGGGCCGTAGTCCCAGCTGTTGGCGAGACCGCCGTAAATTTCGCTGCCCGGGTAGACAAAGCCCCGGTTCTTGCACAGATTGACGATGGTCTCGAAACTCTTCTCGCTGTTTTTCATTCTTCTACTCCTTACTGCGACGCTGGCTGCGCCGCCGTTGTTTGCGGCGGGCCCCCGCCCGCCTGCTTCTTCCTATCATACCCGCCGCCCGCCGCTTCGTCAAGGGCGTTTTGCCGCTCCAGCGCCAGCAAAAAGGCCTTGGCGTCCAGCAGGCGTTCCTTTCCGCCAAAACCCACCAGCGCCCCACCGGCCCCCACCACCCGATGACAGGGGGTGAAGATCAGAAGCGGATTGGCCCGGCAGGCGCCCCCCACCGCCCGGGCCGCGCCCGGCCGGCCCAGCGCCGCGGCCAGCCGGCCGTACCCGCGGGTCTGCCCATAGGGGATGGCCCGCAGCGCCGCCCAGACCTGTTTTTGGAAATCGGTGCCTGTTTCCGAAAGCGGCAGTTCAAAACCGGTGCGCCGCCCGGCAAAGTATTCGTCCAGCCGAGCGCAGGCTGCCGCCAGCAGCGCGTCGCTCTCCCGGCGCCACGCTGGGCCGGGCCGGTCGGTCAGGCTCGCGCGGCACAGGCCCTTCTCGTCCCGGGCCAGCAGCAGCATCCCCAGCGGGGTGGGATGTTCACAGAAAACGATCATAGCGGGCTCCTTTCCGGGCGGAGAATTTTCTTTACTATACCATAGGAAAAAAGGCCGTTGCAACCGGCCCGCGCGGATGCTATAATGACAGACGCTATCTTGGTAAAGCGAGGGATCTTGCGGAGTATGAAAGGCAGACAGGACCTGGGCAGGGCGCCTGTTCCCCGGCTGGTGCTGGGGCTGGCGGTCCCCGCCATGATCGCCCAGTTCGTAAATGTATTGTACAGCCTGATCGACCGGGTCTACATCGGCAACATTCCCGGCATCGGCGACCTGGCCCTGGCGGGGGTAGGGGTGTGCGGCCCCATCGTCACCTTGCTGAGCAGCTTCGGCACCCTGGTAGGGCTGGGCGGCTCGATCCTCATGGCCATCCGGATGGGCGAGGGCAACAACGAGGAGGCCCGCCGGGTGCTGGCCAACTGTTTTCTGCTGCTGACCGGCCTGTCGGCGGTGCTGACCGTGAGTTTTCTGCTCTGCCGCCGGCCGCTGCTGCTCTGCTTTGGGGCCAGCAGCGCCACCTTCGGCTACGCGGACACCTACATGACCCTCTACACCGCGGGCACCTTCTTCGCTCTGATGGCGGTGGGGCTCAACTACTTCATCACCTGCCAGGGCTTCAGCACGATGGGCATGGCGGCGGTGCTGATCGGCGCGGTGGCCAACATCCTGCTGGACCCGGTGTTCATCTTCGCGCTGGACATGGGGGTGGCCGGCGCGGCGGTGGCCACCGTGCTGGCCCAGTTTCTCAGCTGCGCCTTCACCGTGTGGTTTTTGTTCCGCCGGGCCCCCATCCGGATCGGCCTGTCCCGGCCGGACGGGCGGCTGATGCTGCGGGTGGCGGCCATTGGGTTCTCCCCTTTCCTTATTATGGCCACCGACAGCCTGATCCTGATCGCCATGAACGCGGTGCTGCAGCGGTACGGCGGCCCCCAGCAGGGGGATCTGCTGATCGCCTGCGCCACCATCGTGCAGAGCTGCATGGCCCTGATCACCGGCCCGATGCTGGGCATCAGCAGCGGTACCCAGGCCATCATCAGCTACAACTACGGCGCCTGCCAAAGCGGCCGGGTGCGCCAGGCGGCCCGCTGCGTGCTGCGGATGTGCCTGGGGTTCACGGCGGTACTGTTCGTGGTGTTCCAGCTGCTGGCCGGGCAGATCGTGCGCATCTTCACCGCCGACACAGCTCTGATCGGGCTGTCCGCCTGGGGGCTGCGGGTGTTTACCCTGGCCATCATCCCGCTGGCGGTGCAATACGCCCGGGTGGACGGCCTCACCGCCCTGGCCCGCACCAGGACCTCGCTGGCGCTGTCCCTGTTCCGCAAGGGCAGCTTTGTGCTTTTCACCCTGATCCTGCCGGTTTTCTGGGGGGCGCGGGCGGCTTTCTATGCGGAGCCCCTGGCCGATGTGATCTCAGCCTGCGTGAGCGGCACGGTGTTTTTGCTGGTGTTTGAGAAGCACCTGCGCCGCCGGGAACAACAGTCCGCGGCCGTCAGGCCCGCGGAGTGAACGGCGGGCGTCGTTTTCCCCTTGACAATTCAAACAAGGCCTGCTATACTTGTTAAGCTAGTTGTGAGCCACTAGCTCAGTCGGCAGAGCAATTGCCTTTTAAGCAATGGGTCCGGGGTTCGAATCCCCGGTGGCTCACCACACAAAACAAATCCGAACCTTACGCCAGTTGGCGACGGGTTCGGATTTGTTGTTTATTGGAATTTATAAAATCCTTTATATCATTGAACAAGAAAAGCAGATTTGGGAGTACCAAATCTGCTTTTCTTTCTTTTACAATACTATGGCTGTTGTCATGATTTTTTCTTGGTTGTAAATTAACACAATTTGCAGAACTAACTTTGTGTTTATATTGTGCTTTTTAACCACATGAAGTATAATAGTTACATATCAATATACAAAACCGCCTACTCTAAGGAGGCTTGGAAATGAATCTTGTCAATCAGCCAGATAAACAATCCCTTGGATTTAAATTGATTGAAAACTTAGAGAATGAAGGATTTACGAACTTTAGATTTATTGTAGCTTACGCAAAAACCAGCGGTATAAGCACTTTGCAACCTTCAATGAAGAAGTTTAGGGATGCTGGAGGTACCATAAAAGGAATAGTAGGTATTGATCAAAGCAATACGTCTTATGAGGCTCTTGTAGCTCTTCTATCCTCCTGTGATGAACTTTATATTTATCACGCAGACGATTTCACGAGAACTTTTCATGTAAAAGCATATTTTCTGGAATCTGATGAATCCAAATGGTTATCGATTGGTTCAAACAATTTTACGGCAGGAGGGTTATTCAACAATTATGAGGCTAGTTTAACTTGCTTTGCAAACGAAGACTTGTGCCAAAGCTTTAATGAAATGTTTGGGCAATACTCTGATACCAGTAATAACTGTTGTAAACGATGCGATAGAGCATTGATAGAGTTTCTACTAGAAAACGGCTATATTGAACATGAGAAAGCGCTTGCTAAAAGAAGCGTGGCTGAAGCTAAACGTAATCGAGAAAGAAATAAAAGAGCTAACATATTTGGTAGAGACACTGTTATTTCCACGCCACATATACCAATCCCAAAAAGAGAGGAAACAGATACAACACCTAATTCTACCGGAGTTAGTGTATCTACGGTTGATACTACAGCAGAACGAGTTTCTGAAGGAGACATGGATTATTTGGTTCGCCATGTTCCAAAGGCAGGAGATCGTTGTCAACAAGTGCACTTCACGATGGATATTTTGAAGAAATACTTCAAACTAAAACCTGGCGATGAATTGATGCTACAGCAAATGGACGATATCTATACATCACATGATATAGAAAATCGTCGTATTGTTTTGAGCAAGAGAAATGGAAATGCAAAAATTGAAGTCCGTGCTGCTGAGGTTCTCAATGGTCATTATCCTACAGATGAAAATAAACGACCTATTTTGGTGTTTAAACGAATCGGGCCAACCATGTTCAAATATTTGTTCCTATTAGAAGGTTCTACCGGATATGATGTAATGAACCACAGATTGCTCAGCCTCCCGTGGAAACATCGGTCTCTGAGATATGAAATAATGGATACGGATACGATGCTCTCATTGTGGGAAGATTGTCCGTTAATCTAAAAAGCTAAAAAGCAAGTGGCCTATACTGGATCAGTATAGGCCACTTGCTTATCGAGGCGACTTACGGAATAAATCGTAGTAAGAAGGAGCTGATGTGTTTTTCTTTTTAGGGTCAGGCTTCTGAACAATGATAATATATTCGTTGACGTTTTTGAACAAGAGGTTTGGTGGATATGGATAGCTTCCAAAAATTGGTCTTTGCGAATTAGAGGATCCCCACTTCCCGCCAGTTCCGTTTTTATTCCATATGATTTGATTTATAAGTGAGAATCCAACATTTTGGGCAATTTTAGTCAGGTCAGAAGCGATAGGAATTGTTACCAAGCCAAATTCACGGGTGTTTTGATTGACATTTGCAGTAACAATACATAGCTTTCTACCAGGCATTAAGACCCGGTAGCATTGCTTAATGACTTCTTCCATATTCACTAAAAAATCATCATAGTATTCAAAGCCGCCAATATTTCCCTCATACTTACCATAATCGGCTTTATTCCAATACGGAGGAGAGGTAATGATTGCTCCCACACTATTATCGGGGATATCCTTCATGCTTAGGCAGCTATCGTTATAAATTTTGAAATCTTCACTTGCTTCTTGCATACTATTTGGAGAGGAGCATTCTTTGAGTCTTTCGATAGAACGGCTATAATATACCGGATTAGTTTCGAACCCGATATACTTTCTTCCGTTTTCAACAGCGGCCACTCCTGTTGTGCCTGTTCCAGAGAAAGGATCAAGCACAATTTCGCCCCAAAAAGAAAACATCTTTAACAGTCTGCGAGGAATTTCAACGGGAAATACAGCTGGATGAATACTATCACTTATATTAGCAATGTTCCATACAGTCATGGTCCATTCTTTCCATTCTTCACTGGTTATTTTCGATAACTCTTTAATTTCTTTTGAAATAGATGACACGTTTTGTTACCTCCGGTTAATTATAGCTAAACAGCAACTACAAGATTTAGAATGTGCGACCACACCTAACGATGTCGGAATACCACTTTTTTAGATAATCGGCGAAGCAAGTATCAATATCCAATGATTCTACAAGGATAAGATCAATTTCACCTACAATATCTAAAATCATATTGTAGTTGTAACTCGTAACGGCTTTCCCACCATTATAAGATGTAATCGGATATTGTACTAACTTACGCGAAAGGGTCTCTCCTAAATTAGAAAGGCGTGTTTGATTATTTTCCGTTCCGTCAATCTTAAAGACCGATAACAAGCGATTAGTTAAGTGAAAACCATCACCAACTACAGTCCATAACCAAAATGCAAGTCGGGAATTCAAACATGCAACCGCAAAAAATTTGTTTTGTTTGCTGCCCGCATCAAAAATCTTAGTTTCTTTAGAGAAATAAGGGGAGCCATCGGAGTTGAAGGAAGGTGGTACATGGTCGTATGCTCCCACCCAGTTGTAGGCTGTTGATTTTAAGACAATGCAATTTTCAGAAAACGCGGATGTGCTTTTTAACACATCCTGAAGTGCTTTCTTGCTCTGGAGAATGGTTGTAAATGCATTCTTTTCAATCTTACAATTAAGTTTTGGTAAAAACTCTATGATTGAAAAATTCGAAATGTCAGTTCCCATTTTCTCTGAGTTAAGCAATAGTGCTCGGTTTTCGGATGTCCAGCGAAATAACTTTGTAGACAATATAGCGTGAGATTTCCCGCTTGACCGAAATATGATACATGCACGGGACTTTACATCGTCCCCAAATAACGAGTCTGGGCTACGATCATAATGCTCTACTTGCCATTCGGCAGCATCATTTTGAATATCATTTCGCATTTGCCGGAAGGCAGGCTGATTGTTGTAAGAAAAGGAAAGAGGAATAACAAGTGAAGAAACAGATATGGGAGCCGAATTTTTCATCAAATTGTATACAAAAGGAATAAACAGGTTCCCTTGAATCGCTTTACCATTAAGGTTGCTAGAGCCAACATAAGGAGGATTGCCTATAATGCATTCAAAATACTGAGGGAAATTTGGATATCGAAGATAAATAGAATCGATATTTGTCGCATCAGCAACAACTACATTCTCTTTGAGAGCATTCCATAACTCAAGAACCCTATCACAGTTGTGAAATGTTCTTATAAAATGTCGAATTATCGAATATCTACAGCACTCCACTGCAGAGATGCTGATGTCCACTCCAAAAAGGTTATGGTGTACAAAAGAAATATAGTCACTTTGGCTATTCAACAAGTGCTTTTCTATCAAGCAATCCAATAGTTGTAGTAAAAAAATACCACTTCCGCAACTATAATCGATATAATGACCAGTTACAAGATTAATATTTTGACGATTTAGTTTTGCAAGGCAACAGCTAACCATATACTTCGCTACGTCAGCCGGAGTATAGTAGACGCCCTGTTGCTTTTTCGTTTTAGTAATTATACCAGAGCGTCTATCATAATTTGCAATTTTTATTTCACTTTCTGAGTATTCAAGTATTTCTAAGGCATAGGGCAAGAGTTGTTCATGCAGAGGTACTTTTTGAATTGTATCCAAATAGTCAAAAATTGATTTCGCAAGGACATGATCCATAGCATGCTTAGACCCTTGTACATATTGGGGGACAAAGTCGCCCAACATAGATTCGACCTCAGAAGCAAAGGAAGTCACATCTGGGACAATTCGCCTATCATTCGGTGTGTTTATATCAATACAGATGCATGCCAACAAAACCCATCGCAGAATTTGAATGGCATCTGGTTGACATGGGCTCGAGGAAAACTGTTTTCTTATCTTTAAAAGTTCTGCCTCGATTTTGTTAATGCTCTTTTTATATAAAATATTTAGAGGTTTGCTCTCTTTCATATATTTCTACCTCTAACTTAGTCACTGTTTTTTACAGCCAAAATTATTTCTTTTTGGCTTGGATCAAAGTAGATTTCAAAATATGTCTTTCCAGGATAAATTTGTAAATTCTTGATTAGTTCCTTAGGTAGACGAACCCGCATATCTTTTTGAAGAATGTAGTCATCCAGATATATCCTTTTTGTTGGTTGCTTTTGCGACTTCATCACAGTGCCTCCTTGTATAAAACTAAGAGCTTAACATTTTGGCCTGATTTTAGACTAAAATTAGACTAACATATACAAATGAGAATTACAAGTGATGTGAAGCAAAATTATATCAGTAAAGAAATTTTATAACTTACAAATCCCCTCAATCACCGCCTCCTGCCCTATCATCCAGCTAATGAACTGGCTGGCAGGCAGTTTTTTCTCCTTGACCTGCTGTTTACGGAGCAGCGCTTCTTTACGGAACTCCTTCAATGCGGCCTGCGCCCGCCCGATCTGTTCGGGTGGTGCGCCGGCCTTTTTTAGTTTGGTGATGCGGTTGTACCAGAACATGTACTCCCGGTCATAGGCCTGCTCGTAGTCCTTGCCCTTGGCCCGGCCGTCGAATTGGCGCTTGGCGATCTTTCGGCTGGCTTTGCGGCAGCGGTCGCTGCACAGGGTGCTGCGAGCGTCCGGGCCGAAGAAGATGCGCCCGCACTGGCTGCACCGGCGCATGAGCAGCCCAGCGTCCAGAATGCGCTGGCGGTAGTAGATGAGGGCGGGCCGCAGGGATTCCCTTACAACAGCACACTCGAAGGATGTTTGCCCCTGGGGATACCACACCTCCAGCTTTCCGTCCCGCCGGTCATTCCAGACGGGGATCACCGGCTTGTCTCGGAGCCAGTGGATCATCTCCGGGGTGTACTGGCCAAAAGGCAGGGTCAGGAGCTGGGCATAGTCCCGCAGCGCCTGGGCCGCCTGCTGGCTGTCCCGGCCCCGGCGGCAGCGCAGATACATCTCCCAGATCTGAATGGCCGCATACCAGGCGGCAGCATTGGCGCCGTTGCCTTCTGCCTGCTGAGAAAGAAGATGGGCGGCGGCCTGCTCCCGTTCTTCCCGCTGGGAGCGTTTCTTTGCCGTCAGGGCGTCGGAAAGGACCCAAATGGCCTCCGTCCAGCCCTCGACGGCTGTCTGCCCGAACTCATACCAAAAGGCCCCCAGCGGGCGGGTTTGGGCCAGAAACAGCGGACGCTCTTTGCCCCGTAGGGCAGCCTCCACATCCTGTTCTTCTCCCATCCAAAGCTGCTCTTTCCGGCCAGGTACATCAACCCGAAGAGCCAGAACAACAGCCCCCAGAAGCGGTTCTTTGGTTACAAAGGCGTATCCTTCCATGTATCCTCCTGTGTATCTTCTCCTGTATGCTGTGCTTTTATGGGAATTATAATTTAGCAAAAATATGATTACTTACAGTATACCCCAAAAGCCTTGAAATTGTAATTCCCGGATGCTATGCTGGGAACACGAATTTTCTGGTCAAACAGTTCCGTGGAGGGGGACTATAGGGGGTGGCAAGCTATCGCTTACCACCCACCTGTACCGACTGGGAAAGAGGAATATGCTTACAGGAAAGGAGGGGTGCCTGCCACCGAGGTCATCAAGACAAACCAGACAGAGCGATTGCCAAAAACGGCCGTGGAAAGTCTGGCCCGCGCATTGCTGCCGCAGATGCGAGCCTACTTTGCCAGCGACGAAGGACAAGCCGCTCTGAAACAATGGCGTGCAGAACGGGAGCAGCAGGGTTGAGAACTCCCGCCGTGCTGGGAAGGGTATTCCTTCCCAGCCGGTACTCTTTTGCATAGATCCGGCAGAAAAGGTTGTGCAGATTGGTGATAGCTTTCAGCGGGCTCCTGTGGTACTGTGTTGAGCTGAAAAGCCGTCCCATCTGCCGCGACTGATTTTGCAAGCATAGCGTTTGGATATCCACCAAACGCAAATCTTGGGGCGGCGCCCCAAACCCCGCAAGTGACCAGAAGGAGGAATGCCAATGAAAGCAGTCATCTACGCCCGATACAGCAGCGACAACCAGCGAGAGGAAAGCATCGAGGGACAGCTGCGGGAATGCAAGGAATACGCCGAGCGAAACGGCATCTTGGTATTGCAAAGCTACATCGACCGGGCACTGTCAGCCAAGACGGACAACCGCCCGGAATTCCAGCGGATGATACGGGACAGCGTCAAAGGGCTGTTCGACACAGTGCTGGTTTGGAAGTTGGACCGTTTCGCCCGCAACCGGTACGACAGCGCCCACTACAAATCCCAGCTGCGAAAAAACGGGGTGAAAGTGATCTCGGCCACCGAGAGCATTGCCGACGGCCCGGAAGGCATCATCCTGGAATCCATGCTGGAGGGGATGGCGGAGTACTACTCGGCGGAACTGGCCCAGAAGGTGAACCGTGGGATGCGGGAGAACGCCCTCAAGGCCCGCAGCAACGGCGGCACCATCCCGCTGGGGTATCGGCTGGATGAGGAACACCGACTGAAGATAGACCCGCTGACTGCGCCGGTGGTGCGGGAAGTATTCCAGCGGTATGCGGACGGAGAGAATCTGCGGACCATTATCCGCTCGCTGAACGAGCGGGGCATTCGCACCAGCCGGAACTATCCCTTCCGGCACAGCAGCTTCAACACCATGCTGAAAAACCGGAAGTACATCGGCGAGTACCACTACAAGGACGTGGTCATCCCGGATGCGGTGCCGCCCATCATTTCCAAAGAATTGTTTGAAAGGGTGCAGGAGCGGATGAAGAAGAATCAGCACGCCCCGGCCAGGGCGAAAGCAGAGGAAGAATATCTGTTGACCACCAAGCTGTTCTGCGGCCACTGCGGACGGCTGATGATCGGCGAGAGCGGCAAGGGGCGTAACGGCACCATCCACCGCTACTACAAATGCGCCGGGGCCAAGCGAAGGCTGGGCTGCCACAAAAAGGCCGTGAAGAAGGACTGGATCGAGCGGGTGGCGGTGCAGTACACCATCCAGCGGGTATTCCAGGACGACCTCATTGCCCAGATCGCAGACGAACTGGTGGCGCTGCAAGGTGCCGAGGACAGCGCCCTGCCCTTGCTGCGCCGTCAGCTGGCCGACACCGAGCGGGGCATTGAAAATATGCTCAACGCCATCCAGCAGGGCATCTTCACCAGCAGCACCCGGCAGCGGCTGGAGGAACTGGAAAATCTGCGGACCGAACTGAAATCCAGCATCCTGCAAGCGGAGCTGGAACGGCCCCAATACAGCCGGGAGGACATCATCCAGTGGATCTCCCGCTTCAAGGGAGGCGACCCCAACGACAAGGCCTACCAGCGGCAGATCATCGACATCTTCCTCAACTCAATCTATGTATTTGACGACAAGCTGGTATTCACCTATAATTACAAAAAAGGTTCGCAAACCGTGAGCTTGGATGAAGTTTTTGCAGCCTTCGGTTCGGATTCGCGGGCTGGCGCTTCACCAATAAGGTATTGTAAGAACCACCTGTTCTTTCCGGGCGGTTTTGCAATACGAATATGGATTGGGGAAGGACGTTGATCGAAAGATCAGCTTCCTTCCCTTTTCCGTTTGTCCTTGCGTGAAGTTTGATTCATAAAAACCTGACTGTCATCACTATTATTCTTGTAATACGGCAAGACTGACAAGAAAGTGCCAAAAAAAGAATGTAAAAAAGGCGTTAATTGAGGACAGCGTGATCAAAGCTGCTGCCAAACAATTAACACCGGAAAATATTGATTTAATCGTCAAAGAGGTTCTTGCAGTTTGCGAAGAAGCGCAAAGAAATTCGGAAGTTCAACGCCTGAAAACTGAATTAAAAAAGTTGGATAAACAGAAGTCGAACTTAATGAGCGCCTTGAAAATGGATGGCGCAGATAACGTCGTCACGGAAATGATTTTTTCAGAGATGCGTGAATTGGCCGCTTCTCAGGAAAACTTAAAAATTCAGTTGGCAAAGGAAACGTCAAAAATTCTTACTATTTCTGAAACGGAGATTCGATTCTTCCTTTCCCGCTTGTCCAGCGGCAATATTTCTGAGAAGCGATACAAAAAAGCGCTTATCAATATTTTTATAAACCGCATTTACCTGTATGATGATGGACGGGTGGACATCTACTTTAACACCCAAGAAACCCCATTTACCGTAGATATATCAAACATCGACTTCAATGAAGCATCTCAAATTGAAGGTTCATGTGCGAAACAAAACGGCTCACCAGACAAGACAAATCCGAACCTTGCGCCGGTTGGCGACGGGTTCGGATTTGTTTTTTATACACGGCTGCGTCCCGGCATTTCATGAACCATTTTTTGCGCCGGTACAGGATCCGGCAAACCACTGCGCCCCGCTTTTCGGTTGAAAAGCGGGGCGCAGTGCAGCAAAGAGGGTTTATTCTTTGGCGTTTTCCATCCTGTACCATTGAATATCCGGGTTTGACAATGGCATTTCGCAGATGAGCACGCCATCTTTGGCCTGGGCGATCACGTTGTCATGAATCTGCATCTGCACCGAGTCGTGCTGGGGAACGCGGAAGATCGCCATGGTACTGCCCAGCAGGATATTGCCGGATATTTCAAACTCCCTGGCAAACTGCACACCAGCGGTCCCCAGATCCATAGAGGCTGGCATTTCGGCGCAGGCGTTGTTCAGGCCGTTGCCGGTATCCAGGATGATATTGTCCCGCAGGATCAGCGCGTCAAAGACGTTTGTGAAGTCGGGTTCGATAAAATAGGTGCGCATGCCCTGCCCGCAGTTTTCCACAAGGTTTCCTTCCGCAAGATAGGTGCCCATATCCGACACCTGTGTGCCGTTGTTCTCAAACGTACAGGCGTTGCCTCCCTGCCGCATATAGTTGTTCCGGATGGTAGCATCGTTTGCCACGCAGTAGATGCCATCCCCGATCAGGTAGAAGTTGTTGGTGGGTTCTGCGGATTCAAACTGAAAAAGAGAGTTACCGCCCCACTCCACGGTACAGTTCTGAATGACCGCCCCTTTGGCGCGATCCAGCGAACTGCTCAGTGCATTGTCCAGATAATATTTCAGGGACAGGTTGTCCAGCACAAACCCGTCGGCGTGATAGCCGTCCAGAATACTGCCGTATACATCCCCGTAGGAATTCCTCTGTATGGACAGGATCGCAATATCCTCGAAACAATCCGCGGGATTGCCGCCGTCGCAGCGCAGATACAGATCGCCTACCCGGTAATCCAGATAAAAGTCTACCGGATAGCTGAGACCGGTGAGATCCACACGGCTGATATAGGTCAGATCCTCTGTCAGCTGCTCCGCCACCTCCCGGTATTCCCCCGCGCTTTTGATGCTGATGTTGGTGCAGGGATCCTCCGGCGCGCACAATCCGTTGACCGGGTCCATGGGCAGAACATCCACGGCCAGCCAACCGTCCGGCGTGGGCCACTCCAAAACGCGCCTGGCATAGTCGGTGTCGTCAAACACGATACCGCCCACGTCGCCCAGCGCCTGGTGATACCGCCAGATCTTTTCCCCGTTCTCCTCTTCATACCACAGTTCCCAGTATTCCGGCTGCGCGGAGTTTTCCTGCACGATGGTGAGGACCGGTTTTGGACCTTCTCCATAGGCCGAGTAGGTCACGTTGCTGATCAGGCGGATCGGGTTTTCGGTGAGACGGTATATACCGCCTCGTTCAAAAAACACCGCGTCGCCTTCCTGCACATCCCCCCAGGTGGTCCGCTCCGGAGATCTCCAGGCGGTTTCGGGAGAGCGCCCGTCGTTTTCGTCATTGCCGTTTGGGGATACATAGTACGCTGTACCCGTATAGGTTTCCCCGGGGATGAAGGTATCCCCCTTCACAATGGCGGTAGGTGTGTTCAGGATCGCTTCTTTCCGGGCATTTGCCTCAGCGTAGTAGGGAGCAAGTGCCTCCGTCTCCTCCAGAAAATAGAATTTCGAGTCCGGCAGCATGCCGGCAATAGCCGCGGCCTCCTCCGAAGCGGGCCCGGGTGTTGGCTGCGCAGAATCCACGGCCGAGTCTGGGACCTCGGCGCAAGCCACAAGGGCGGCTGCCATCATCCATGCGAGAAACCATACGGACCAATGTTTTCTCATACCGTCACCTCCTGCAAAAACAGTGATTCCTCATCGTGTGACACGATTATACCGGGTTTGCAGAAGGTGCGGCAACAGACAGGGCAAAAAAAGCGTATTTGGAGGAATAATTCTCCTTCTTCCTCTCAGGAAAACGCCGAACATACACCCGCCGTTTTTATTTTGCGGATGTTGCAGCGCCCGGATCGGCGGATCCCCCTGAAGCCGGGCAAGGGCATCCCGGCCCGGCCTGTGGCCGGGATTTTTTGCGCGGCCCGGTCACGGCGCAAGATCCGCTTTTTCGCCGGCGGCAGGGCGCAGCGTCTCCTCCAAAAGGGTCACAAAGCGGCGCAGCGCCGGCGGACAGGCACCGGCTCGCCAGGCGGCTCCAAAAGAGAGCGGCTCGCAGCCCTCGACCGGGATATACCGCAGCGCCGGATTGTGCAGTTGGGGAAAGTCCACCATCACCGCGAAGGCGTACCCTGCCGCCACCATGGCAGCAACGCCTCCTGGTTTTCACAGAAGAGCACCCGGTCCGGGCTGACTGTGGTGACGATCTGCCCCTGCAGCGCAAACAGCGCCGCCAGCGGATGGTCCGCGCGGCAGACGCAGACCACCGGACAGCGCACCAGTTCCCGGTACACGCTGCCCGGCGGCGCGGTATCCGATCCCCAGCCGTTCCAGCTGGACGGCCTGGCTGCGGCGCACCTGGATCCGGGCCGCCCCTTTGGCGCGCTCAGCGCATTGTCCAGATAATATTTCAGCGGCAGGTTGCCCGGCACAAACCCGTCGGCGTGATAGCCGTCCAGAATACCACCGTATACATCCCTGTAGGAATGGATCTGTATGGACAGGATCGCAATATTCGCTAAGTGATCCGCGGGATTGCCGCCATCGCGGCGGTGATCCTGATAAAAGTCTGCCGGACAGCTGAACCCGGTAAGATCCACACGGCTGATATAGGTCAGGTCCTCTATACAGGGACTATAGGGAGCGATGCAACGGGCATGGCAAAAAAGCGTACTTTGAGGAATATTTTCCCTTTCCGTTCTTCAATGGCAGCGGATATTTTGCGGTTCTCCCATGAAAATGCGGACCATACAGCCGCGTCCGCCATGCCATCCCGGCCCAAAATCGCCGGCGCAAAAAGCGATCTTCCTCTTGACAACAGGGAAAAAAAGGGATATATTATCAGTAACAATTCTTAATATCATCCAGGAGGCACAGTATGGAATTCAAGGGCTCGCGTACCGAACAAAATCTGTTGGCAGCTTTCAGCGGGGAATCCATGGCCCGCAACAAATATCTCTTTTTTGCCGAAAAGGCCCGGCAGGAGAAGCAGGAAGAAGTGGCGGAACTGTTTGAGAAAATGGCGCAGAACGAAGGCGTTCACGGCCGCCTTCTCTACCATTATCTGAAGGGTGTGGGCAGCAGCGCCGCCAATCTGCAGGAAGCGATTCAGGGCGAGTACGGCGAGTGGAGCAGCATGTATCCCTCTTTTGCCCAGATCGCCAAGGAGGAGGGATTCACGGAGGTCAGCACCCTGTTTGAACAGATCTCCAAGATCGAAAAGGACCATGAGTTCCGTTTTCTGTCCGCGCTGGCCAAGCTGAGCAGCGCCACCAGCGCCGCCGCCCAGCAGGCGGCCCCTGTGTCCGCCGCCGGGTCCAAGACGGTAACGGTAGAGGGTTACCGCTGCATGTTCTGCGGCGCCACCTATGAGAAACGTCCGGACGTATGCGACGTTTGCCAGGCGATCGGTTCCTTTGAGCCGACTACCTTCCAGAAAAAAGTCGATTGACAGCATCTCCCGCAGCAGTGTACTGCCGCGGGAGATCTTGTTTTTGGCGTCCACGGCCCGGCCTTTGGCCGGGCTTTTTTGCGCGGCCCGGTCACGGCGTCAGAGCCGCCCGTTCGCCGTCGGCAGGGCGAAGGCTCTGCTCAAGCAGGGACAAAAAGCGGCGCAGAGCGGGGCTGCGAACGCCGGCCCGCCAGGCCGCCCCGAAGGACAGCGGCTCGCAGCCCTCCAGCGGGATATACCGCAGCTGGGGGCTGCGCAGCTGGGGAAAGTCCATCATCACCGCGAAGGCGTAGCCCGCCGCCACCAGGGTGAGCAGAACCTCCTGGTTTTCGCAGAAGAGCACCCGGTCCGGGCTGCCGGCGGTAACGATCTGCCCCTGCAGCGCAAACAGCGCCGCCGGGCAGGCGGGCGGCTGGCCGCGATCCGGCCGCCCGCTTTCAGCTGTTCCAGGGTCAGGCGGTCATGGGCGGCCAGCGGATGGTCCGGCCGGCAGACGCAGACAACCGGGCAGCGCACCAGTTCCCGGTACACGCTGCCCGGCGGGGTGGTATCCGAAAAGGTGAACAGCACCTGTATATCCCCCTCCGCCAGCAGGTTGTCCAGCGCGCTCATGGGCACCAGCCGCAGCACGGGCAGGATGCGGGGCTCCTCCCGCTGCATCCGCTCCAGTGCCGGGCGGATCAGTTTCAGGTCGGCGGCGCTGCGGCAGCCGATCCCCAGCCGCTCCAGCCGGCCGGCCTGGCTGCGCCGCACCTGCGCCCGGGCCGCTCCGCTCAGCTTGAGGATCTCCCCCGCGTACTGCAAAAACAGATTTCCTTCCCGGGTCAGCCGCACGCTTTTGCTGGTGCGGCGAAACAGCACCACACCCAGTTCATCCTCCAGCGTTTTGATCTGATGGCTCACCGCCGGCTGGGTAAGCTGCAGGTGTTCCGCCGCCCGGGAAAAATTCAGGAAATCCGCCACCGCCATAAAGCATTCCAGCTGTGTGGTATTCATACGCAGGCCCCTCCCTTTGCCGGCCGGCGGCCGGTAAAACGCAAAGTATCAATAAATGTTTTTTATTGATGATAACAGATTTGAATTTCACATGCAACCGATGTTGTGTTATAAAAAGTAAGGCGGCGAACGATTGGCCGGTTTACAAAAAAGGAGGAGAGCGCGCATGGCGTTGGATCGGGGGCTTCTGGTGCGGGACAGCCGGCAGAGCAACATTCAGCTGGACCTGCTGGTGAACCGTTTGCTGGCCCCGGCAGATATCACTGTGGTACAGGCGCAGCTTTTGCTGTACATCCTGCACCGCTCCCGGGAGGGGGCGCCGGCCACGGCCATGCAGCATTCTTCCGGCCATTCCAAAGCCACCATCTCCCAGCTCATAAAGCGGCTGCGGGAAAAGGGCTATGTACAGGCGCAGCCCTGCCGGCAAGACGACCGGCGCCGGCTTTTATTCGGCACCGAAAAGGGGCTGGCATTGCAGGAGTTTCTGATCGCGTCCATCCGCGCCGCCCACGACCGGCTCTACCGGGATTTCACTCAGGAGGAACTTTCCGAGCTGGACCGGCTGCAGAAAAAGATGCTGCGCAACCTGGCCGGCAGCGGCGGGAAAAACAGGTAACAGGAGGCATACACAAGGTGAGACAAGTTTTGGGACAACTGGGAAAGTACCGGCGGGATACCTTTCTCTGTATTGGCTTTACGGCGCTGGAGGTCCTGATGGAGATCCTGATGCCGTTCATCACCGCCATCATCATCGACCGGGGGCTGGAGGCGGCCAACCTGTCGGTGATCTACCGGTTCGGCGCGCTCATGATGTTCATGGCGCTGCTGAGCCTGGTGTTCGGCGCGGGAGCGGGCAAGTTCGCCGCCGCCGCGTCCTCGGGGCTGGCGGCCAACCTGCGGGAGGCCATCTACGCCCGTATCCAGACCTTTTCCTTCTCCAACATCGACAAGTTCAGCGTGCCTGGCCTGGTCACCCGCATGACCACCGACATCACCAACGTGCAGAACGCCTTCATGATGCTGATCCGGGTGGCGGTGCGCGCGCCGCTGATGCTGGTGTTCAGCTACGCCATGTGCCTGCTGATCAGCCCGCCGGCCAGCCTGATGTTCCTGATCGCGGTGATTTTTCTGGTGATCGTGCTGGGCAGCATCATGGTGGTGACCCTCAAGATCTTCAATCAGGTGTTCCAGAAGTACGACGATTTGAACGCCAGCGTACAGGAGAACATCTCCGCCATCCGGGTGGTCAAGGCCTTTGTGCGGGAGGCGTACGAGAACCGCAAGTTCTCCCGGGCCTCCGCCAATCTGTACCGGCTGTTCGTCAAGGCGGAGGGATTGCTGGCCTTCAACAACCCGGCCATGATGCTGGCCGTGTATTTCTGCATCATCAGCGCCTCCTGGCTGGGGGCCCAGTTCATCGTGGGCGGCAGCATGACCACCGGCGATCTGACCAGCCTGTTCAGCTATATCATGTCCCTGCTGATGAGCCTGATGATGCTGTCGATGGTGGTGGTCATGATCAGCATGTCCATGGCCAGCATCCGCCGTATCCAGGAGGTGCTCTGCGAGGTGCCCGACCTGGCCGACCCGGACCAGCCGGTGAGCGAGGTGCCCGACGGCCGCATCGACTTTGACCACGTGAACTTTGCCTATAAACACGGCAGCGACAAACAGGCGCTGAGCGATATCGACCTGCACATCCGCGCCGGCGAGACCATCGGGGTGATCGGCGGCACCGGTTCCGGCAAGAGCAGCCTGGTGAACCTGATCTGCCGGCTTTACGATGTGACCGACGGCTCGGTGAAGGTGGGCGGCATCGACGTGCGCCGCTACGACATGGAGGCGCTGCGCAACCAGGTGGCGGTGGTGCTGCAGAAAAACACCCTGTTCTCCGGCACCATTCTGGAAAACCTGCGCTGGGGCAACCCGAACGCCACCGAGGAAGAGTGCCGGGCCGCCTGCCAGGCCGCCTGCGCCGATGAGTTCATCGACCGGTTCCCCGACGGGTACAACACCCGCATCGAGCGGGGCGGCGCCAACGTGTCCGGCGGGCAGAAGCAGCGGCTGTGCATCGCCCGGGCTCTGCTGAAAAAGCCCAAGGTGCTGATCCTGGATGACTCCACCAGCGCGGTGGACACCGCTACCGACGCACGCATCCGGGCGGCCTTCGCGGAAAAGATCCCCGGTACCACCACCATCATCATCGCCCAGCGCGTATCCAGCGTGGAGCACGCCGACCGGATCCTGGTGCTGGACAACGGCCGGATCAACGGCTTTGACACCCACGACAATCTGCTTGCCGACAACGCCATCTACCGGGAGATCTATGAGTCTCAGGTCAAGGGCGGCGGCGACTTTGACCAGCCCGCGTGAAAGGAGGGGCCGACTGTATGAATCGAACCAGACAACGCCTCGGCGGCGCCGGCGTGCTCAAGCGGGTGCTGCGGTACATGCTGCATTCCTACGCCCCGGCCTTCGCGCTGGTGGTGCTGTGCATCCTGATCTCCGCGGTGGCCACTGTGGTGGCGGCCACCTTTCCCCAGGCCCTGGTGGACGACTATATCACCCCCATGCTGCGCAGCGGCAGCCGGGATTTCAGCGGCCTGGCCGCCGACCTGGCACAGCTGGCCTGCCTGATGGGGGTGGGCATCCTGGCGGCCTTTGGCTACAACCGGATCATGGTCTCTGTGAGCCAGGGCACCATGCGCCGGCTGCGGGACGATCTGTTCCACGGTATGGAGGCGCTGCCCATCCAGTATTTTGACACCCACGCCCACGGGGACATCATGTCGGTGTACACCAACGACGTGGACACCCTGCGCCAGCTGCTGAGCCAGAGCATCCCCCAGATCATCAACTCCAGCATCACCATGGTGGCCACCCTGGTGACCATGCTGCTGCTGAACCCGGTGCTGACGGTGATCTCGCTGCTGACCGCGGCGGTCATGCTGCTGGTGACCAAGAACTTCTCCCGGCTGTCCGGCAAATACTATGTGCGCCAGCAGCGGGACCTGGGCATTGTGGACGGCTTTATTGAGGAGATGCTGGACGGCCAGAAGGTGGTCAAGGTATTCTGCCACGAGCAGGCCGCCATGGAGGACTTCCACAAGGTGAACGAGGCGCTGCGCCAGAGCGCCGACCTGGCCAACCGGTACGCCAACCTGCTGATGCCCATCAACGCCAACATCGGCTGGCTGAGCTACGCTTTTGTGGCCATCGTGGGGGCGATCCTGGCCCTGAACGGGATGGCCGGGGTGACCCTGGGCACCGTGATCACCTTTGTGGGGCTGAACAAGAGCTTCACCCAGCCCATCACCCAGGTGAGCATGCAGATCAACTTTGTGGTCACCGCCGCCGCGGGCGCCGACCGTATCTTTGCCCTTATGGACGAAAAGCCCGAGACCGACAAGGGCTATGTGACCCTGGTCAACGCCCGGGAGACCGCGGACGGCCGGCTGGAGGAGAGCGCCGAGCGCACCGATCTGTGGGCCTGGAAGCATCCCCACCACGACGGCACCCTGACCTGCACCAAACTGGAGGGCAGCGTGGTGCTGGACCATGTGGACTTTGGCTATGAACCGGGCAAACTGGTACTGCACGACATCAGCCTGTGGGCAAAACCCGGCCAGAAGATCGCTTTTGTGGGAGCCACCGGCGCGGGCAAGACCACCATCACCAACCTGATCAACCGGTTCTACGACATTGCGGACGGCAAGATCCGCTACGACGGCATCAACATCAACAAGATCAAAAAGGCCGATCTGCGCCGATCCCTGGGCATCGTGCTGCAGGACACCCACCTGTTCACCGGCACCGTGCTGGAGAACATCCGGTACGGCAACCTGGACGCCACCGACGAGGAGTGCATGGCCGCCGCCAAACTGGCCAACGCGGACGGCTTCATCCGCCGCCTGCCCGACGGCTACAACACCCTGCTGACCGGCGACGGGGCGAACCTGTCCCAGGGGCAGCGGCAGCTGCTGGCCATTGCCCGGGCGGCGGTGGCCGACCCGCCGGCCCTGATCCTGGACGAGGCCACCAGCTCCATCGACACCCGCACCGAAAAGCTGGTGCAGGACGGTATGGACGCGCTGATGTACGGGCGCACCACCTTTGTGATCGCTCACCGGCTGTCCACCGTGCGCAACGCGGACTGCATCATGGTCATGGAGCAGGGGCGCATCATCGAGCGGGGCACCCACGATGAACTCATCGCCAAAAAGGGCAAATACTACCAGCTTTACACCGGCCATCCCGCCGAGAACGCGGGCTGACCGCCGAGCATACAAACACCGGGGCGCGCCTGCATGTACGGCAAGCGCGCCCCGGTGTGTTTTTGCTCATCGTTCCGCCGGCAGGCAGGCCTCCAGCCGGGCCAGGGCAGCGGGGGTGTCCGCGTCCCACAGTTCCCAGGGCCGCGCGGCCGGCACCAGCCGCACCGCGGCGCCGCTGCCGGGCACCGCGGCCATGCCGCCCACATCTCCGGTGAGGGCCGCCAGCCGGGGGAACAGCGCCGCCGGGACCACCACCGGGCTGCCCGGCCTGCCCTGCCAGGCCAGCCGCACCACCGTCTCAGGGCAGCGCCAGAATTTCTCCACCAGGACCGCCGCGCTCGCTTTGCGGCAGAGAGGCTGATCCCCCGGCCAGAACAGGCAGCCGTCCAGATCGGACATGGCCGCCAGGCCCCGCCGCACCGATTCGCTCTGGGGTCCGCCCGGATAGATCAGGCAGGGCACGCCCATCCGCTCACAGAGAGCGGCGATTTCCGGTGCGCTGACCACCGCCGTCACCCGGGCCAGCCGGTCCCGGGGCAGCGCGGCCAGGGTGCGGGCCAGCAGCGGCACGCCACCCAGCGGCGCCAGCAGCTTGTTGCCGCCAAACCGCTCCCCTTTTCCCGCCGCCAGCACAACCGCCCCCACCCGGGGCGGGGCCAGTTCATCCAGGTCCACCAGCAGGCAATCCGGCCGCCGGCGCAGTTCCGCCAGCAGCGGGGTGTCGGCCTTGCGCAACACGGCCAGCACCCGTTTTTTGTCGAACAATTCCCGCAGCCGGGTCTGGTAGAGAGGGCTGGCCTGTTCCAGGTAACCCACCTCGTCCACCGCCGCCCACTCGCCGGGGGCCGCGGCCGCGGCGGCCAGCAGAGCGGCGGCCTGCTCCAGGGCCGGCAGATCCGGCTCCATCCCCGCCCCCGCCCGGCGGCCCAGGATCACCCGGCCCGGGCCGGTGCGGGCGGCCAGTTCCACATGATGAGGCTGCCCGGCATCGTCCCGGCACAGCCGGCTGCGCACGCCGGGCAGCACCCGGCCCGCCAGAAGGGCGTCACACAGACTGGTCTTGCCCACACCCTTGCTGCCGGTCAGCAGCAGGCTGCGCTTGCCCGAAGCCGGAAAAATACGCCTGATACAATTCGCCCGCCAGGCGGTCACAGGCAGTTCGGCAGGCTTCATACCGCTCCATCCACTCCTTCGCCTGGGGGGTCAGGCAGCTTCCGCCGCCGCCCTTGCCCCCGATGCTGCGCCGCGTGAGGGGAAAGCCCAGCTCCCCCTCCGCCCGGCGTACCAGGGCCAGCGCCTTGGTATAGGCCATGCCCATCTCCGCCGCCGCGGCCCGCAGACTGCCCAGACGTTCCACCCCGTCCAGCAGCCGCCGGGGACCCTCCCCGAAAAATCGCCGGCCTGCCTCGTCGCAGACCCGCAGTTCCAGCGTTACCTTCATGGCTCCTCCCCGTCGATCATCAGCCACCCGCCCCGGTGGCGCACCAGTTCCACCGGCCCGAAGGCCGCCCGCAGCGCCCCGGCCAGCGCTTGTTCCTGCGCCTGGCCGGGGCAGAGATCGGCCAGCAGCCGCCCCTGTCCCAGCACCAGCAGCCGATGGGCGTGGCGCAGGGCGAAATTCACGTCGTGGCTGCTCAGCAGCACCGCCGCGCCCGCCGCCGCGTCAGCCTGCAGCGCCGCCAGCAGCACCCGGCGGTGGTGGCGATCCAGGGGGGCGTCCGGCTCGTCCAGCACCAGCAGCCGGTGGGGCTGCACCAGGGTGCGGGCCAGCAGCACCAGCTGCCGCTGCCCTTCGCTGAGCCGCCGCATGTCGGTATAGGCGAACGCCCCGGCCTCCAGCCGCTCCAGCATGGCCAGGGCCTGGCGGGTGTGGGCCGCGCCGGGCTGCTCCAGCAGACCCAGTGTGGGGCTGAAGCCCAGCAGCGCCATCTCCAGGCCGGTGAGGCCCAGTTCGCCCCCCGCCCGCTGGGGCAGGCAGGCGATGCACCGGGCCCGCTGCCGGGTGCCCAGGCCCGCGATGGATTCCCCATCCAGCGCGCAGCCGCCACCGGCGGGCAGCAGACCGCAGACCGCCCGCAGCAGGGTACTTTTGCCCGCGCCGTTTGCCCCCAGCACCGCGGTGATCTGCCCGGGCCGGGCGGCAAAACTCACCCCGGCCAGCACCTCCCGCCCGGGGTAGCCGACGCGCAGGTTTTCCACACGCAATCCTTTATTCATGGGCAGCCTCCCGGCGGCAGAGCAGCCAGAACAGAAACGGCGCGCCCAGCAGCGAGGTGACCACGCTGACCGGGATCTCGGAGGCGGCCAGGCTGCGGGCCAGCACGTCGGCGGCGAGAAGCAGCCCCGCGCCGGTGAGGCCGGAGAGCAGCATCCCCGGCCGGCCGCCCCGACGCAGCAGGGCGGCGATATGGGGAGCCAGCAGCCCCACAAAAGCGATCAGCCCGGTGACGCTGACCACCGCCCCGGTGACCAGGGTGGCCAGGGCCAAAGCGGCCCGGCGCATACCGGTGACCGGCACCCCCAGCATCCGGGCCTCGTCGTCCGGCAGGCCCAGCAGCAGCACCGGGCGGCGCAGCAGCGCCAGCCCGGCCAGCCCCGCCGCCGCCCAGGGAAGGGCCCCGGCCAGCTTGTCCGGGGTCATGTCCGCCAGGCTGCCCATGGTCCAGAACTCGATGGCTGCCAGCTCCTTTTCCGGGTCGGCGGTGAGTTTCAGCAGCATCAGCACCGCCTGGGCCAGGGCGTTCACCGCGATGCCCGCCAGCACGATGCTCAGAATATCCCGCCGGCGGGACAGGCCCGCCCCGGCCAGGGCGGCCCCCACCGCCAGCAGCCCGCCACCGAAAGCCAGCAGGGCGGTGAGGCTGCCGCCGCAGCCCAGCAGGATGGCCGCCGCAGCCCCCACCGACGCGCCGGAGGCCACCCCGATCACGTCCGGCGCGGCCAGGGGATTATGCAGCACCGTCTGGTAAACGCTGCCCGACGCCCCCAGCCCAAAGCCCGCCAGCAGGCCCATGCAGGCCCGGGGCAGCCGCAGGGTGAGAAAGACCCGCCGGTCCATGCCGGCCGGGTCGGCCAGGGCGGACCAGTCGATGGGATACCGGCCCACCAGCAGGGATGCGGCAAAGGCCCCGCCGGCGAACAGCAGGGCCAGAACCGTCAGGCGGCGGGCAGATCTTGCGCCGTCCACCGCTTACGCCGTCAGCTGGGAGACGTCGATCTCCACACCGTAGAACCGGCTGTAAAAGTCGGACGCGTCGGCGGCAAAAACGTCAAAATCATACAGGTCCGGATGCAGCACATTCGCCATCCAGAGGCTGCCGATCATGGCGCTGGGCACCGGCGAATCCCAGGATTCAAAGGCGGTGGGCATGGCAAAGACCTTGCCCTCCTTCACGGCGGTCAGATCGGCCAGCTGGGGGTCGGCCAGCAGGTCGTCTTTGGTGTAATCCGCCCCGGGCACGATCACGATCACCTCCGGGTCCCAGGCCAGCAGCTGCTCATAGGAGATGTCGGCCCAGTAGGTATCGGTGAGTTCGGCCGCCGCGTTCACGCCGCCGCCCAGCTGGATCAGGGTATCCTGGTACATGGCCGGGCCGGCGGTGCTGAGATAGCTGCTGTTGCCCGCCAGGTAGACCACCGGCTTCTCCGCGCCGGCCAGGGTGTCGTTCAAAAAGGCTTCGGTCTCCTGGTTACAGGCCACCAGTTCGGCGGCCCGGTCGGCACAGCCGGCAGCCTGGCCCAGCAGGGTCAGGGTCTGCTCCAGTTCCGGCAGGCTCTCCGGGTTGACCACCAGGGCCGGGATGCCCAGCTGATCCAGCGCGTCGGCGGCGTCCTGCAGCTTCAGCGGCAGGATGACCAGATCCGGGTCCAGGGCGGCGCAGCCTTCCAGGTCAAACTCCTTGGCGGTGCCCACGCCGGGCAGTTCCAGCAGTTCCGGGGCGGACAGCGCGTAGATGGGCCGGGTGTCGGCCTTGGCCTCAATGCCCACAAGCCGGTCCTCGCAGCCCAGGGCAATGCACATGGATGTGGTGATGTAATAGCCGCTGACCAGGGTCTCGGGCCGGGCCTCCAGGGTGACGGTGCGGCCGGCCGCGTCGGTCAGGGTGACGGGAAAGTCCGCGGTCTCCGCCGCGGGGGCGGACTGGTCGGAGGGCTCGCTCACCGGCGCGGCGGACGAGCTGCCCGGCGCGGCAGGGGCCGTGCCGGCACAGCCCGCCAGGGATACAAGCAGCGCGGCGGCCAGCAGAGCCGCCGCCAGGCGACGATACAGTTTCATGGTGGTTCCTCCCCATTTTTCTCGTTATAGTTTGAAAAGCACAACGATAATACCATGTTGCCGCCCGCAAGTCAAGAAAAGGCCCGGCCTTCGGGCAAAGAAGGCCGGGCGCGGGGCTCAAAGATCCTGAATGTTCATCTTGTCCAGCTGCTTTTTGCTGCTGCGTCCCCTGCGGCAAAGCAGGAAAATGAGCAGTAAGATCACGGTGGGCACGTTGCAGAGCAGGAAGGTCAGGGCCATGGTCATGGCACTTTCCAGCGATGAACCCACCGCCGCCACGTTCATTGCCATAAACACCGAGTACCCCACACAAAGCGCCGGCAGCACCAGGCCGGGCCAGATTGGTTTGAGCAGACAGAGGACCACCTGCAGCCCCAGCAGCACCAGCGCCCCCACCAGCAGAACGATCAGCACAAACGCGATCGACATGATCATTCCTCCTTTTTGCGTTTCTTGTATTCTTCGATCAGCAGCCGGGCGGCGGCCACGTCCAGCTTATCGTTGATGGCCAGCCGCTTGATCAGGGCGATGTAGCCGTCATTCTCCACATCCTCGCTGATGCGAATCTTCTGGATCAGCTTGTCCAGCCGCAGCCGCACGGTGGGATAGGTGACCCCGTACTGGGCCGCGATCTGCTTGAGCGATCCGGATGCCAGCAGGAAATTCCGGATAAAGGCCACGTCCTCCGGGTCCAGATTGACCATCCACTCCGGCACCACGTCGATGCTCACGCATCCGCCCCCCTTCTTTAATTTATTTTAATATATTATTGAATAATATTAAAATCAATAGTAAACTTCTATTTTAATAGTGAATTGTCAAACTAAGTGCAACAGGAATTGAGTTCAAAGTCCCATAATTCCTGGGCAGAATGGAAGTTAAGAACCTTTCGAGGCCTGGCGTTAATCAACGCCAGGTTTCGTTTTAGTGTAGCGGGGGCAACACGGG
>CASFJO010000057.1 GCA_949295035.1 uncultured Gemmiger sp.
CCCGTGTTGCCCCCGCTACACTAAAACGAAACCTGGCGTTGATTAACGCCAGGCCTCGAAAGGTTCTTAACTTCCATTCTGCCCAGGAATTATGGGACTTTGAACTCAATTCCTGTTGCACTTAGTTTGACAATTCACTATACCGGCTCGCGCCGGTTGGAGGAAGAGAAACGCACAGGGAGGATCAGCCTTCTTCGACGGCGCAGACCTCTTCGGTGAGCGCTTCGGCCTCCTGCTCGGCGGCGTTCCGGCTCCAGGAGGGCATCCAGTGGCCGCGCAGATAGAAGCAGAGAGACATGGCGATGGAGATGCACCAGCCCACCGGCCAGGCCATCCAGACGCCCACCGCCGCGTTCAGCAGATCCGAGAAGGCAAAAGCCAGGATCACCCGCAGGGCCAGGTCGGTGAAGGTGGCGGCCATGAACAGCCGCATGCAGCCCGCGCCCCGCAGCACGCCGTCGCTGATGAGTTTGAAGCAGATCACAAAGTAGAAGGGGGATACGATCCGCAGAAACTCCATGCCGGTGTCCCGGGCCAGCTGGGTGGCCTCGGCGTTCATGAAGAGTTCCAGGCAGATGCGGCCGCCAAAGAAGAAGGCCAGGAAGAAGGGCACCGCCACGCAGAGCGCCAGCCGGATGCCCGCGCCCCAGCCCTGGCGCACACGGCCGTGTTTGCCGGCGCCCACGTTCTGGGCGGTGAAGCCGGAGACCCCGTTGGCCAGGGTGGTGAAGCTGGTGATGGTGAAGGTGTTGAGCTTGATGGCGGCGGAGTAGCCGGCGATCACGCTGGAGCCGTAGCTGTTGACCCGGCCCTGGATGAACATATCCCCGATGGAGATGAAACTTTGCTGCAGGATGCTGGGCACCGCGATGCGGGCGATGCTGCCCAGCGCGGCCAGGCTGAACAGGGGATGGTGCCCGGCGCATTCCACCTGGGCCACGCGGCGGCGCAGCACGAACAGGGACAGCAGACACGCCACGCCCTGGGCCAGGAAAGTTGCCCAGGCCACGCCGGCCACGCCCCAGTGGAACAGCGCCACAAACGCCCAGTCCAGCACGATGTTGGACAGACTGGACCCGATCAGGAAATACAGCGGGGTGCGGCTGTCGCCCAGGCTGTTGAAGATGCCGGTGGCCACGTTGTACAAAAACAGGAACACGAAACCGCCCACATAGATGCCCAGATACAGCTGGCCGTCGGCAAAAATGTCGGACGGGGTGTTGACCAGCCGCATCAGCCAGCCGCTGCCGGCCACGCCCACCGCGGCCAGCGCCGCCTCACCGGCAAATTTGCCGGCGATCACGCTGTCGGCAATGTTGTACATCTGCTGAAAGATCACGCCCACGAACATGGGCACGCTGTACCGGCGCAGTACCTGCCCCGGATGGCCGACCGTAAGGTCCTGGATCATATCTTGAACACTCCCTCTATGCAACAAGCCGCGCCCGCCCGACGGCGGACGACTACGCTGTATAGTATACCGCGGTGGCAGCGATTTGCAAAATGCCGGTTTTGTATTTATACTATAATAAAAACGTATAGCAAAACACGATGTGCCGCCGGCGCAAAGCCGGGCGGAGGGCCGGCGAACGGCGTTTGTGCCAGAAACAGGAGGGGCGGCCATGGCCGTAAATTTTGAGTATTACCGGGTATTTTGTCAGGTGGCGCGCAGCCGCAGCTTTACCGGGGCGGCCCGGGCGCTGATGAGCAGCCAGCCATCGGTGACCCGGTGCATCCAAAACCTGGAGCAGCAGCTGGGCTGCACCCTGTTTGTGCGCACCCGGCGGGGGGTGAGCCTGACCCCGGAGGGGGAACTGCTGTTCCATACGGTGGGGCCGGCCTGCGAGCGGCTGCAGCAGGGGGAGGCGGAACTGGCCGGAGCGCTGAGTTTGCAGGGGGGCGTGGTGCGGCTGGCCTCCACCGAGACAGCCCTGCACGAGCTGCTGTTGCACCGGATGGACAGTTTCCGGGCCCGGTGGCCGGGGGTGCGGTTGCGGCTGACCAACGGCACCACCCCCAGGCGCTGGCCCATCTGCGCAGCGGCCGGGTGGAGATGGCGGTGGTGAGCGGGCCGTTCCAGGCCGGCAAGGAGATAAAACTGCATCAGCTGGCCCGGGTGGAGGAGATGCTGGTAGCCGGGCCGGGCCTGGCCCATCTGGCGCGCCGGCCGCTGCATCTGCGGGATCTGGCCGGGCTGCCGCTGGTCTGCCTGGAGCCGGGCACCTGCGCCCGGGATTTCTACGATGAACTGTTCGCCGCCAAGGGCCTGACCCTGAACCCGGAGGTGGAGGTGACCACCGCCGACCTGGTGCTGGCCACTGTGCAGCACGATCTGGGGGTGGGCTTTGTGCCCGCCGGCCTGGCACGGCCCCTGGTGGAAAGCGGCGCCGTCACCCCGCTGCGGCTGGCCTTCGCCATGCCGCCCCGCTGGATCTACGCCGCCCGCGTCCAGGGCCGCCCCCTCAGCGCCGCCAGCCGGGCGTTCTGGAAACACCTGACAGAAAGCTGGTCCGGGGGGACAACGTCTCCCGGGCCCCGGCACACAAGGCCGACTCTCCTGGTACATAAGGAACTTATGGAAAGGCAAAGCCCGTGCCAACCTTTTTTGATTCGATGAAAGACAATAAGGGAAGTATCAAAACCGTACGAACTTAACGACTGACAAACAGGGTTACTAAAATGAACCGGCGTGCTATTTCGCAATGAAATAGCACGCCGGTTTTCGGCGCATTTCAAACTGTATTACCAATGTCAAGAATGGCAAGATACTCCTGGTTACCCAACTACGCCAGAAAGTTCCGGTAATATTGGACTTTTCTACCTGCCAAATGAGTAGACGCAAACATCATAATAGCAGCGAGCTCAAGAGGATTTTTGTTTGCGCCCCCTTGGTTGCCACATAGCGATGACGGAGGAAAACATCAAGAATAGGTAGTGTTTATCGGGATCCTTATCACCCCCATTCCTTGACGGCTGTATCATCACTCCGCTTCATACTTAAAATGGTTCGGCGCATACCGCAGGGCTTACTTCCCGAACAGGACTTTGCGTTTCGAGTAGAGGAAGATCAGCAGGCCGATCAACCCCGCAAG
>CASFJO010000058.1 GCA_949295035.1 uncultured Gemmiger sp.
CAGCGCACCCAGACAGTTCGCCATAGATTGTTTTGTCTGATTGGTAACATGGGCGTATATATTCATCGTGGTGTGAATATCGCAATGCCCCAACCATTCTGAAACGCACTTCATATTGTATCCGCTGGCTAAAAGCTGTGTGGCCGCCGAGTGTCGGAGATCGTGAAAGCGAATCATGGGCAGATCGTTTTCTTTCAGCAGTTGGTGAAAATGCCGGGTGATTGCATCCACCGAGAAAACATGCCCGTCCGGCTGTCTGCACACAAAGTCTGAATCCTCATAGTGTGCGCCCAAACTCTTGCGCTGCTGCTGTTGCCTGTTATAGAGGTTTTGCAGATAGGTTTTGATTGCGGCGCTCATAGGCAGCACCCGGCAGCTTTTCTTGGTTTTCGTCCTGTCCTTGTAAATTGTGCCGCCCTTGCTGGCAACAGCTGTTTTGGAAATCAGGATGGTTTCTTTCTCAAAATCCACATGCGACCATGTAAGCCCGGCAACCTCACTTCTGCGCAGTCCATAGGTACAGGCTAAAATAATCTCGGTTTCAATCTTGCTTTTCTGTGCGGCCTGAAACAGCCGGGCAATCTGCTTTTCATCGTAGCAGTTCGGAACGAATCGCCGGTCATTCCTGATTGTCACATCATGGGCGGGGTTAAAGGCAATCACATGGTTTTTCCTTGCCACTTCCAATGCGGAAGATATATTGCTCAGGTGTTTCTTTACCGTGCATGGACTGAGGGTTTGCAGCTTATAATTGCAATACGCCTGAATGTGCATGGGCTGCACCCTGTCCAGCGTGACGGGGTGTTCCAGAAAGTATGGTTTCAAATGCGCTCGGAACACAATTTCATAGTTGGTGTAGGTGTTCGGCTCTACAAGCAGCTTCACATATGACCAGCACCGCCGCCTACGAAGTCTATCGCGCCCAGGCCCTGGGAGAGAGCAAAAAGGCGCTCAAGGCATATCTCAAAAAGCAACTGCAGGTGAGCGAGAAACAAGCGCAGGCGCTCCTGGAGGCAGCAGCCCGTTTCGCCCAGGAGGATGACTATGCCCGGGTGGGTGTCTGGGCCACGGAAGCAGACGGAGCCAGCCTTGCACGGTTGACGGCGGCAGCTGTGAAGCAGGCTGGAGAACAGCTGGAGAATCTCACAGGAACCTTGGGCATGATCTCCCCGCGCACAGGACGGCCCATGCCGCTGCAGAAGGTGTACCGGGAGTGCATGGATGAGGCACTGAAGCTGGTGTCCACCGGTGCGGCCACCGCCTCCGAGGCAGCCCGGCAGGCAACCCGCAAGCTCGCCGGCCGGGGGATCGTGAGCATCGACTACGCCAGCGGCGTTTCCACGGAGCTGGGCGCGGCTGTGCGCCGCAATCTGATGGGCGGCATGGGACAGCTGGTGGAGCAGGTGACCCAGATGGATCACGATGCGCTGGGGTGCAACGGCTGGGAGATCAGTGCCCATGCCAACAGTGCCCCGGACCATGAACCGATCCAGGGCCGCCAGTACAGCGACGCTGAGTTCAAGCGGCTGAACGAGAGCCTGGCCCGCCGCATCGGCACGTTGGGCTGCGGCCATGTGGCCATGCCTGTCATCCTGGGGGTGGACAGCCCCCAGTATACCCAGTCTGAGCTGGACGCCTTCCGCGAGGAGAACGCCCGGGGCGTGACCTGGGAGGGCCGCCACATGACGGGCTACGAGGCCACCCAGTACCAGAACCGCATCGAGCGCGGCATCCGCCGGCAGGAGCATCGGGTGTTGATGAGCGAGGCGGCCGGGGACGAGGAGCAACTGCTCCTCGACCGGGTGAAGCTGACGCGGCTGAACCAGGAGTATACCCGGTTCAACAAGGCCATGGATTTCAAAAGCCGGGCGGAGCGGCTGGATGTGGTGGGGTGGGGCCGCAGTCAGGCCGGGAAAGCCAGTGCTGCAGCGCAGCTGGAAAACCGTCTGAACAGCGCGAACGAAGAATTGAAAACCCTGCGTGAGAGTGGTAAAATCAGAGTGAAAGGTACTCTCGCAAAAGTGGATAAAGTTCCCAGCGAACTGACGTTTGGAGAGCATGCGCTAAAGCGAATGAAAGAACGCGAGATCTCGGAAAACGATGCCTATGACATAGTCAATAATGCATTGATCGTAATATTGCAGCGAAACGGTACGCAGCGGGTTTACTATTCGGAAAAGGGATTCATTGCTGTTCAGGCCGACGGCTCAGTTTCCTCTGTCGGCCCTCTGGACGATGGGGGAAAAATGGTTTTGGAGGTGGCAAAGAAATATGGCTTCAGGGGAAAAGCAAAGCGTAAATGAAGAGATGTTTTTTTGCCCCATCTATCAGCGTGAAATAGACGCCGGTCTGTGCTGGGAAATCTGTAACCTTGGAAAGGATGGGTTATGCTTACAAGGAAATGAGCAGCTTCCCTGCGAATGGAAAGAAGCGGTGAAGAGATGTGAGGCGTGTCCGCACAGCTTGGAATGGGAGTAGGAATTCCCGCGTTGATCGCGATACGCCAAAGTCAGACTGGAAGGAGGGAGAAGGCTGATGAATGAACTGAAAAAAATGATTGAGGATTTCCTCAACGGAGAATACGATGCGTTGGACTTCTCCTATGATCTCCCGGTTTTTCTAATGGAGCATCACAAACGCTTGGAAACGGAAGAGCCCGATGTGTATCGGGCTCTTGCAGACGAACTGCCCGATATTTGCGCAGACTTTGAACGAGGTGCGGACCCTGGACCTTTTGTCCAGGCAGTTCGGGAAGAATATGAAAAAGCAATGAACGCGCAGTAGACTGCGCAGATAGGTCAAACACAAGGCTCACCGCCCACCCGGGCGGCGGGCCTTTTTTATGCCCATCCTGGCCGCATGAGGCCGGGGCGGGCTTTTTTATTGGCAAAATACCCCCGGCCCGGGGGACTACAAAAGGGGCGCCGCGATACGGGGACTGGCCCGACAAAAAGGACAGCGGAAGGAAAGGAGCAGGCAATGCTCGAATGGCTGAAGGAGATCCTGGGTGATAGCTACACCGAGGAGATCGACAAGAAAGTGAGCGCCGAGATCGGCCGGGCTTTTGTGGCCAAAGCGGATTTTGACGCCAAAAACACCGAGGCCAAAAGCCTCAAGAACCAGCTGGCCGAGGCAAACAAGACCATTGACGGCTTCAAGGCCATGGATATGGAGGGCGTGCGCCGCGAGGCGGAAGAGTGGAAGGCCAAAGCCGAGCAGGCGGAAAAGGACGCCGCCGCCCAGGTGGCTTCCGTCCGCTTCGACGCCCGGCTGGACACCGCCATCACCAAGGCCCGCGGGCGCAGCACCAAGGCCATCAAGGCCCTGCTGGACGTGGATACGCTGCGGGCCAGCAAGGACCCGGACAAGGACATCGGGGCCGCGCTGGAGCAGCTGGCCAAGGAAAGCGACTATCTGTTTGACGCCGGCAACACGCCCCCGCCCTATGCGGGGGGCACCGGAGGCATTCCTCCGGCCGGAGATCCGGACGCGGCGCTGCGGGCAGCTTTCGGCCTGCCTGCCGCCGCGCAGACCAAATGATGAAAGAGAGGTAAAAATACATGCCCAATACCATTGAACTCGCGAAAAAGTACATCCCCATGCTGGATGAGGTGTACAAGAACGCTTCCCTGACTGCTGTGCTGGACGGCGCGGCAGAGCTGGCGCAGCAGGGCGCCAATGCCAATGAGCTCATCATCCCCACCCTGGACATGCAGGCGCTGGGCGACTATGACCGCAACAGCGGTTACGTCAAGGGCGACGTCACCATGACCAACGAGACCGTGAAGTGCAACTTCGACCGCGGCCGCATGTTCAACGTGGACGTCATGGACAACGAGGAGACCGCCGGTTTGGCCTTCGGCCGGCTGGCTGGTGAGTTCATCCGCACCAAGGTGGTGCCGGAGCTGGATGCGTTCCGCTTTGCCAGCTATTGCGGCAAGGGCGACATCACCAAGAAACAGGAGGATCTGGCGGACGGCGCCGCGGTGGTTGCGGCGCTGCGTGTGGCTACCAATACCATGGATGAGGCCGAAGTGCCCATGGAGGAGCGCTATCTGTTCATCACCCCCACTCTGAGGGGCATGGTCGATGATCTGGAGACCACCAAGAGCCGCGAGGTGCTGGCACGCTTCACCCAGGTCATCCTGGTGCCGCAGACCCGCTTCTACACTGCCATCGACCAGAAGGACGGCAAGAGCGGCGGCGAGGAAGCCGGCGGCTTTGCCAAGGCCGCCAGCGGCGGCGCCGAACTGAACTTCATGGTGGTCCACAAGGCTGCCGTGATCCAGTTCCAGAAGCATGTCGCGCCCAAGATCGTTCCCCCCGAGCTGAACCAGGACGCCGACGGCTACAAGTACGGCTATCGCAATGTTGGCATTGCCGACGTCTACAAGAACAAGGTGGCCGGCATCTACGCCAGCCACAAGACCGCCGGTTAAGGAGGAGATATCATGCGTACTATCGGTTACATTCCTTTCCGTAAAACCAGCAACCAGCCGCCCCAGCCGCCTGAGCCGGCCATTCCCCCCGTGAACGCCGGAGAGGCGCAGGTCGCCACCGAGGAGCAACCGGCCGCCGAGCCGGCCGAGGGCAAGGCCCCGGCACAGAAAAAGAAAGCGTAAGGAGGGGGCAGGCGCGGTGGTGACCTTTGACTTTTATCGGGAGATCTACGGAGGCGACAGCGTGCCGGAGAACGAGTTCACCGCTTTCGCCCGGGATGCCTCCGCCCAGCTGGAACGCTACAAGCGTATCTACGCCGTAACGCCTACCGGCGAAAACAGCGAACAGATGGCCATGTGTGCCATGATCGACGCGCTGTACTACTTTGCGTGGGCGCAAAGCGGCGGCGCCGCAGCCAGTGTGAGCGTGGGCAGCGTGAGCAGCAGCCGGGCCCAGGGGGCACAGCCTGATCTGTCGCCCAAGGCCCAGAGCCGGGAGCTCTACCGCTGCGCCTGCCTGTATCTTCACATCTATCGCGGCACGAAGGGAGGCGGACAGGATGCTGCGGGTACGTAAGGAACCGCCTGTGGATTACAGCCTGTGCGACCAGACGGTCACGCTGTACCATGCGGAGCTGGGAGAGCCGTTTTCCTGTACCCGGACGGTGTTTCGGGGGGCGCACTTCGACGCAAAGAAGGTGGAGACTGTGGACAAGACCGGCAACCGGGAGGCGAACAGCTTTTTGCTGGTACTGCCTTCCGGCTGGCAGGGCCGCCCCGTGTGGGCGGCCGCAGCCTCGGAGGGGCAGCCCACCTTTTCCCTGGTTCCGGGCGACAAGGCACTGCTGGGCGAAGGACCGTCGATTGACGACCGGGCGGCCTGGGTGCGGTTCGTTCCGGTGAGCGTGCCGGGGCTGGTGGTGGTGAAGGACGTGGATGTGAAATATTGGGCCGGCCAGGTGTGCCACATCGAGGCGGGAGGCTGATATGAGCAAGCAGCGGATCCGCCTGCCGGACGGGACTGTCGCCTGTCTGGAGATGCACAGCACCCGCCAGATCATCCGCGACAAGGGCCTGGACGAGAACGGCGATGTGCAGACCTACCATACCCGCAATGTGCTACGGCGTATCGTGCGATATATGCCGTATCAGAGCGGTATGACCATCAAAATCACGGTGGCGCAGACCGATGTGAGACGTCCCCTTATCGTTACCGATACTCCTTCCGCCCGCTTTCTTTTCAATGGCAAGCTGATGGTCAGTGATGTGACCGGCAGCCCCTGGGCGCGCAAGGGGGAAACCAAGCATGTGGTGAACACCCCTCTGGATTACACCAAGACCAAGAACCCCCGGGCAGGCCCCCACTGGGACCGGGCAGTCTCGGCTGCTGAAGGAAAAGCCCTGGCCGCCGACCTGCAGCGGTACATCAACCGAAAGAGGTGAGAAACTGTGGAACGAGAAAGCGTTCTGGCACGGCTGCGTGAGTGGCTGTCCAGCTATCCCGGCTATGACCTGCGCGGCAACATGATGGTGGACTGGCTGGACAAGATCCCCGGCAGCAAGAGCCTGCGCCCCGGGGGTCTGGTGGAGGTGAGCCGCAGCGAGGACATTTTGGGCAACGTGACGGTGTCCAACCAGTACAACTTCGGCCTCTACATCGCTGTGGAGAAGGCGCCGGGCGACGGAGAGGGGGCGGCGTACAACGCCTCTTGGGTGCTGGACTTTCAGCGGTGGGTGCAGGCCCAGAGCACAGCCCACCTGGCGCCTGTGTTCGGAAATATCGACCAGCTCCAGGAGACTGTCAAGGCGCAGAACGGCGAGCTGTATGACACCGATCAGGAAGGGGTGGGTCTGTATGTGATCGCCCTGAGCGCAAATTTCAAAGAAAAATATGAGGTGAACTGAATGGCAAAGATCGAGCGCAAATACATGGCGCACTATGTGGACGCGGCGGATCCCCGCACTGAGCCCGGCACTCCCAGCTATGTGCGGCTGGGCAAGGACCTGGAGGAGTACAGCCCGGAGCTGAGCGCCAATGTGGAAAAAAAGAGCAATATCCTGGGCGAGACCAGCACTATGCTGACCAGCTACGAAAAGAGCGGCACTGTGGAGCCCTACTACGCCGAAAAGGGGGACCCCCTGTTCGAGCGGCTGCAGGCCATCGTGGACGGCTGCCTGGTGCTGGATGACTGCAACACCACAGTGGTGGAGGTGCATCTTTGGGAAGAGGCGGATCCGGAGAAGGGATATCCCGCGATTAGGGACGCTGCGGTGATCGAGGTCAGCAGCTACGGCGGCGATTCCACCGGCTACCAGATCCCGTTCAACCTCCACTACAAGGGCGCGCCTGTCAAGGGGCATTTCAAGGCAGATACCAAGACTTTTACGCCGGACACCGAAGAGACCGCGTGACGCAAAGCCCGGCCGGCGGGACACTCCGGCCGGGCGAATTTTTGAAGGAGTTTGCTGTATGCAGAAACTGAACATTGACCTCGGTATCGAGGAATATGAGATCGGCGGCAGCGTGCTGCGCATCAATACCTCTGATCCGAATCTGTACGACCGCTTTGCCCGGGCGACGGAAGACATCATTCGCCTGGAGGATGAGATGGTCGCCAAAGCCAAAGAACTCCCCCAGGAAGAGGCGGCGGTGGCCGGCACGGCTGTGGTGAGGCTGATGCGCGAGACAGACCTGCAGGTCAAGAACAAGCTGAACGAGGTGTTCGGCCTGGGGAATGACTTCGAGGTGATCCTGCAGGGGGTAAACCTGATGGCTGTGGGAGAGAACGGCGAACGCATCATCACCAACCTGCTGGCGGCGCTTGTTCCGCTGGTGGAAAATGGTGCAAAGCGATTTTACAGCGAAAAGGCCGGCACCGCTGTCGCCCTGGCAAAGACGAACCGCGCCCGGCGCCGGGCGGCCGCCAAACAGAAATGATGGATCGCTGGAGCCTGCCCGAGCGGCTGGAGATCGGCAGTCGGGACTATGCGATCAACGCCGACTTCCGGGACGTGCTGGAGATCATCCGGTGGCTGAACGATCCGGACGAGAATGAGCGGGCGCGCCTGTATGTGGCGCTGTGCCTGTTCTACGACGGATTCGAAGCCATCCCTGCAGAAGACCGGCAGGAGGCGGCGGAAAAGATGATGGAGTTCATCGCCGGCGGCAAAAAGGAGGATGGACCGCCCGGCCCCCGCCTGCTGGACTGGGAGCAGGACCAGGGCAGGATCGTGGCCGATGTGAACAAGGTGGCCGGCTGTGAAATTCGCGCCTTGCCATTCGTCCATTGGTGGACCTTTCTGGCCTGGTTCGGCAGTATCGGGGAAGGACAGCTGTCTGCCGTGGTCGGCATCCGGGACAAGCTGCACAGGGGCAAAAAGCTGGAACCCTGGGAGCGGGACTACTATCGGCAGCACAAGGCTGATGTGGACCTGAAGCCCCGTTACACCGCCGAGGAGCTGGCCGAACAGGAACGGCTGAAAAAACTGCTGGGGGAGTGATGACGATTGGCAGACGGTAAGGTAACGATCAGCACCGCGCTGGACAACAGCGGGCTTGAAAAGGATTCCAAGAAGGTCGAAAGCAGCGCGAAAAAGACTGCAATGAAGCTCGCGGCGGAATACCGCAAAGCGGGTATGAGCCAGTCCGAAGCACTGAAAAAAGCCTGGTCAGAAATCGAGCGCACCACGCAGAAAAGCTCCAAGAAATCCGGGGAAGCGATTCGCAAAAACATGGGCGGGGCCACGGATTCGGTTGTCGGCTCCCTTGGCGGTCTGAAATCTGTCGTTGGGAAACTGGTTGGCGCCGTGGCGGCGGCTTTCGCAGTGCAGAAGGTCGTTCAGTTCGGCGCCGCCTGCATCGAACTGGGCAGCAGTGTGGCCGAAGTTCAGAACGTGGTTGACACCGCCTTCGGCAGTATGGCCTGGAAGATGGAGGCGTTTGCCGACACGGCCATCACCAGCTTTGGCATGAGCGAGCTGGCGGCTAAAAAGACCGGTTCCACCTATATGGCCATGGCCCGGGGCATGGGAATCGCCGAAGACGCCGCCAGTGATATGGCCATCGCCCTGACCGGGCTGACCGGCGATGTGGCCAGCTTCTACAACATCACCCAGGAAGAGGCGGATACCAAGCTCAAGAGCGTATTCACCGGCGAGACCGAGACACTGAAGGATCTGGGCGTGGTCATGACCCAGGCGAATCTGCAGCAGTACGCGCTGGCCCACGGGATGAACGCGAACATCACGGCCATGTCGCAGGCGGAACAGGTGGCGCTGCGATATGCTTTTGTCACCGATGCTTTGAGCCTGGCGGCCGGCGACTTTGTGCGCACGCAGGACAGCTGGGCCAACCAGACCCGCATTTTGTCCATGCAGTGGCAGCAGTTCATGAGCATTATCGGCCAGGCCCTCACCACGGTGCTGCTGCCGGTGGTGAAAACGCTCAACGGCATCGTGAGCGGGCTCATCAATGTGGCCAATGCTTTCAACGCGGCGGTAAGCGCGATCTTCGGAGGCAGCCAAATACAAAACCAGACCGCCGGCGTATCGGATGCCAATGCCGCCATCGGCTCCAGTGCCCAGGACGCGGCGGCCGGCGAGGAGGCTCTCGCCGACAGTACCAAGGCGGCCGGCAAAGCGGCCAAGGGGGCGCTGGCCTCCTTCGATCAGCTGAATGTGCTGCAGCAGGATGGCGGCGGCACGTCGGGAAGTACATCGGCCGGCGTCGGCGGCATGACCTTTACCCCGGTGACAAGCGAGGCGACAAACTCTGTTCCGTCCGGGCTGGAGAAGATCAAGGCGCTGATGGCCCAGCTGAACACCCTGTTTGGACCCAGCCTTATGGCGTGGGGCGGAGCCTGGGACACGCTGCGGGCCAAGGCTGCCCAGGTCTGGCCGGAGATCAAAAGCGGGGCCATCAGCCTTTGGAACGAGGGCCTTCTTCCCCTGATCGGATACTTGACCGGTACGTTTGTTCCGTCTGTGGTCAATGCGTTTTCTGCGGCCTTTGCGCCGATCGTGGGGGATGTGCTGGCGGGTGCCATGCAGATTTTCGCGGATGGCTTTGTGTGGCGCTGCAGCCTGATCACCGATGCCATCAATAGCGTGGTGCTGCCCGCTTTGGAACTGCTGCGCGGGATCTGGACCGATATGATGAACGGGATCGCGGCGGTCTGGGCGGAGTATGGGCAGCCTCTTGTGGACAATCTCGTGCTGGTGTTTGAAAACATCCGCCTGATCCTGACCGGATTGTGGGAAACACTCATCCGTCCCCTGCTGGAGTACCTGATCGAAAAACTCCAGCTGCTGTGGGACAACAGCCTGAAACCGCTCTGGGACAATCTGGTAGGATTGATCGCCGATCTTGGTATGTATATTTTGAGCTACTGGAATGAGATACTGTTGCCGATGATCGACTGGATCGTACAGGTGTTCGGCCCCTATTTTGAAAAGACGTTTGAACATATCGGCAATGTGGTGATGCTGGCGGTGGGGGTGATCTCGGACGCCATCAACATCGCTGTGTCGGTGCTGCGGGGGTTTCTGCAGTTTTTTACAGCTGTGTTTCAGGGAGACTGGTCTGCCGCCTGGCAGGCCGTGAAGGATACGGTGGCCAATGTATGGCAAGGGATCGAAAGGCTCATCAAAAACACCGTGAACGGGATCATCGGGATCATCAACGGGATGATCGCGGCGCTGGTGAGCGGCCTGAACGGAGCGATCCGGGCGATCAACTCCATTTCGGTGGATATTCCGTCCTGGGTGCCCGTTTTTGGCGGCCAAAAATTCGGGCTCAGCATTCCGCAGATACAGGCGCCCCAGATCCCCTACCTGGCCCAGGGCGCGGTGCTTCCGCCCAACAAGCCTTTCCTGGCTATGGTGGGCGACCAGACCAGCGGCACCAACGTGGAAGCGCCGCTGGATACCATCAAACAGGCGCTGGCCGAGGTGCTGGGTGAAAGGAACGCCCAGGAGATCGTGATCAGGTTCGCGGCCTCCGGCGGCCTTGCTGAGCTGGTGCGCCTGCTCAAACCCTATATCGACCGGGAAGACACCCGCGTGGGCGCCAAGCTGATTTCGGGAGGTGTGTACTGATGCTCATTATAGACGGGGAGCGCTTTGCCGTGGAAGTGGAAGCCATTTCCCGTAAGGCGGATTTCCTCGACAAATACGCCGAGCGCACCGAAGATGGCGTGCTGAAACGGGAATTGATCGGGGTGTACATCAACTACACTTTACAGCTCTTCCGGGGCGCCAGCGCAGCCGAATACGACCGCCTCTGGGACAAACTCACCGAGCCGGTGGAGTTTCACCAGGTCACGGTGCCCGGCAGTGGCGGTGATTACACCTTTACCGCCTATTTCTCCGGCGTGGGCGATCAGATGCAGCTGCAGCGGGCTGCCCGCAACTACTGGACCGGCCTGACCGTGACCTTCACGGCCAAGGCCCCTGCCCGCACATGAGGAGGTGACAGTATGCAAACGAGTACCCGGGTGGAGTTTGGCCTGTTTGATGTGACTGCCCGGGGGGATTCCAACCCTGCCAGCGAGGCGGCCCAGCCCTTCTGTGACCTGGCTGCCGACCTGCTGCGGGAGGAGCGCCCGGATCAAACTAAATACGGTACCCTGGAGGCCCGCCAGTTCCTTATGGACGGCAGCTTTGCGCTGTTTCCCGAGGAGCCGGCGGGCCAGTTCTGGGGCCTCTGGAGCCGGCAGCAGAGCGGCAGCGACGGGCGCTTTGCCACCCCGCCGGTACTGGAGATCTCCTTCAGCCAGGACCACAGCTCCGCCGGCGTGACCCTGCATTTTTACGAACCCACCAGCGACTGGGCCAGCGATGTGCTGATCCAGTGGTACGGCGCGGCCGGGGAGCTGCTGGCTACCGCCCGCTGCGCCCCCGATGCCGTGGATTACTACTGCGCCTGCAAGGTCACCGGCTACCGGTCCATGCGGCTGACCTTTTACGCGACCAGCCGCCCCGGGCGGTATCTCAAACTGGCCGGGCTGGACTACGGCGCGGCCCTGACCTTTGCCGGCGACCAGGTGCGCCAGGCTCATGTGCTGGAGGAGGTGGACCTGCTCGGCAGTGAGGTGCGGATCAATACCCTG
>CASFJO010000059.1 GCA_949295035.1 uncultured Gemmiger sp.
AATGCGTAACAGGCTGCAAGTGCGCCTTATTACCCGCACTCTTGCGTTTCATGTAGGCTAACTCTTTAAGCCCATGCGGGGAGCGTGTACCCCTTTCCACGCTTCCCGCTATGGGCTGTTTGTCGTTCCGTAAAAGCATATCGGAAACGGTATGCTTTTACAGGCTGATAAAGTCTTTATCGTTCCTTGACAAAGAAAGCACGGCGGGAGGCCTCCGGCGCAGTATAAGGCAGACGGATACGATCTGTCTGCGTCGAGCCGGTCGGCCGGTGCGCCATGACCCTGTTGCAAGTCCGCAGGACGGGACCCCTACCAAACAGGAGAGCGACGAACACCAGGCCGCAAAACAGGTGTGGCAGCCTGTGGGCGAGGACGCGCAGGCAGGATAATGAGACTCCCGCGTTGAACGCCCTCAAAGCATTGCGCGGCGCACCCATCAGCATGGGCCGGGGTGAGATTCCCGTGGAGCTGCGGCCAGCAGCCATTCGTTTTCTGCCTCTTTCATTTTTGGATAAAGCCTGTTGTTTTTCGTTTACGGATAATTCGTAAACTTTTCGATTAGCAGCAGACAAACACAAAACGGCGCGGTAAAATGAGAATGGGTAAATTATGAGCCATTCTTATTCGTGCCGTTTCTGATTTAGAAAGGGGGCTGCCATGTCGCAAGCATGGAACGGTACGAAGAAGGAGTCCCCAGAGAGAAGAACCTATACGGTTGAGGACATTGCCCATATCCTGGGCATTGGCCGGACTTCCGCATATCTTCTCGTAAAGGAAGGACACTTCAAAATCGTACGAATTGGTAACGCCATACGAATTTCCAAGCGGTCATTCGATGAGTGGCTGGAGTCACTTGACCTATGACATCAGAAAGGAAGTATCGTTATGGCATCGATCATCAAAAGAAAAAAGAACTATTCCATTGTTTACAATTACACGGACGAGAACGGTGAGACCCGGCAGAAGTGGGAGACCCGAACCTCCTACCAGGACGCTTTGAAGCGCAAGGCGGAGGTGGAGAACCAGCAGTACACTGGAACCTTTCTCCCTCCCAGCAATCAGACCATTGCGGAGTTTCTTTTGGACTTTGTTTCTCTCTATGGGGAAAAGAAGTGGGGCGTGTCAATGTACGACAGCCAAAACTCTCTGATTGCCAACTACATCAACCCCATCATCGGGGATCTGAAAGTGCAGGAGGTCACCCCGCGAGTGGTGGACAAGTACATCCAGACTTTGCAGAAAACCCCTGCGGTGCATACCAGGACCCATCACGCAAAGACGGAATTTGTGACCAATTCCACTATTGAGAAGATCATCAAACTTCTGCGCTGCGCGTTCAAGCAGGCGGTGCGGTGGGAACTGATCTCCAAGAACCCTTTTGAAAACGTGATCCTGCCCAAGACGGAGTATAAGAAGCGGGACATCTGGACCGCTGATATGATCCGCACCGCTCTGGACCAGTGTACGGACAGCAAGCTCTATGTGGCCATGAACCTGTCCTTTGCCTGCTCTTTGCGGATGGGCGAGATCCTGGGGCTGACCTGGAACAATGTCCATATCTCCGACGAGGATATTGCCGATGACAACGCCTATGTCTATATCGACAAGGAGCTGACGCGGGCCTCCAAACGGGCCATTGAGATGCTGGGGCAGAAGGACGTCTACCATGTGTTCACGCCTCTGTTCCCTAACACCAGCACCAGAGTCATCCTGAAAAAACCCAAGACGGATTCCAGTATCCGCAAGGTATGGCTGCCCAAGACCCTGGCTTACATCTTGCGGGAATGGAAAAAAGCCCAGGATGAGCTTCGGTCGTTTCTCGGTGACGAGTACCAAGACTTCGATCTGGTGGTGGCGCTGCCCAACGGCCGGCCCTGTGAGGATCGTATCATCCTGAAGGAGTTTGAGAAGCTGCGGGAAAAGGCGGGGCTGCCCAGAGTGGTCTTTCATTCCCTCCGTCATTCCAGTACCACCTACAAGCTGAAACTGAACCACGGCGACCTGAAGGCCACCCAGGGCGACACGGGCCATGCGGAGATCGACATGATTACCAGCGTGTATGCCCACATCCTGGACGAGGACCGCAAGATCAACGCCCAGAAGTTTGAGAGCGCCTTCTATGCCAATCCCAATCTTCGGGAGGTCCATCCCCCGGAAGAACCCAGGGAACAAGCTCCCGCCACATTGGATCTGGAGGCTCTGGTGGAGCAGCTTCGGCAGTCGCCGGAACTGGCAAATACCCTGGCCGCACTGCTCTCGGCGGCACCCGGCGGCAGGTGAGTCCGAAAAATCCAATTAGCACGGCTGCGATTTTTCTTAGCAGAGCCGTGGAAACCGTTCGATTCTTCTTAGCTGGATATACATTGCAGCGCATAAAATCCTCCCGGTCTCAAACGAGCGGCGGGCCGGGAGAAGTAAAATAAAAAACGCTGCAAACCGGCGAAAAACGGCTTGCAGCGGAGCTTTTGGCGTCCCAGACACGACTCGAACGTGCGACCCCGGGCTTAGGAGGCTCGTGCTCTATCCAACTGAGCTACTGGGACATATATCAAAAATATTCAATTTTCCCGCCCAAACGGATTCGAACGAACTGCCGCTTAGGAGGCGAACGCTCTATCCTGCTGAGCTACAGAGACTTATATGAAATTGAATTGGTAACTATCACTTTTGGCTTCGAGTTGATTGGTTGAGCACAACCTTAGGAGGCGAACGCTCTATCCTGCTGAGCTACAGAGACTTATATGAAATTGAATTGGTAACTATCACTTTTGGCTTCGAGTTGATTGGTTGAACACAACCTTAGGAGGCGAGTACCGGACGGCTTTTTCAGAAAAAGAATTGCAAAGCGCGGCGATTTTTGGCATAATAGGTCTAATCAAATTCTGTAAAAGTGAGGCGTCGGTATGGAATTGCTGGAACAGCGCATCCGGGAGCAGGGTCAGGTCCGCCCCGGCAACATCCTCAAGGTGGATTGTTTCTTGAACCATCAGCTGGATGTGGAACTTCTGGACGAGATCGGCAAGGAGTTCTATCGCCTGTATAAAGACGAGGGGATCACCAAGATCCTGACCATTGAGGCGTCCGGTATCGCCATTGCCTGCATGACCGCCCGGTACTTCCGGGTGCCGGTGGTCTTTGCCAAAAAGGCCAAGAGCAAGAATCTGGACGGAGAGGTGTTCACCTCGGTGGTGCATTCCTACACCTACGGCCGGGATTACGACATCACTCTGGCCCGCAAATTCCTCGGCCCCGGGGACAAGGTGCTGATCGTGGATGATTTTCTGGCGGTGGGCAAGGCGATGAACGGTCTGCTGGATATCTGCAAGCAGGCGGGCGCTCAGGTAGGCGGGATCGGTATTGCCATCGAAAAGGGCTTTCAGCCTGGCGGCGCGGCGCTGCGGGCGGCGGGTTACCGTCTGACCAGTCTGGCGATCGTGGACCGCATGAACGATGACGGCACGCTGGAGTTCCGCCCGCAGTAATATATAAAAGGAAGGAGCGTCCCGGCGGGACGCTCCTTCCTTTTATATCCGGTCATTCCCGGTCCGGTCCGGCCGCATCGGCGCTGCCCGTCCGCTTCAGCATCAACTCATAGCCGCCGGCGCCATATTGGATACAGCGGTTGATCCGGCTGATGGTGGCGGTGCTGATCTCCACACTGCGCACGATCTGTTCGTAGGTCTTGCCGTCCAGCAGCATCCGGGCGGCCTTCAGCCGTTGGGCCATGTCGCCCAATTCCTTTACTGTACACAGATCCTCAAAAAACATATAGCATTCATCCACGCTGCGCAGAGCCAAAATCGTTTCAAACAGCTTGTCCGTCGTGGGATTGCGCAGCCGGTCGTTTGCCGCCATGGGGGTCGCCTCTCTTTCTTGTTGCGCACTTTAATCAGCTACAATGGTAGCATACAACCCGATAAAAAGCAACCGCCTTTTGGCAGGTTTTGCGGGAGTTGTGAAGATTCTGCCAAGAAATTATGAGCAAATTTTGTACAAGTTCTCCACAAAAACGGCGGAACAGATAAAAACTATGTGAGAATGATCTATTGCCATGGCCCGCTTTTCAGAAGTATAATTTAGAGTATCATAGTGAGAAAGTGTTGAAACCGCTTTTTCGTATGAAGAATCAGGAGGGAAAGATATGAAAAAGATCTTGTGCTTTGTGCTTGCAGCCGCTATGGCGCTGAGCCTGGCCGCCTGCGGAAACGGCTCCGGCGGGCAGGGTGCTTCCGGCGGCAACACCATCAAGGTGGGCATCATCGCCAACACCACCGGCGACTCGTCCCAGTACGGCATTGCCGTCAGCCAGGGTGCCAAGCTGTATATCAAGCAGCTGAATGAAGAGGGCGGCATCAACGGCAAACAGATCGAGATCGTGGAGTATGACGACAAGGGCGCCACCGCCGACGCCGTCAACGCCTACGAGCGTCTCAAGAGCGACGGGGTCACCGCCGTGATCGGCGCGGTGCTGACCAACACCACCGTGGCCGTGGCGGACAAGACCTATGAGGACAACATGCCCCAGATCACCGCTTCCGCCACCGCGGCCAGCGTGACCGTGCTGGACCCCACCGATGCGAACAGCGACATTCGCACCAACGTGTTCCGCGCCTGCTTCATCGACCCGTTCCAGGGCGAGAAGATGGCCGAGTACGCCCAGAAGCTGGGCGCTGCCAAGTGCGCGGTGCTGTATGACAGCGGCAACGACTACGCCAAGGGCGTGGGCGACGCTTTCGCCGCCAAGTGCGCCGAGCTGGGCATCGAGTGCACCGTGGAAGGCTATGCCACCGGCGACAAGGACTTCAAGGCGCAGCTGACCAACATCCAGGCCTTCGGTGCTGAGTACATCATGTGCCCCAACTACCTGGAGGACGTGGGCCTGATCGTGACCCAGGCCCGTCAGCAGGGCATTACCGCCGGGTTCCTGGGCGGTGACGGCTGGTCCGGCGTGAGCGCCTACGCTTCCGCCGAGGATCTGGAGGGCTCTTACTTCTGCTCCGGCTACGCGCTGGGCTCCAACAAGGAGTTTGAGGATGCCTATGCCGCCGAGTACGGCGAGGCGCCCAAGCAGATGTTCGAGGCTCTGGGCTACGACGCCGCGCTGCTGATGTGCAACGCCCTCAAGGGCGCGGAGGAGCAGGGCCTGGAGGCCGGCACCGACGAGTACAAGCAGGCCGTGATCGACGCGATGAAGGCCACCGACGGCCTGGAGGGCGTCACCGGCAGCTTCAGCTTCGATGACCAGAACAATCCCATCAAGTCCGCTTCCATCCTGCAGATCCAGGGTGGTCAGGAAGTCTTTATCGAGAACTTCTGATCGAGGTTTTCTGCAAGGCATACGATCGTGCAGGGGAGAGGGGCGACCCTCCCCCCTGTACGCTTTTTGGTATCTTGCCGCCGCCGCGGCAGCGTTGTCATCTTTATCTGAACCGGAAAGGATCTGACCGCTATGTCACTGATCTCGCAAATCATCAGCCAGCTGGTCAACGGGTTGCAGTCCGGCTCCATCTACGCCCTGGTCGCGCTGGGGTACAGTATGGTGTACGGCATCATCCTGTTGCTGAACTTCGCCCATGGCGACATCATTATGGTCGGCGCGTACGTGGTGTTCTACGCTATGACCAGCTTCAGCCTCCACCCGCTGGCGGCGGTGCTGCTGGCCGTCATCGCCTGTACCCTGCTGGGTACCTTGATCGAGAAGGTCGCGTATACGCCGCTGCGCTCGGCCCCGCGTCTGTCCCTGCTGATCACCGCCATCGGCGTATCCTTTCTGCTGGAGAACGGCGCGCAGCTGGTTTTCGGCGCAGGCGCCAAGAACGTACCTACTTTTATCGACGGCGGCATCCAGGTAGGCGGCGTATATCTGGGATTTGTGTCGGTGGTAACCATCCTGGTGTCGGTGGCTTCCATGATCGCCCTGACCTTCCTGGTCCAGAAAACCAAGCTGGGCAAAGCCATGCGGGCCGTGTCGGAGGATATGGGCGCCGCCCAGCTCATGGGCATCAGCCTGAACCGTACCATTTCCTTTACCTTTGCGGTGGGTTCGGCCCTGGCCGGCATCGGCTCGGTGCTGTACGTGTCCGCCTATCCCCAGGCAAGCCCCACCATGGGCTCCATGCTGGGGCTGAAAGCCTTTGTGGCGGCGGTGCTGGGCGGCATCGGGTCCATTCCGGGCGCCATGATCGGCGGCTTTATGATCGGTCTGATCGAGGCGCTGGTCACCGCCGTGGGCCTGTCCACCTGGAAGGACGGCGTGGTGTTCGCGGTGCTGATCATCGTGCTGCTTGTGAAGCCCACCGGTATCCTGGGCCGCAAGATGACCGAGAAAGTGTAAGGGGGCTGGTAGTATGATCGAAACACGCAAAACGATCCCCATGCCGGTCCGGTATCTGATCAATACCGTGCTGGTGCTGGCGCTGTTCGGCCTGTTTGCCGGCCTGATCGAAGGCGGCCTGATCGACGGCTACAGTACCACCGTGCTGTCCCTGGCCGGCATCAACATCATCCTGGCCGTATCCCTGAATGTGGCCACCGGTTATCTGGGCCAGCTGCCGCTGGGTCATGCGGGCTTTATGGCGGTGGGCGCTTACACCGGCGGTATTTTTCTGAAAGGGGTAAACGCCTCCGATCTGAACGGCCCGCTGTACGCGCTGGCCATTCTGGTGGCACTGGTTCTGTCCGGTGTGGTAGCCGCCATCTTCGGTGTGCTCATCGGCATCCCGGCCCTGCGTCTGCGGGGCGATTACCTGGCCATCATCACCCTGGGCTTTGGTGAGATCATCCGGGTCATTATCCAGAATATCGACGATGTGCTGGGCTTTGAGTTCACCGGCGGCATCTCCGGCCTCAAGCGCATCCCCTCCTTCACCAACTTTTATCTTGTTCTGGCCTGCGTGGCGGCCACCTGCCTGGTGATCCACATGGTCATGAAATCCCACCACGGGCGGGCCATTCTGGCCATCCGGGAAAACGAGATCGCCGCCGAATCCAGCGGCATCAACACCACCTACTACAAGGTCATGGCCTTCTCGCTGTCGGCCTTCTTTGCCGGCGTGGCGGGCTGCCTGTACGCGGGCCACATCGGGTCTCTGGTGCCCAAGGATTTCGGCTTTATGAAATCCATCGAGATCCTGGTCAACGTGGTGCTGGGCGGCATGGGCTCCATGATCGGCTCCATCCTGTCCGCTTCGGTGCTGACCATCCTGCCCGAGGCCCTGCGCGCGCTGGAGGACTACCGGATGGTGGCCTACTCGCTGGCGCTGATCGTGGTCATGATCTTCAAGCCCTCCGGCCTGATGGGCCAGTATGACTTCTCCATGAGCCGTATCCTGGAGAAGCTGATCAATCGGGGCGGCCCCAAGGCCGCGCCCAAAGCGAAAGGGGGCGAGGGCAAATGAGCAGCAAGACCAAGCTGGTCCCCGTACCGGGCAGCGGCATGGTGCCTGAGCGGGACATTGACAAGATGCCCATTCTGGACGCCCGCCATCTGGGGGTGGATTTCGGCGGCCTGACCGCCGTGGATGACTTCAACCTGGCCATCGGCCGCACCGAGATCGCCGGCCTGATCGGCCCCAACGGCGCGGGCAAGACCACGGTGTTCAATCTTCTGACCAACGTGTATCAGCCCACCCGGGGCTCCATCCTGCTGGACGGGGTGGATACCAAGGGCAAAAAGGTGTATCAGGTCAACCAGATGGGCATCGCCCGTACCTTCCAGAACATCCGCCTGTTCAAGGATTTGTCGGTGGCGGATAATGTGAAGATCGGGATGCACAAGTCCCTGAACTGCCGTCTGCCTGCCGCGGTGCTGCGGCTGCCCTCCTACTGGAAGGAAGAGAAGGCCGCCCGGCAGAAAGCGCTGGAACTGCTGAGCATTTTTGGCATGCAGGATCTGGCCGAGGTAAAGGCCGGCAGCCTGCCCTATGGCGCCCAGCGCCGCCTGGAGATTATCCGCGCTCTGGCCAGCGAGCCCAAGCTGCTGCTGCTGGACGAGCCGGCCGCCGGCATGAACCCCTCCGAGACCGCGGAGCTCATGCAGAATATCCGCAAGATCCGGGATACCTTCCAGATCGCCATCATGCTCATTGAGCACGACATGAACCTGGTCATGGGCATCTGTGAGGGCATTGCCGTGCTGAACTACGGCAAGATCATCGCCAAGGGCACCCCCGACGAGATCCGCAGCGATCCGGTCGTGATCGAGGCATATCTGGGCAAAAAGGAGGCGTGAGAAGGATGCTGAAGGTTGACAACATCAATGTGTATTACGGCAACATCCACGCCATCAAGGATGTATCCTTTGAGGTGAATGAAGGGGAGATCGTCACCCTGATCGGGGCCAACGGCGCGGGCAAGAGCACCATCCTGAAAACCATTTCCGGTCTGCTTCGCACCAAGACCGGGGACGTGATCCTGCAGGGGGAGAGCATCAAGAGCATGGCGCCCCACAAGATCGTGGCCAAGGGCCTGGCCCATGTGCCGGAAGGCCGGCGGGTGTTCCTGGCCATGAGCGTGGAAGAGAATCTGGAGATGGGTGCCTATACCCAGCCCGCTTCCTCCATTGCCCCCAATATGCAGGAGGTGTTCCAGTGGTTTCCCCGCCTGAAGGAGCGCCGCCGCCAGATGGCGGGCACCCTCTCCGGCGGCGAACAGCAGATGCTGGCCATGGGCCGGGCCATGATGTCCGGCGCGAAGGTGCTGCTGCTGGACGAACCTTCCATGGGCCTGTCACCGCTGCTGGTGAAAGAGATCTTTGAGATCATCACCGAGCTGAACAAGCGGGGCATGACCATCCTGCTGGTGGAACAGAACGCCCAGATGGCGTTGTCTGTGGCACGCCGCGCCTACGTGCTGGAGACCGGCCGGATCATCATGCAGGGAAGCGCCGCTGAACTGCTGAACGACGATTCGGTGCGCAAGGCGTATTTGGGCGCCTGAAACATAAAGCGCGAGGGTGTGCCGCCAACGGCGGCGCGCCCTCGCGCTTTATGTATGCGACAAGCGCCCCGGCCAAAAGGCCGGGGCGCTTGTCAATTGTGTCGGAACGCTTGCCCGTCAGCCCTGCACCAGAGCCAGGGTATCCCGGGCGATCATCAATTCCTCGTTGGTGCAGACCATCAGCACCTTTACCTTGCTGTCCGCCGCAGACATATCAATGATATCCTCGCCGCGCAGCTTGTTCTTTTCGGGATCCAGCTTCAGGCCCAGGAACTCCATGCCGGCGCAGACATCCCAGCGTACCTGGCCATCGTTCTCCCCGATGCCGCCGGTAAACACCACGCAGTCCAGACCGCCCATAGCGGCCGCGTAGGCGCCGATGTATTTCTTGATCTGGTACTTCAGCATATCCAGTGCCAGCTGAGCGCGCTGGTTGCCTTCCTTGGCGGCGCTGGTAACATCGCGCATATCGCTGGAAACGCCGCTCACGCCAAGCAGACCGCTCTTCTTGTTCAGATAATCGGCCATCTCCTGGCCGTGAATGCCCAGCTTCTGCTCCATGTAGGTGACCACGCTGGGGTCCACATCGCCGCAGCGGGTGCCCATCAGCACGCCGGCCAGCGGGGTCAGGCCCATGCTGGTGTCCACACACTTGCCGCCATCCACAGCGGTGATGGAAGAGCCGTTGCCCAAATGGCAGGTGACCATCTTCAGTTCCGAAGGGGCCTTACCCAGGAACTTGGCGGCGGCCATGCTCACGTAGCGATGGCTGGTGCCGTGGGCGCCATAGCGGCGAATGGCGTACTTTTCGTACATCTCGTAAGGCACGCCGTACATGTAGGCCTTGGGAGGCATGGTCTGGTGGAAGGTGGTATCAAATACGACCACGTTGGGCACCTGGGCGCCAAATACCTTTTTGGCGCTGCGCAGACCCTGTACGTGGGCCATATTATGCACCGGGGCCAGCGGGGCGATCTCCTCGATCTTGTCGATGATGGCGTCGGTCACGATCTCGCTCTTGGTAAAGAACTCCGCGCCCTGCACCACGCGGTGGCCGATAGCGCCGATCTCGCTCTTGTCGGCCACAACGGCGCCCTCGCCGGTGGTCATCATATCCACCACCTTCATAAAGGCCTCGGTGTGGGTGGGGAAAGGCACCTCCACGCTCCACTTGCCGCCGTTGGCCTGGTGGGTGATCTTGCTGCCCTCGATGCCGATGCGCTCGCACAGGCCCTTGCACAGAACGGTCTCGCCCTCCATGTCGATCAGCTGGTACTTCAGAGAAGAAGAACCGCAGTTGATCACCAGAATCTTCATTGTTGAACTCCTCCCGATCATTTTTTGTCACGGATAAGAGGGCGGAAGTGCTTTTCCTCCCGCCCGCATCCAAAATTTACTTTGCAACAAAACTATTATATAATGGACGCATCGCTTTTTCAAGGCAAAAACCGGCCAAAAGCCGACAAAAAGGAGGCGCTCGCATGCACGTAGCGGGCATTATCGCGGAATACGACCCCTTTCACGCCGGGCACGCCTGGCAGATCGCGCGTTTGAAGGAGCAGGGCTTTGACCGGATCGTCGTTTGCATGAGCAGCTGGGCGGTGCAGCGGGGCGGAGTACCCATCCTGCCTCCGGCCGTGCGGGCACGGGCCGCGCTGGAGGCCGGGGCGGATCTGGTGCTGGCCCTGCCCGCGCCCTACGCCTGCCAGAGCGCCGAGGGCTTTGCGGCGGCCGGGGTGGCGCTGCTGGCGGGGCTTGGCTGTGTGGATACCCTGGCCTTCGGGGCTGAGACGGCAGACCGGGAGGCGCTGCTGGCGGCCGCCCGGCTGCTGCAGAGCGGGGAATACGCCGCGGTGCTGTGCCGGGAACTGGAGGGCGGCGTGCCCTTCGCCGCTGCCCGGGCGGCCGCCGCCGAACAGACGCGGCCCGGAACGGGCGCGCTGCTGGCCGGGCCGAACAACAACCTGGGGGTGGAATACTGCAAGGCGATCCTGGCACAGCGGGCCGCCCTGATCCCGCTGCCGCTTCCCCGCAAGGGCGCCGCCCACGGGCAGGAAGGAGAAACGGAGGGGTTTGCCAGCGCCAGCTGGATCCGCCGGCGCATTGCCATGCAGGGGATCGGTGGGGCCCGGGGCCTGGTGCCGCCGTCCGCCTTTGCCCTGTACGAAAGCGCCGCGGCCGCCGGGCAGCTGGCCAGTGTGCGGGCATTTGACCAGGCGCTTCTCAGCCGGCTGCGGGCTATGCCGACGGAACAGCTGGCCCGCATCCGGGGGGTCAATGAGGGCCTTCAGCACCGGCTGGCGGCGGCGATCCGCGCCGCGCCCACCGCCCGGGCGCTCTACGATACCGCCAAGACCCGCCGGTACGCCCATGCCCGGTTGCGGCGCCTGGCGCTGGACGCGGCGCTGGATTACCGAAGCGGCGCCCTGCCTGCCCTGCCGCCCTATCTGCATCTGCTGGCGGCCCGACGCCGGGCATTGGCCCTTTTGGGCGAAGCGCGCCTTCCGGTCGGCACATCGCTGGCAAAGCTGATGCGGCAGAACGCCGCCTGTGCCGCGGTGGGCCGGGCGGAGTGCGCGGCGGCTGATTTTGCCGCTTTGTGCCGGGCTTGTCCGGCCCCGATGGGCCAGGCTCTGACCGGAAAACCCGTGCTGATCGAAGGGGCACCGCTCTTTGGCACAAACCATCCGGATTCGTGAACAAGATGTAAACTTTGCGCCAAAATTTGTATTTTTGTCCTTGAAGGACACGGGGAATATTGAATCGGATTTAACAAAGTGGTACAATGACATCAAATGGCGAGTTTTTCCGCGCAGACGTTGCGAGGCAAAATTCGACGGAGAGGATAGGTGACAGTTAATGACTACCAACAAGCATGTTTTGACCTGGCTGGACGAAATGGTCGCGCTGCTCAAGCCCGACAAGGTCGTCTGGATCGACGGCAGCGAGGAACAGCTGAAAGCCCTTCGTGAGGAGAGCTTCAAGACCGGCGAGATGCAGCCCCTGAACGAGGAGCTGCTGCCCGGCTGCGTGCTGCATCATACCGCGGTGAACGACGTGGCCCGTGTGGAGGGCCGTACCTACATCTGCACCAAGAAGAAGGAAGACGCCGCCCCCATCAACAACTGGATGGAAACCAGCGAGATGAAGGCCAAGCTGATCCCCATGTACGACGGCTGCATGAAGGGCCGCACCATGTACGTGCTGCCCTACTGCATGGGCCCCATCGGCAGCCCGTTCAGCAAGGTGGGCATTGAGCTGACCGACTCCATCTACGTGGTTATGAACATGGACATCATGACCCGTATGGGCCAGCAGGCTCTGGATCAGCTGGGCGATTCCAACGATTTCGTCCGCGGCCTGCACTCCAAGGCCAAGATGGAAGAGGAGAACCGCTACATCGTGCAGTTCCCCGAAGAGAACACCATCTGGTCCATCAACTCCGGCTACGGCGGCAACGTGCTGCTGGGCAAAAAGTGCTTCGCGCTGCGTATCGCCAGCTATCAGGGCCTGAAAGAGGGCTGGATGGCTGAGCACATGCTGATCCTGGGCATCGAGGATCCCAACGGCCATGTGGAATACATCACCGCTGCCTTCCCCTCCGCCTGCGGCAAGACCAACCTGGCCATGCTGATCCCGCCCGAAGTGTACGCCAAGCAGGGCTACAAGGTGTGGACCGTGGGCGATGATATCGCCTGGATGCACATCGGTGAGGACGGCCGCCTGTACGCCATCAACCCGGAGAACGGCTTCTTCGGCGTGGCGCCCGGCACCAACGAGAAGTCCAATCCCAACGCGCTGCACACCACCATGAAGAACACCATCTTCACCAACGTTGCCCACAACCTGGACAACAACACCGTGTGGTGGGAGGGTCTGGACAAGAACCCGCCCGAGAACGCCGAGGAATGGACCGGCAAGAAGGTCAACGGCAAGGAGTGGGTGGCCGCCGGCAACAAGCTGGCTCATCCCAACAGCCGCTTCACCGCTCCCGCTGTGAACTGCCCCTGCCTGAGCAAAGAGTTCAACAACCCCAACGGCGTGCCTGTCACCGCCATGGTGTTCGGCGGCCGCCGTGCCAAGACCGCTCCGCTGGTGTTCCAGAGCTTCAGCTGGAACCACGGCGTGTATGTGGGCTCCGCGATGGCTTCTGAGACCACCGCCGCCGCGGCCGGCGCCGTGGGCGTGGTTCGTCGTGACCCGATGGCCATGCGTCCCTTCACCGGCTACAACATGGGCGATTACTTCAACCACTGGATCGAGATGGGCGAGAAGCTGGGCGACAAGGCCCCGAAGATCTTCCATGTGAACTGGTTCCGCACCGACGACGAAGGCCACTTCATCTGGCCGGGCTTCGGCGACAACATGCGTGTGCTGATGTGGATGCTGAAGCGCTGCAAGGGCGAAGTGGACGCCGTGGAGACCCCGATCGGCTACCTGCCCAAGCCCGAGGATATCGACATCACCGGCCTGGAGGATGTCACCCTGGATACCGTCAAGGGCCTGCTGAGCGTGGACAAGGACCTGTGGCTGGAAGACTGCAACGGCGTGGAAGAACTGTACGACCAGATCGGCGAGCGTGTGCCTGCCGAACTGCGCAAGCAGCTGGCCGACCTGCGCGCCCGCCTGAGCAAGTAATCGGCTGTCTCGCGGAGATTTCGCGTAAGCAAGAGTGCGGCATGACCGGATGGTCATGCCGCACTCTTTTTGCTGTTCTGATCCTTCGGCGGCGGCTGTCTGCCGCGATAAAGAAACAAAAAAACCGCATACAGGAAAGTGCGGAAAATGTTTTTCATTTTCACGGCTTGACAAAATAATTGAAAACAGTTACTATTAGCTTGTAGAAACATCATCAAATACCAGAAGGAGAAGGATATGCGATATTCCAGACAGAGAGAGCTGGTGCTCAATCAGGTGCTGGCCCGCTGCGACCATCCCACCGCTGAGCAGATCTATTCTGCGCTGCGGCCTCAGTGCCCCGGCCTCAGCCTGGGCACCGTGTACCGCAATTTGAACGGTCTGGTGGAGATGGGGCGGCTGCGCCGGGTGACCATTCCCGGCCAGGCTGACCGGTTTGACCGCACGCTGGCCGAGCATGACCATCTGTTCTGCCGCAACTGCGGCCAGGTAGTGGATGTACAGCTGGATCGGGCCGCTCTGGACGAGGCTTGCCGCGCCTGTCCGGACGCCCGGATCGAGTGGTACAGCGTCAATCTGGTGGGCGTCTGCGCGGCTTGCCGCGCCACCGAGCAGAACTGAATACGGCACGAAAAACGCCCGGTATGGCTGTGCGCCATGCCGGGCGTTTTCCCGCCCGTTGACAAGCCCGGCCGGCAGCCCGTACAATAGGAAGGAACGACAGTCAGGGCCTTTTGGCGGCCCGTAAAGGAGACAGACCGGATGGAACGGATGGAATGGATCGTAGTGACGCAGGACCCGCAGAAGGCCGGGCAGGCTGCCGATGGACACACTGCCTGCCTGCCAGAAGGCCGCAATGCCGCCGCGGACGCGTCCGGTGCGGAATGGCTGCTGTTTTGGCGGGAGGATCTGGTCCCGGCGGAGGGGTTTGGCGAGGCGGTTGCCGCGGCGTTGGATGCCGCCGGGCCGGAAATCGTGGCGTTTGCTCCCCGGCTTTTGCCGTCGCCGGAGGACGCGGCCCCAAATCCGCTTACACTGGAACTGCCCTGGGCCTATTCCCACTGCCTGCTGGTGCGGCGGGACGCCCTTCTGGCCGCCGGAGGATGGGATCGCCGCCTGCCCGAACCGGCTGCCAGCCGGGACCTGAGCGCCCGTCTGCGCAGCCGGGGCCTGATCCGGGCGCTGCCGGCCGTGGCGGCGCTGGCGCCCGGCCTGCCGGCGCGGGATCTGCCGGCTTATCGGGATGAGGTGCTGGGCAAGGCCCGTCTGGCAGCCAAGTGGGCGTCTTTTGGCGCCGCGCTGCGCGCCCAGGGAGCGTTATGGCAGGCGGTGCGCTGCCCGCAACATTATCCCGGGGTGCGGCGGGCGCTGGCTCCGGCGGCTGCCGGGCAACTGTTGGCGATGTGGCCTCTGTTGGCCTGGCGGCTGGGGCACAGAGCCCTGTTCAGGGCTTCGCCCTCTCCCCTGGGCGGCCCGCTGGAGGCGGACCTGGGTCCCAACGAACTGACGGCCCCCCGCACAGACGGCCCGCTGGTCAGCGTGATCGTGCGTACCCACAGCCGCCCGGCCAGCTTACGCCGGGCGATGCAAAGCCTGACCCACCAGACCTACCGCAATTTTGAGGTGGTAGTCACCGAAGATGGAGCGGACACTGCCGGTCAGATGCTGCGCACCGAATTTCCCGGCCTGCGGATCGACTATCGGGCCACCGGGGAACATGTGGGGCGGGGGAAAGCCGCCAATCTGGGCATGAACCGCAGCCATGGGGCGCTGCTCTGCCTGCTGGATGACGATGACTATTTCTACCCGGACCATCTGGAACAATTGGTTGCCCGTTTTGCGGCCCGGCCGGACTGCGATCTGGTGCTGGCTTCCGCCATGGCTCTGGAGGCGGATGTGATCTCCCACGATCCCTATCAGCTGGCCCCGGTCCGTCTGCGGCCGGTGGTCTTTGATCATATCACCCTGATGGATCTGTGCGTGCGCTGCCGCATCCCGGTATCGGGCGGGATGTTCCGCCGTACCCTGTTTGAACAGTATGGCGGGATGCGGGAGGATATCGACGGAGACGAGGACTGGGCCATGTGGCTGCGATATCTGCGTACCGCCCGCCGTGCCGTGGAGGATAAGGCGGACATCGCCCGGGCCACCAGTCTCTGCCTCTATCCGGCAGACCCGGCCGAGGCGGCTCGCCGCGCGGCGGAGTACGCCGCTTTCGACGAGGAGATGCTGGCCGATCCCCGGCTGCTCTATACCGTTACCGCCGGGCAGCTGCGCCGCTGGCGGGCCCAGGCACGGGCCGACCGGGAACATCTGTCCCGGGTGGGTGGGCTGGAGGCTGCGCTGGCCGACGCCCGCGCCCATACCGCTCAGTTTGTATCGCTGGCAGAAAATGTACCCGACGACCGGGAATTGACCCTGACCGCCGCGGCGCTTCGGGCGGACTGGTATGCCTGCCTGGTGAACGGTTGACGGCAGAACCGCGGACCGCTATAATGAGCAGAGGGCCGTGTACGGCCTTTTCTCATGGATCATAGGAGGCATGCACATGCTGGAATTGCAAAATATACACTGGAGTTTGCCCGGCGGCGAGGAGATCGTGCGCGGGGTGGATCTTCGGATCGAACCGGGCCGTCTCACCGTCATCACCGGCCCTAACGGGGGCGGCAAGACTTCGCTGGCCAAACTGATCGCCGGCCTGGAGACCCCCACCCAGGGGCGTATCCTGATGGACGGGGAGGACATCACCGGCCTGGATATCACCGAGCGGGCCCGCCGGGGCATTGCCTATGCGTTTCAGCAGCCGGTGCGGTTCAAGGGGCTGACGGTGCGCAACCTGCTGGACCTGGCCGCCGGCCGGCAGCTGGAGGAGCATCAGGCATGCGCCCTGCTGGGCAAGGTGGGGCTGTGTGCCATGGAATATCTCAACCGTCCGGTGGATGCGTCCCTCTCCGGAGGCGAGAGCAAGAGGATCGAGATCGCCACCGTGCTGGCCCGTGCCAGCGCCAGTGTACTGGTATTTGACGAGCCGGAGGCGGGCATTGATCTTTGGAGTTTCAACAGCCTGATCGAAGCCTTTCAGGAACTGAAACGGGAACGGTCCGGCGCGCTGCTGGTGATCTCCCATCAGGAGCGGATTCTGGAGATCGCCGATCAGATCGCCGTGGTGGCCGAGGGGCGCGTGCGGGTCTCCGGGCCTGGCGCCGAGATCCTGCCCACCCTGCTGCATGAAGAAAAATCGGCCCTCTGCCCCTTGGGCATGGACCGGAAGGAGGGCTGAGCCATGGAATCCACGACCGAAAAGCTGCTGGGCCTGATCTCGGATTGGACCGGCGGATATGCGGGTGCTTTCAGCATCCGGGAGAATGGCAGCTGCGCCGCCCGCCGCTCCACCCCCCATATCCAGATCGAGGACAAGCCCGACGCCCCGGGCCTGGTGATCCGGGTGAGCCCGCAGGCACAGAATGAAACGGTCTACATCCCGGCCTGTGTCACCCACGGCGGGGTGGACGATCTGGTGTACAACGACTTTTATATTGGCGACGGGGCCAACGTTACCATCGTGGCGGGCTGCGGCGTTCACAACGACGGGGAGGAAGAGGCCCGTCACAACGGCATCCACCGCTTCTTTGTGGGCAAGGGCGCCCGGGTACTCTATCAGGAAAAGCACCTGGCCAACGGCAAGGGCAAGGGGCTGCGCCGGATTGATCCGGTGACCGACGCGGTGCTGGCGGAGGGCGCTACCCTGGAGATGGACACCCTGCAGCTGGGCGGCGTGGACCGCACCACGCGCAAGACCACCGCCACCCTGGCCGCCGGGGCCCGGCTGGTCATCCACGAGAGCATCCTCACCGAGGCTGACCAGACCGCCGTCACGGAGTTTTCGGTGGATATGAACGGGGAGGATTCGGCGGTGGACCTGATCTCCCGTTCGGTTGCCAAGGGCGAGAGCCGGCAGAGTTACCACTCCTGCATCCGGGGCAACTGCCGCTGCACCGGCCACTCCGAGTGCGACGCCATTTTGGTGGACGGGGGCACCGTCAGCGCGGCGCCGGAACTCTACGCCGGCCACATCGACGCGTCCCTGATCCATGAGGCGGCCATCGGCAAGATCGCCGGGGAACAGATCATCAAGCTGCGAACCCTGGGCCTGACGGAAGAAGAGGCGGAAGCCAAGATCATCGAGGGTTTCCTGAAGGGCTGAAATTTATACAGACAGCAAAAATATCCGGGCCTGATACGTTTTGTATCAGGCTCGGACGTTTTTGATCTTCAGGTAGCCCGCCGGAAGAAAAACCACCAGCGGCGGGTCGGCTCGGCAACGGGCTCCAGTTCCACGACCTGCCGTTCATAGGCGTTCACAATGGTGGTGCCGCGATAACGACGCACCCGCTCCATCTGCGCGCCGTAGTTCAGGTGAACGTGGCCGTGCAGCATATACCGGGGCTCATACTGGTCCAGCAGAACGCAGAAAGCGCCAAAGCCCTGATGCGGCGGATCATCCGCGTCTCCCAGGCCCCGGGCGGGTGCGTGTGTGACCAGGATATCCACGCCGCCGGCACGGCGGATCTGGCCTGCCAGATGCCGCGCGCGCTTTTCCATCTGCTGTTGGGTGTACTGATAAGGGCCGGGCTTGTACCGGACCGATCCCCCCAGCCCGGCAATGCGCAGACCTTTGACGGTCACCAGCGTATCCTCGATGCACTCGCAGCCCTCCGGAGGGCGTTCGGCGTATCCGGTATCATGGTTGCCGTGTACGTACAACACCGGCGCCGGCGTAAAGGTAGCCAGAAAGGACAGGTAGCGGGCGTCCAGATCGCCGCAGGAGATCACCAGATCATATCCCTGCAGCTTACCGGGCTGATAATATTCCCACAGATAGCGGGATTCCACATCCGAAACAGTTAGTATTTTCACGTCTTACCACACCTGGTCTTACAATTTTTTCGGCTTTTCCGCCGGGCCGACGCCCTGCAGGGAAACCAGCGGTTTGGCGGCGTCGATCAGCGAATCGTAGCTGGGGATACCGCCGATCACATTGTCCGCCAGCCAATCCATAGTGATGATCTGCTCCGGACTGAGAACGGCATGTTCCTGGGGCTGTACGCATACGCCGCCCTGGGCGTAGAGCACGCCTCGGAAGGGGTCAAAATCCCGCTGCACGATCGTTTTGCGCAGCAGGTCTACCAGCCGCAGGGTGCCCAGCGGCAGCGAGCGGCTGGTGATCACATCCACCACGCCCGTGGACATGCCCCACCAGTAGTTCAGCGCCCGGGTGCCGGGGGCGTTGTCGTGGTACTTCCAGGTGCCGTCCAGGATCGAGCGTACGATCCGCACATAGAACTCGCCCCAGTTCCAGAACGGCATGGCATAGTTGCGCACCTCGCCGTCGATCAGCTGATACAGACCGAACTTGGCCGGCTCGCCCCGGGGGTCCCGGATATCGTGGCTGGAGATCATCGTAATACCCTGTTCCGCAAAGAATTTTTCCACATCCAGCCCTTTTTCGGCGGTCCACTGCAGATAGATCTGCGCCCGGGGATTCACCATCTTGGCCCCCAGCGCAAACGCGTTGATGGCGGCGGTCATGCCGTAGGTGGGATAGGTGGCGATGTAGCCGATCTTGTTGTCGTCCGCCATGGCGCCCGCGATCGCCCCGATCAGATACTTGGCCTCGTGGATGCGGCCGTAATAGGTGCGTACGCTGGGATGGCTCATCCGCAGCGAGCAGTTTAAGATCTTGACGTTGGGGTGAGCCACGGCCGCCTTGAGCGCCGGGTCCATCAGTTTCGGGGTGGTGGTGAACACCACGTCGCAGCCATTCGCGATGGCCTTTTCGATGATGGCTTCGCCCTCCATTTCCGGCACTACGTTGTCGTAACAAACCGTCTCGACCCGGTCACCCAGAGCCTTTTCCAGTTCGCCCCGGCCAAATTCGTGGCCGTAGGTCCACATGGAGCTGACAGCGTCCTTCTCGTGGACAAAGCCGACCTTCAGGCGGGGCGCGCCCCCCGCCAGGAATCGCTTGGCCAGGCTGGAAAGGCTGGTCACATCCTCCCGGTAAGGAGCGGGTTCCATGGAAAGTTCCACCGCGTCCGGCTGGGTGAGTACCGTGATCTCGTTCCACACACGGTTTAAGGAATCACGCAATTCCTCGGTACTCATATTCAGCGCCTTCCGGTAGGGATATACCTCCAGAAATGCCAGCAGCGCGTCGCCGGCCGTGATGGGCAGCCGATCGCCGCCGTGGGCGTTGAAGGCTTCGCAAAACCGGAAATACAGGGAGGCAAGCGTTTTCTTGTCCTCGGTGGTCCAGCGTTCACCGGGCGCTTTTCCGGTGCGGGCCACAAAATCCGCAAACCGGCCCTCCTCCGTGAACCAGAGATAGTTGATCTGGGTCAGGGTATAAAAATCCAGAAATTCAAAGTAGATCCGGTTTTCTTTGGTGTCGCTGCGTTTGGGGATCACCCGGGTCACGGTGCCCGGGACCCGGGCCGCGCCAAAGTATTTCAGCACGCTGACCCGCTTGTTGCCCTCCACCACATAGAACCGGTTCATAAACTCATAGGCGATGATCGGGTCCCGAATGCCCTCGTCCATCTGTGCCTGGCACAGGTTGGCCCATTTATGGGCGAACTCGGTGTCTTCTCCCAGAAGCGGCATGAAGTTGCTGGCAAAGGCGGAGGTGCGTCCGGCGGTCTTGGTGCCTACGATAAAATCCATGGGGATATCCACCAGGCCCAGCGGTACCGTGGACCCCACGTCGGTGTGTTCCAGGATCGCGTCCAGCACCTGCAGGTAGGGGTACCGCCCCTTGGACACGCAGGCGCGGAAATTTTTTTGCCCCATTTTCAGGGCTTTTTTGTATTCTTCCATCGACATAAGCGCGGTTCCTCCCTTGTGCGCGCCGGACCTTGACCGGCGCATCGGGCTTTCAGGGCCCTGTATATCGGCGTTGAATGCAGTGCAAAAACGCAGATCTCTACGATCCAGTATACCTGCCCGGCCAAACAAATGCAAGGCGGGAATACAGCGGTTTTTGCCGCCTGCGGCAAACAGCCGCCGCCCGAAAGGGCGGCGGCTGTTTGCTTAAAAATAACTGAGTTTGACCTCTTTGCCCATTTTCCGCAGGCAGTTGGCCAGTTCTTCCACCAGCTGGATCTTGATGCTGAAGTTGATCGGCAGGTTCGGGTTCTGATGGGCCGGGTTGATGGCCCGGCCGGCAAAAAAGTTCACGTCGGTGGCCTCGTCAAAAAGGATACGGGCGATCATGGCGGCCCCGTCCTTGCGGGTGGCCCAGGCGGCGGAAAAGTCGGTACCGCTCAGATATTGGTGGGCGTACTCCACCACCCGGGACAGGGTGATGACCCCTTCGGTCACCAGGTCCACCCCGTCGATGTAGGCAATGGGGGGGATCTCCGGGTCGGCGTTATAGTCCAGGCTGGCCCGCAGCGGCTTGCCCAGATATTCCGCCGCCAGCTTACTGGTGGTGCCGCCGCAGACGATCCGCTTGCCCTCCTTGCCGAAGAAAAGAGCCATCATCTTGTTCACGTCCTTGGGGTCGGCGGGCGGGCCGATCATCAGATTGACCGGGCAGCGCGGCATGATCCGCAGCGCGGCCACAGTGGTGTCATCGCCGGGCTCACCCTCGTACAACCGGTTGCACTCATCCACGATGTAGGTGGCGATCAGCTTGGCCGACAGGCTGGGGTCGTAAAACGCCTCGGCAAAATCCTTGATGTTCTCCCGCTGCCAGCCAAAGTTCATGCTCTTGCCCACACCGGCGTAGATGGCGCCGTCGCTCATGGTGATGAGCACGTCGTTCACCTGCAGAGGGATGCGGCTCTCCAGGATCTCCTTGCCGGCGATGGTGCGGCGGGAAAAGGGGTAGTCATACTCCACCCCGTCCCGCAGCATGATAAGTTTGGGGTTGTCGAACTGGATGATCTCGGCGGTGTTGTCCGCAAACACCCGCACGATGGTGAAGGTGGAATAGGCTACTTTGCGCACGCTGCACACCGGCAGGGTCTTGGCGATGGCGTCTACGCATTCCTCAATGGGCAGGTTGGCGGCGATCATCGTGCAGAGGATCTTGCTGGTCAGGGTGGAGAGGATGTTGGCCTTGACGCCGCTGCCCAGGCCGTCAGCCAGCACCAGGGTGGTGGCCTCATCGGTCTTGATGATCTCCACCCGGTCGCCGCAGAGTTCCTCGTTCTTTTTGTTCAGGCTGATGTAGCCGATATCGGTCCATAAGTTCATCTGACCACCTCGCTCACTTCTGCAGGGTGTCCTTCAGCTGGGTAAGGGCGATCTTGGTCTCGGCAGTGGTCTCGCCCAGCAGGCTGGCGATCTCCTGCACCACCCGCATCTGCTTTTCGATCACCTTGTCGGTGATCTCCACCGTCTGGGCGCGCAGTTCCGCCTTTTTGGCCTCCCGGCGTTCTTCCTGCGTGATGTCCCGCATCACACTGAAGATAATGTGATATTCTTTATCGTAGACGATGCTCTCGGCCACGTATTTATCGTATTCCGCCAGATAATGCTTTTTCTCCCGGCTGATGGGGCAGCCGCCGTTCATGGCGGTAATGTAATCGGAGGGATTCAGGATGCGCACGATGGGGCTGCCCACGATGTCCTCGGGCCCCCGCAGATTGAACAGTTCACAGGCGGCCCGGTTGATCTGCTGTACGCACAGATCCTCGTCCAGCACAAAGATGCCGTTGGGGCTGGAGTTGATCACATATCCGGAGAAGGTCTCGGCCTTTTCTTTCAGATAGGGCATGCACATGGTCAGATCGGCCTTGCCCTGGTAGACGGCGATGGCTTTGTCCCGGCAGGTGCTGTAGCCGCAGCTGCCGCAGTTCAGCTCCTGCTCCGGGCGGGTCTTGCCCATTTTGGCCAGGATCTCCCGGATCACATGCTCGCTGGGCCGTGCGTTGTGCACCCCCAGATAGGGCATATCCTTGTGCAGGTCCTCGTTTTCCGGCACGGCGAAATCCGCCGGCCCGCCGAAAGCGTCCACCTTCAGGTTGCCGGCCAGGATGCCCCGCTGGCGATGATGCCGGATACCGGGGCCGTTCACACAGCTGCCGGTGCAGGCGCTCATCTCGATGAATACCTTGTGCAGGTTGCCCGCCTCGATCTCCTTGATGGCGTGCACACAGTTTTCCACCCCGTCCACCGCGATGTAGGTATAGCCGGTGTTGTCGGTGTCCATGCTGCGGATAATGCCGCCGGTCACCGGGAAAAACCGGCCGCGCTTGCCCACATCCCGGGGCTTTTCCTCGCTGGCGGCGGATACGCCGGCCTGTTCCATCCAGCCCTCCAGTTCCTCAAAGGTCAACGCCACGTCGGTGATGCCGTAGATGTCGGACTCCTCCTTCTTTGAGATGCAGGGCCCGATAAAAACGGTCATCGCGTCAGGATGGGCGGCCTTGATCTCCTTGCAGTGAGCCTGCATGGGGGAGAGCACCGGCGCCAGACAGTGCAGCGCGCCGGGATAGTATTTCTGGATCAGGGAGTTGACAGTGTGGCAGCAGGTGGAGATGATCACATCCATCTCGCCGGCCGCCACCAGTTTCTGGTATTCGTATTTGACAATGGTAGCCCCGATGGCCGTTTCTTCCGCGTCGGCAAAGCCCAGCTGCATCAGCGCCTGCCGCATGGCCGCAAAATCAAACAGGGGAAACTCCGCGATAAAGGAGGGCGCCACGCTGGCGATCACGGTGCGGCCCTCGGCGATGGCCTGTTTTACCCGCTCCACGTCGTTGCGCAGCTGTTTGGCGTCCTGCGGGCAGGCCACAAAGCAGCGCCCGCACAGGATGCACTCGTCCGGCAGGATATGCGCCTGCCCATCCTCAAACTTGATGCTCTTGACCGGGCAGTTGCGGATACATTTATAGCAGTTTTTGCAGTTGGACTTCTTCAGCGAAAGAACTCGGTTCATACGCCCAGGCCTCCCAGCACATACTCCTTAAAGATGTTGTCAAAATTGTCCACGTTTACGCCGGAGATGATCTGGTCATCCACCCGGATGCTCACACCGGAGGTAGAGCACTTGCCCAGGCAGAAAGCCGCGCACAGGTCCACTTTGTCTTCCAGATTGTGCTCGGCCAAAGCTGCCTTCATCTTGGCAATCACATCATACGAGCCCTTCAGATGGCAGGAACTGCCCACACAGATCGCAATGGTCATAACGTTTCAATCCTCCTGTTTGTCTTGCACCTTGCCGGGTGAAAAAATTGACATATTAAAATAATTATAAAGGAAACAGGCGCATCAGTCAATAAAAGTCTGCGGCGCTGCCAGAGGCGATCCGCGCGTTTTGTTTTGCAAATTGGGTGTTGACATTTTCAGGGGGAGAGGGTATAATAATACTCGTTGCCAATGCGGCGGCGCAATATGTGGGGGTATAGCTCAGCTGGGAGAGCGCTTGAATGGCATTCAAGAGGTCAGCGGTTCGATCCCGCTTATCTCCACCACAACAAACAAATCCGAACCTTGTGCCGATTGGCGATGGGTTCGGATTTGTTTTTTATTGCCGGCCGGTAACAGAAGGCCGGCGGGCCGGGAAGGGCAATGTCCGGCAGGAATGCTCGCGCCGGAGAGCCCGGAAAAGGTTTAACGGCGTCCGGTTCGGGCGAAACTGTAAGCGGACACGCTGAATTGACAAAGCCTACAGGGGGACTTATAATAAAATTATCTTTAGATGTACGTTGTCATTGCGCAGAGCCTGGGTCGCATTTTTCAATGGACTCACCGTGCTCGTATACAAAGACGGACACTTATGGCGGCCCGGAAGGGGCTTGCCGGTAAGGATACGCGGCAGCAAGCCGCACACAACATCTTGGTGCCGGGTCGGCCGCGGCAATGGGCGGCGGGCTCTGGTACGCATATCACTATGGAGGTAGTATGGCACAGACAGACAAGCAATCCAATCCCGCAACAGAAAAGAAACCGGCCCGCCGCGCGCCGGCCCGCCGTCCCGCGGCCAAAACCACACAGGAAGGCGGCAGCCGCCGGCCCCGCGCATCCAAGCCCAAAAATCCCGCGGCGGCCGCCGGTTCCGCGCCCGCCGCGCAGGCGGCGCTCCAGGCGGAGCCCCGGCCGAACAACCGCCGCCGCAACCCGGCGCGCCGGGGCGCCGCGGCCCCCGAAATGCGGATCATCCCGCTGGGCGGCCTGGGCGAGGTGGGCAAGAATATCACCCTCTATGAGTGCGAGGGGGATATGCTGCTGGTGGACTGCGGCCTGGTCTTTCCGGACAGCGAGATGTTCGGCATTGATCTGGTCATTCCCGATTTTGCCTATGCAGTACAGAACAAAGACCGGATCAAGGGTGTGATCATCACCCATGGGCACGAAGACCATATCGGCAGCCTGCCCTATCTGCTGCGGCAGGTGAATCTGCCCATCTATGCCACCCGGCTCACCATCGGCCTGATCAAAAACAAGCTGGAGGAGCATGGGCTGCTCGGCAGCACCAAATTCGTGGAGATCGCCCCCAAGCACAAGTTCAAACTGGGCTGTTTCACCATTGAGCCCATCCATGTGAACCACTCCATCCCGGACGCGGTCGCGTTCGCGATTGAATGCCCCGCCGGCATCGTGATCCAGACCGGCGACTTCAAGGTGGATTATACGCCGCTTACCGGCGGCCCCACCGATCTGACCACCATTGCCGAGTACGGCCGCCGGGGCGTGCTGGCCCTGTTGAGCGATTCCACCAACGCGGAGCGCCCGGGCTTCACCGCCACCGAGCACAAGGTGGCCGAGAGCGTGAGCAATCTGTTCCGCCGGGCTTCCAAACAGCGGATCATTATCGCGACCTTCGCTTCCAACCTCTACCGCATTCAGCAGATGATCGACCTGGCGGTGGAGAACGGCCGCAAGGTGGCGGTGTCCGGCCGCAGCATGGCCAACAATACCCAAATGGCGCTGGAACTGGGCTATCTGCACGCACCGGAAGGGGTGCTGATCGATCTGGAACTGATCAACCGGTATCCGCCGGAGAAGATCGTGCTCATCACAACCGGCAGCCAGGGCGAGCCGCTGAGCGCGCTGTCCCGCATGGCCAGCAGCAGCCACCGCAACGTGCGGGTGGGCCCGGGGGACTTTATCATCATCAGCGCAAACCCCATCCCCGGAAACGAAAAGATGGTCACCAAAGTAGTGAACGGGCTGTTGAGCCTGGGCGCCGAGGTCATCTATGAATCCATGTACGATGTACATGTATCCGGCCACGCCTGTCAGGAAGAACAGAAACTGATGCTCACCCTGGCCAATCCTCAGTATTTCCTGCCGGTGCACGGTGAGTACAAGCAGCTGAAAAAGCATGCCATGACCGCCATGAAACTGGGTATTCCGGAGAAGAACATCCTCATCGCCGCCAATGGCGACTGCATCAACCTGTCCCGGGATGCCATGACCCTGGGCGAGCCGGTACAGGCCGGCGCCGTCATGGTGGACGGCCTGGGAGTGGGCGATGTGGGCAACGTGGTGCTGCGGGATCGCCGGCACCTGTCCCAGGATGGCCTGGTCATCGTGGTGACAACGGTGGATAACAAGACCGGCCAGGTGCTGGCCGGGCCGGATCTGGTCAGCCGGGGCTTTGTGTACGTGCGGGAAAGCGAGGAACTGATGGACGAGGCCCGCCGGGTGGTGCAGGCAGTGTTCGACAAGTGCGCCGCCGACTATCACATGCACGACTGGAACAGCGTCAAGACCCGTGTGCGGGAATCGCTCAGCGCCTATATCTACCGCAAGACCAAGCGCAGCCCGATGATCCTGCCCATCCTGATGGAAGTGTAAACAAAGCCTGCGCCCGGCGCGCGGCGTCATACGGCGGACCGTCCGCTCTGCGGCGGAGACGCGCCGTATCGAGGAGAGAACCATGAAACGCAATCCCCGACTTCAACTGGAGATCCTGCTGGCGGTGCTGGCCGCGCTCTGCGCCGCGCTGCTGGCGGTGCTGACCTTTGACCGGCCGATCCTGCTGATCCCGGCGGGGCTGGCCCTGGTGCTGATCCTGGTGCTGGCCGCTCTCGGCGCGCGCCGTCTGCGCCGCCGGGTCGCCCGGTATCTCAGCGGCGATGTGTCCGTGCCCGGCGGCGTGCAGGCTTCGCTGGCCGCCATGCCGCTTCCCGCGATGGTACTGCAGAGCGGCGCTTTGCTCTGGCACAATGCCCTGTTTGAGGCGTGCTTAGGCCCTGGCAGCCTGCTGGAGCCGGTGCGGCAGCTGCTGCCCGGCCTTGACCTGGCCGCCGCTTCCCGCCCGGAGGGGCAGGATCTGACGGTGGGGGAGCGCCGATTCAATGTGTATGCCTCCGGCGCGTCGCAGGAGGGCGATGTGTGGGTGGTGTTCCTGGTGGAATTGACCGGGCTGCGGGCTACCGCGGCCGAGTATGCCGCCAGCCGGCCTGCCTATATGCTGCTGGAGGTAGACGGCTACGATATCCTGTTCAACGGAATGAAGGATTCGGAAAAGGCCCGCCTGATGGAAGGGGTCAACCGGACGCTGGAGCAGTATTTTGGCCAGACTTCCGGTTTTCTGCGTCGCCTGGGCGGGGGGCGGTACATCGCGGTGGTGGAAGAACGCCACATGCGGCAGATGGTGGAGGAACGGTTCAGCCTGCTGGATCAGATCCGTGCGCTGGACGACACCCAGACCATCACCCTGTCCGCCGGGGTGGGCCGTGGCGGCGTCACCCTGGCCGAGTGCCAGGAAATGGCCCAGCAGTCCCTGGATATGGCGCTAGGCCGTGGCGGCGATCAGGTGGCTGTGAAAACCCAGGACGGATTTGAGTTTTACGGCGGGGTATCCCGCAGCGTCGAGAAGCGCAGCAAGGTCAAGAACCGCATCCTGGCCACCGCTTTGGCCGATATGATCCGCCAGAGCGACAGCGTCATCATCATGGGCCACCGGATGAGCGATCTGGACAGCCTGGGCGCGGCCATCGGGGTACTGCGGATCTGCAAGATCCTGGATGTGCCGGCCATTATCGCCATCCGCAGCGGAGCCACCCTGGCCGGGCCGCTGCTGCGCCAGTTCAAGGAAGCCGGATTCGGGGAGGACTTCACCGAGCCGGAGGACGTGCTGGACACCATCACCCGGGACACTCTGCTGGTGGTGGTGGATACCTACCTGACCCACCTGCTGGAGAGCCGGGAGATCTACGAGCGGTGCCGCCATGTGGCGGTGATCGACCACCATCGCAAGACGATGGGCTACATTGAAAATCCGGTTGTGCTCTGCCATGAGCCCTATGCCTCCTCCGCCAGCGAGCTTGTGAGCGAAATGCTGCAGTACGTGGGCACCTGGGAGGACAAGCCCACCCCGCTGGAGGCGCAGGCCCTGCTGGCCGGCATCATGCTGGACACCCGTAATTTCGCCCTGCACACCGGTGTGCGCACCTTCGAGGCCGCGGCGTATCTGCGGCAGATGGGCGCCCGCACCGAGGAGGTCAAGCGGCTGTTTTCCAACAGCATGGAGGAATATACCGCCAAGGCATCGCTGGTGGAAAATGCCTTTATTCATAAAGGCTGTGCCATCTCGGTATGCGGTCCGCTGGCTCCGGGGCTGGCGGTGGTGGTGCCCCAGGCGGCCAATGACCTGCTGGGCATCGAGGGAGTGGCCGCCAGCTTTGTGGCGGTGGAAAAGAACGGCGGCGTAAACATCTCGGCCCGCAGCATGGGCGAGGTGAACGTGCAGGTCGTGATGGAGTCTTTGGGCGGCGGCGGGCATCTGACCATGGCCGGGGCCCAGCTGAAGGACTGCACAGCCCAGCACGCCCGGGAGCTGCTGATCGGGGCGGTGGACGCGTTCCGCGCCGAGCAGGAGAAAAAAGCAAAAAACAATCCCGGTCCCGGGAATGCCCGGGACGGAAAGAAGGAGTCAAGATGAAGGTCATTCTTAAACAGGACGTAAAGAACATCGGTAAAAAGGACGAGATCCATGAGGTGTCGGACGGCTACGCCCGCAACTTTCTGTTCCCCCGCGGTCTGGCCGCTGCGGCCGATGCGGGCGCGCTGAACGTGGCCCGCACCAAGAGCGAGGCTCAGGCCCATCACGCCGCCGAGGCGCTGGCTCAGGCCCAGGCGCTGGCCGCCAAGGTAGAGGGAAAGACGGTGACCCTGAAGGCCAAAGGGGGCGCCTCCGGCCGCCTGTTCGGCAAGATCACCGCCAAAGACGTGGCCAATGGCCTGTCCAAGGTGGTGGGCGCCGAGGTGGACAAGCGCAAGGTGGAACTGGAGCGGGATATCAAGGATTTCGGAACCTTTACCGCCGTGATCAAGCTGCACGCCGGCGTCAGTGCCAGCTTCAAGGTCAAGGTGGAAGAACTGTAACAAACATACCGCCGGCGCGGGGCACAACGCTGCTCTGCGCCGTTTATCCTGTTGGCCCCGCCGGGCCGGAAAAGAGCGCGTGAACGATGAAAGATGTAAGCCTCAACCTGGAAAGCATGGGCCTGTCCCTGCCCTATAATCTGCGGGCGGAACAGTCGGTGCTGGGCGCGGTGCTGCTGGAGCCGGGCGTTCTGGCCGATCTGGTGGAGCTCCTTCGCCCGGAGATGTTTTATCAGCGCAGCAACGGGGAGATCTTTTCCCAGATGCTGCGGCTGTACACCGCCGGCTATTCCCTGGATTTTGTCACCCTGCAGGAGGCTGTCAGCGCCAGCGGGGCGTTCGAGAGCCCGGACGCGGCGGTGCAGTATCTGACCAGCATCGCTGAGACGGTGCCCTCGGTGAGCAACGTAAAGGCCTACGCCCGCATCGTGGAGGAGAAGTACCGGGTGCGTCAGCTGATGCTGGCGGCCCAGGGGATCCTGGAACAGAGCGCCGAGGAGACCGACGCGGACCTGTTGCTGGAAAGCGCCGAGCAGCGGCTGTATGAGATCCGCAGCGGCCGGGGGCAGACCGGCCTGACCCAGATGAACGATGTGGTGGTGGATACCCTCATCAGCCTGCAGCAGCTGTCCGGCCCCAACCGCAGCAAATACGCGGGCATCCCCACCGGTTTCACCGGGCTGGATGAGCTGCTCAGCGGCGGGCTGGGCCGGTCGGATCTGATCATCCTGGCCGCCCGCCCCGGTATGGGCAAGACCAGCTTTGCGCTGAACATCGCCACCAATGTGGCCAAACGCCAGAAGATCCCGGTGGCTATCTTCAGCCTGGAGATGGGCAAGGACCAGATCGTCAGCCGTATCCTGTCCTCCGAAGCGGGCATCGGCAGCCAGGCGTTCCGTACCGGCGCCCTCACCAGTTCCGACTGGCAGGACCTGGTGCATGTGACCGAACTGCTCCACGACGTGCCCATCTTTATGGACGATACCTCCAACATCACCATCCCGGAGATCAAGGCGAAGATCCGCCAGATCAACCGGGATACATCCCGCGCGCCCATTGGCCTGATCGTTATCGACTATCTTCAGCTGATGAGCACCGGCAAGCGCACCGAAAACCGGGTGCAGGAGATCAGCGAGATCACCCGGAACCTGAAGATCATGGCCAAGGAACTGAACGTGCCGGTGATCGCGCTGTCCCAGCTGAGCCGCGCCACCGAAAAGAGCGGCCGCGCCGATCATCAGCCCCAGCTGTCCGACCTGCGGGACTCCGGCTCCATCGAGCAGGACGCCGATATCGTGCTCATGCTCTACCGGGAAGGCTACTATGCCTCCACCTCCGGCAGCGACACCCAGGTGGACGCGGACACAGCCTACTGCATCGTGGCCAAGAACCGTCACGGCTCCACCGACCGGGTACCGCTGGGCTGGGACGGCGCCCATACCCGCTTCATGAACCGGGATTTTGTCCATGAATACAACTGAACCCATGCAGCTCCGCCTGGAAGAGGAAGTCGGTACCTTTATCCGGGCCCGGGGGCTGTTCCCACAGGCCGGCAGGGTCATTGTGGCGGTCTCCGGCGGGGCCGACTCGATGGCCCTGCTGGCGTTTGCGCTGCGCCGGGCGGGCGACTGGGGCTGCACCGTGGAGGCGGCCCATGTAAACCACGGGCTGCGGGGCGCGGACGCCGACGCGGACGAGGCGTTCGTGGCGGCTTTCTGCGCCGAACAGGGAATAAAAATTTACCGGCACAGCCCCGCCGCCGCGGGCGTCTCGGTGCCGGAGCATCCCGGGGAGGACTGGGCCCGCCGGCTGCGGTATGGCTGGTTTGAACAGCTGGCCGAGGCGCAAGGGGCGGTCATCGCCACCGCCCACACCCGTACCGACCAGGCCGAGACCCTGCTGCTGCGGCTGGCCAGGGGCAGCGGGCTGCGGGGCGCGGCGGGCATCCCGGTGCGGCGCAGCTGTTTTGTGCGGCCGTTTCTCTGCGTGGAGCGGGCGGACACCGAGGCCTACTGCCGCGCGCTGGGCGTGCCCTGGGTGCAGGACGCCACCAACGACGCCGATGAATACGCCCGCAACCGGGTACGGCACACCGCGGTGCCCGCGCTGGAAACGGTAAATCCGGCGGCGGTGCGGGCTCTGAGCGGTTTCTGCGAAAGGATGGCGGCGCTGGACGGGTATTTTGCCCAAAAGGCGGACACCCTGTTACTGCGGGCCGCGGCAGGGGATAGCTGGCGGCGGGATATCCTGCTGGCCGCCGATGAGCCGGTGCGCCAGGCGGCGCTGCTGGCGATTTTGCGGCGGGCCTGCGATCCCAGCGCCCGCCGGCTGGAACTGACGGAACAGCTCCTGGCCGCCGGTTCGGGCGCGGTGCAGCTGAGCCCCGGGGCCCGTGTGCGGGCGAAGGACGGACGGCTGTGGCTGGAGCGAGCGGAAGCCCGAACACCACCCGCCGCCGCGCCTTGCATGCCGCTGGAGCCGGGCGAGTGGGCCCTGGGCGGTGATTTTTGTGTGAAAATCGAGATACTGAACGCGAATTTCGCGTCTTTGGCCCCGGATGTTTACAAAAAAGACTTAAACTATTTAGCGGATTATGCTAAAATAGCATCAAGCGCCCGGCTGCGCACCCGGCAGCCCGGCGACCGCTTTGCCCCCCGGGGTCGCGGAGTGACCAAGACCCTGCACCGCTATTTTATTGAAGAAAAGATCCCTGCCGTCCGCCGGGGCCTCTGGCCGCTGGCCGCCGACGGGGATCGGGTGCTCTGGCTTTGGGGCGTCGGCTTTGCCGAAGGCACACAGCCCGGCCCGGATACAGACCGGCTTATCCGGATCACCCCGATCGCACAAGTGGAGGAAACAACATGAGTTTGAACGACGATATCCTGAAGGTTTTGTATTCCGAAGAGGAACTCAAAGCCAAATGCGCTGAGATGGGCGCGCAGATCACCCGGGATTATGCGGGCAAGAACCTGCTGCTGGTCACGGTGCTCAAGGGCGCGGTAGTCTACTTCACCGACCTGATGCGGTATATCGACCTGCCCTGTACCATCGACTTTATGATCGTTTCCTCCTACGGTTCCGGGGTCAAGACCAGCGGCGTGGTCAAGATCGTCAAAGATCTGGATACCGATCTGAGCGGTAAGGACCTGCTGATCGTGGAGGATATTCTGGATACCGGCCTGACCCTTTCCTACCTGAAAGGTATGCTGGCCGCCCGCAACCCGGCCAGTATCCGCATCGCCACCCTGCTGGATAAACCGGACCGGCGCAAGGCCGACATCAAGGCCGATTACATTGGCTACCGGGTGCCGGACGAGTTCGTGGTGGGCTATGGCCTGGACTACGACGAAAAATACCGCAACCTGCCCTACGTGGGGGTGCTCAAACCGGAGATCTATTCGGAATGAGCCCTGTACCCAAGGCAAATTGACAGATAACAGGAGTTGATCTTTTGCCCCGTAAACCTCGATCCAACGGCATTTTTATCGCCGTATTGCTGGTGATGGTCACCCTGGTGGTGATCTTTTACAGCGGCATGGGTTCCACCGTGTCCAGCTACACCACCATGACCTATTCCCAGGTCATCCAGTATTTTGAAAACAACCAGGTCGTGCGCTTCGATCTGGACCTGAACAGCAGCGTGCTGACCCTTCAGTTGAAAGATGGTCCGGTCGCGTTGCCGGAGAACGCTCAACCGGTCACCGCCCAGTCGGGCGCCGCGTCCGCGGGCGGGAGCGGCAGCCTGCTGGAGAGCCTGTTTGGCCAGGGCCTGGGCCAGCTGCCGCAAAACGGCCAGCAGACCCAGCAGAACCAGTCCGCTGCCGGTTCCGGTGAAAAGCTGGTGCAGGTATCCTACAAGATGCCCTATCTGGGCCTCTTTTTGGAGGATCTGAACAGCTATGTGGACAGCTACAACGCTGCCAATCCGGACGCCCCCATGGAATACGACATGAGCCCGGTGAAGAGCAGCTTCCCCTGGGAGCTGGTCATCTATCTGGTGCTGGCCGCGGGCATGATGTTCGTGATCTTCACTATGTATCGGGGCGGCCAGGGCGGCGGCGTGATGAACGTAGGCCGCGCCCGGGTCAAGGATCAGCAGGAATCCCAGCGCAAAGCCACCTTTGCCGACGTGGCCGGCGCGGATGAGGAGAAAGAAGAACTTCAGGAGATCGTGGAGTTTCTGAAAAACCCCTCCCGCTTCAACAGTCTGGGCGCCCGCATCCCCCACGGTGTACTGCTGGTGGGCCCTCCGGGCACCGGTAAGACCCTGCTGGCCCGTGCCTGCGCCGGCGAGGCCGGCGTGCCCTTCTACTCCATCTCCGGCTCCGACTTTGTGGAGATGTACGTGGGCGTGGGCGCGTCCCGTGTGCGGGATCTGTTCGACAAGGCCAAGCGCAGCATGCCCTGCATCATCTTTATCGACGAGATCGACGCGGTGGGCCGTCAGCGCGGCGCGGGCCTGGGCGGCGGCCACGACGAGCGGGAGCAGACCCTGAACCAGCTGTTGGTGGAGATGGACGGCTTTGGCGCCAACGAGGGCGTCATCGTGATCGCCGCCACCAACCGGGCGGATATCCTGGACCGGGCGCTGCTGCGTCCCGGCCGGTTTGATCGTCAGGTATATGTGGGCCTGCCGGACGTGAAGGGCCGCGAGGAGATCCTCAAGGTCCACACCCGCCAGAAGCCCCTGGCTCCCGATGTGAACCTCAAGACCATCGCCCAGTCCACCGTGGGCTTTGCCGGCGCGGATCTGGAAAACCTGGTCAATGAGGCGGCCCTGCTGGCCGCCCGCCGGGGCAAAAAAGCGATCACCCGCCGCGAGATCGAGGAGGCCTCCATCAAGGTGGTGGCCGGACCCGAGAAAAAATCCCGTGTGGTCACCGACAAGGAAAAGAAACTCACCGCCTACCATGAGGCGGGCCATGCCATCACCAGCTATTTCTGCCCCACCAACGACCCGGTGCATCAGATCAGCATTATTCCCCGGGGCGCGGCGGGCGGATTTACCATGTATCTGCCGGATAAGGACGCCAGCTATGTGACCAAGACCGCCATGCAGGAACGGATCGTCAGCCTGCTGGGCGGCCGTGTGGCCGAGCAGCTGGTGCTGGAGGACATCTCCACCGGCGCGTCCAACGATCTGGAGCGGGCCACCCAAACCGCCCGTTCGATGGTCACCCGTTACGGCTTCAGCGAGAGATTGGGGCCGGTGGTCTACGGCTCCGACCCGGGCGAGACCTTCCTGGGCCGGGATTTTGGGCAGGGAAAGGGCTATTCCGAGACCATCGCCGCCGAGATCGACAGCGAGATCCGGGATATCGTGGACGAGGCCTACGAGACCGCCCGCCGTATTCTGAACAGCCACATGGAGCAGCTGCATAAGGTGGCCGGTGAACTGCTGAATCGGGAAAAGCTTTCCGGCGAGGAGTTCAAGACCCTGATGGAAGGCGGGGAACTGCCTGCGCTGGACCCGACCCCCGATCCGTCCGATCCGGCGCAGCCTGCCGCCGAGACACAGCCTGCCGGGGAGGAAGAACAGCCCGCCGGGGAGCAGACTTCTGCGGCTGAACCCGCGCAGGCCGAAGCGACCGAACCGGCGCTGCCCGCCGACGAAAGCGCCGCGCCGCAGCAGGAGCCCGCCGGGCAGAGCCCCGACGAAAAGGAGTGATGCGCCATGGAACAGAATTTTGATATTCTGGCCCAGTCCCGGGCCAACTACTACACCAAGGGAAGCCCGGTGCAGTTCGTTCGGGTAGAGCTGCTGAAAGGGGATGTGACCGGCGAGATCGCCGTTTGCCTTTCCTTCAAGAATATCGGCGCGAAACCGCTGGCCGGTCTGCTGATCGGCTTTAAGTGCAAAGATATGCAGGGCAACGTGGTCTGCGAGGATCAGTTCCGGTATGAAGCGCTGACAGCCGGTCAGGGCGAAGTGTTCGGATCGGATGACGCGGTGTATTTGAGCCCCTCGCCCATCGGCAGCGTGGAGGTGGACCTGCTGCAGGCCCTTTATACCGACGGCAGCCGCGCCTCGCTGCGCGAGTTTAAGCGGGTGCGTTTGCCCGCCCCCAAGGTGCTGCCCACCAATCTGGCCACCCAGCTGGAACAGCGAACCGGCAAACACGGGTTTTCGGTAGTGCCGCAGATGTTGCCGGAAGGCTGGTTCTGCGCGTGCGGCGCGTTCCATCCCAGCAAGGAGGATACCGCCTGGTGCAGCGAGTGCGGTTCCGACCGGATCTTGCTGCAGAATACCCTGTCCGGTCTGCTGCAGAGCCGGCCTCAGGCCGCGCCCGCGGAGACGGAGGAACCCACCCGTATGGTGGACCCGGTCCGTCCGCAGGAACCTACCCGGGTCATGCGTCCGGCGCAGGATATGGAAGAGGACGAGGATATGAAGATCGTATCCCGCTCCCCGGCCGACGATACCCAGACCCAGTATCAGGCGCCCTCGTACGACGACGAGACCGCGACCTCGTATTTTGAGGATGCGGCGGAGGAATACGATGAGTACGACGACGAGTATGAGGAGGACGAGGAGGATCGGGGCGATTACATCGCCGGTCAGATCATCCGCTGGGCCCCGCCCATCACCGCCGTGATCTGCGTCATGATCGCGCTCAGCGGTCTGGCAGTATATCTGCTGCGCTGAGCCGCGCAACACAACGAAAAAGCGCGCGTTCCCGATTTTGGGAACGCGCGCTTTTTTCGGATCGTGGGGGTTTATTCAGCGGCGCGGGCAAAAGCCAGGAACGCCTGGTATGCCATATATACATCCAGCTTGGATGTTACCTCAAAAGGCGAGTGCATGCTGAGCACCGGCACGCCGATGTCGATGGTGTCCACATTGTGGTAGGCGGAGTAGGCGGCGATAGTGCCGCCGCCGCCCTGGTCCACCTTGCCCAGTTCGCCGGTTTGCCAGACGATCTTTTCCTTGTCCAGCAGGCGGGTCACATACCCCACCAACTCGGCGGAAGCGTCGTTGGCACCTCCCTTCCCGCGGGAGCCGGTATATTTGCAGATCGCCACCCCACGGCCCGCGTAGGTGCTGTTGCGGCGTTCAAAAGCGCTGTCAAAGGTGGGATCTACCGCGGCGGTCACGTCGGCAGAAAGGCAGATCGAGTTCTGCAGGGTGCGGATAGAGTCGGAACCCTGGGCCTGGCACAACTGCTCGATAAAGTGGAACACATACAGACTGTTCATGCCGGTGACCCCTTCGCTGCCGATCTCTTCCTTGTCGGTAAGTACGCAGAGGGTGGTAAAGGACGGGTCTTTGGTCTCGATCTCGGCCATCAGGGCGGGGTAGGCGTCCACCCGGTCGTCCTGCCCGTAGGCGCCCAGAAGCATCCGGTCCAGGCCCACATCCCGGGCGCTGAGGGCGGGTACCGCCTCCAGTTCGGCCCGGATGAAATCCTTCTCGGTGATGCCGTACTTTTCGTTCAGAAGCTTCAACACATGCAGCTTGACCCGTTCCTTGACCTCAGGGTCGTCTACCGGCTGATGGCCCACCAGAATGTTCAGTTCCTCGCCCTTGACGCCGTCCCGCAGCTTGCGCTCATTCTGATCGGCGGCCAGATGGGGCAGCAGATCGGTGATGCAGAACACCGGATCGGCGGGATCGTCGCCCAGGCAGATCTCCACCTTGCTGCCGTCCGCCCGGCAAACCACCCCGTGCAGAGACAGCGGAAGAGCGGTCCACTGGTACTTGCGCAAACCGCCGTAATAATGGGTCTTGAACAGCGCCAGATCGTCGGATTCATACAGCGGCATGGGTTTCAGATCCAGCCGGGGCGAGTCGATGTGAGAGACGTTCATGTGGATGCCGCGCTCCAGAGGCAGGCGGCCGATGGTGGCGGCCACCACGCTCTTTCCCCGGTTTACCAGGTAGACCTTGTCGCCCGGATTGTAGCGCACACCCGGTTCATACGGTTTGTAGCCGGCCTCCACCAGCCGCCGGGCAGCGGCGCGGGCGCATTCCCGCTCGGTCTTGCCCTCGTCCAAAAACCGCTTGTACCCCTCACAGAAAGCCATCGCTTTGTCGGCCAGTTCCGGCTGGCCGCGCAGCACGGCTTCGCTCTTGTAGCACAGTTCTTCCTCCAGCTTTTGGCCGGCGGTCTTTTCTTTTTCGTTTGCCATGGATCGTTTTCCTTTCCTTTCTTGGATTTGGTATCTTCTACCCGGATCGTCCGCCGGTGCGCGCCGCCGCGAACGGCGGGTTTATGCGTCTGTTTCCTCGGCGTAGATCCGGTGGTAGGCCTCATAACTGCGGTTGATCTTGCGTACGTACAGGTTCATCTGTTCAAAGGGGAAGGTATGCAGGGTCACACCGTCGTCGGAATAGGCGCTGTCTTCCAGCAGTTCGTCCACCGTACCCCAGCCACTGTGGTAGGCGGCCGCGGCGGTGTCGATATCCTCGCCGTACCGGTTCAGGCACTGGGCCAGGTAGTAGCTGCCAAAGCGGATGTTGGTTTCCGGATCGTACAGATCGTCAAAGGTCAGCGCCTCGCCGGAGGCGATCTGGCCCTTGATCCAGTCAAAGGTGATCTCGGTGATCTGCATCAGGCCCCGGGCCTCCACCGAGGAGGTCGCCTCGGGATCGAACCCGCTTTCGGTGCGGATCAGGGAGTAGAGCAGCAGAGGGTCCAACTGGTATTTGCCCGCGTAATATTCCACATACTCGCTGTATTGGCGGGGATAGCGGGCGGTATCCAGGGCGGTCAGGCCGGTTCGAAGGATCAGCAGCCCGGCCAGCAGCACACATACCAGCAGTACGCACAGGCCTGCCAATTGTCGTTTTGAAAATTGCATGGCTCTCCTTTCCGGCGCGCAGCCGCGCACCGAGCGGGGCATCGGATCAAATTTTTCGCAGCGCGTCCAGCACACGCGCGGCCTGTTTGTAGAGATCGGCGGGGGAGCCGTCGTTGCGCAGATGATAGTCGGCGGCGGCCAGCAGCGTTGCCTCCGGCAGCTGGGCGTCCAGGCGGCGGGCGGCCTGTTCCGGTGTGACGCCGTCGCGGGCGCAGATACGCCGGATGCTGGTTTGACGGGGGGCGGTGACCACCAGAAGAGGGCGGCAATAGGGCTGCAGAAGCCCGCCCACGATCACCGCGCCGTCAACCAGGCAGAGGGATTCGCCGCCGTCTTGCTGCCGCGCGGCCCATTCCAGGATCCTCCGCACGATCTCCGGATGGGTGATGTCGGTAAGGGCTTTGGTGCCCTCCGGAGTGGAAAACGCCCGGTCAGCCAGCAAATGCCGGTCCGGTGAACCGTCCGGGCGCAGGATATCCGGCCCGAACCGTGCCGCCAGTGCCGCCAGGCAGGCCGAACCGGGCAGCAGTACCTGCCGGGCTACCTGGTCCGCGTCCAGCGTGGGGATACCCTGCTGCCGGAACCAGGCGGTCACGGTGGATTTGCCGCAGCCGGACCGGCCGGTGATACCTGCCAGCGTCACGGTTCCACCACCCGAAAGGCAGCGGCCCGCAGCAGCCGGTTATAGACCGCCAGCCCGACCCCCTCCATCTCCGGGCAGCGGGCGTAGACCGTTTTGGCGCCCCGCTCGTCCAGCCGGCGCAGGGCGCTGAACAAATCGTGTGCCTGGGCGGCGGGATCCTGTTCCGCGCCGTAGACCACGCAGGGGACCTTCAGCACGGCCTCGTCACCGGCAAAGCACAGGCAGAACAGGCCCGGTGCGGGGTGGGCGGCCACGTATCGGGCAAAAGTCTCCCGATCCCCTCGCACAATGGTCACCTCGGCCCGGGGGGCGTAGTGTTTATACTTCATGCCCGGGGATCGCACCGTCTCGCCCGCCTGCAGCTGGCGGGTCACGGCGCCGGCCACCTCAACCGGGCAGCCCAGCACATCGGCCATCTGTTCCGGCGTGATGTAGCCCGGGCGCAGGACCATCGGGCGATCGCCCGCGAGGGAGACCACGGTGGATTCCACCCCCACCTGGCATTCTCCGCCGTCCAGGATCAGGGGCAGGCGGCCCTGCATGTCCTCCCACACAGTCCGGGCGTCAGTGGGGCTGGGCGCCCCGGACCGGTTGGCGGAGGGGGCGGCCAGCGGCAGCCCGCTGGCCCGGATCACCGCCTGAGCAGCGGGGTGGCTGGGCATCCGGATGCCCACGGTATCCAGCCCGGCGCAGACCGCATCGGCCACCCGGGGCCCCCGGGGCAGGATAATGGTGAGCGGCCCGGGCCAGAAAGCGTTTGCCAGGGCCAATGCCTGTTCCGGTACCCGGGCGGCCACTTCGTAAAGCATAGGCATATCGGCGATATGAACGATGAGCGGATTGTCCTGGGGGCGGCCTTTAGCCTCAAAGATGCGGCGCACCGCCGCATCGTCCCAGGCGTTTGCGGCCAGGCCGTAAACCGTCTCGGTGGGGATGCCCACCACCTGACCGGCCCGCAGCAGTTCCGCGGCCCGGCCGATCCCCTCGGCGCTTGCCGGCAGTAAACAGGTTTCCACGTTATATCCCTCTTTTTGTTTTGAGTGAATGGTCAGGCCTCAGCGCCGCGGCGCAGCTTTTCCGCCTCATCGGCGGCGCGCAGCGCGTCGATGATCTCGTCCAGCGCACCGTCCATAACAGCGTCCAGCTTATACAGGGTCAACCCGATCCGGTGATCGGTGAGCCGTCCCTGGGGGAAGTTATAGGTGCGGATGCGTTCGCTTCGATCACCGGTGCCCACCTGGCTGCGCCGGTCAGCGTCATGCGCATCCTTCTGTTCCTGGCGCTTGGCTTCTAACAAGCGGCTGCGAAGCACCTGCAGCGCTTTATCCTTATTCTTGTACTGACTGCGCTCATCCTGGCATTCCACTACCATCCCGGTGGGAAGATGGGTAACGCGGATCGCGCTGGAGGTCTTGTTGATGTGCTGGCCGCCCGCGCCGGACGCCCGGAACGCGTCGATCTTCAAATCGGCCGGGTCCAGCGCCAGGTCCACCTCTTCGGCGCGAGGCATCACCGCTACCGTCACGGTAGAGGTATGGATGCGTCCCTGGGTCTCGGTCTCGGGTACCCGCTGTACCCGATGCACGCCGCTCTCGTATTTCAGGCGGCTGTACACCCCTTCACCCTCCACCTCCACACAGATCTCTTTGATACCGCCCAGTTCGGTGGCGTTCAGGCTGAGCACCTGGCAGCGCCAGCCTTGCTTCTGCGCATACATGCTGTACATCCGGTACAGGCTGTGCGCGAACAGAGCGGCTTCCTCGCCGCCCGCGCCGCTGCGGATCTCCAGGATCACGCTGCGGTCATCGTTTTCGTCCCGGGGCAGCAGCAGCCGCTGCAATTCGGCGCGGGCCTTTTCCAAGTTTTGCCTGTTTTCGCTGCGCTCCTGTTGTACCATTGCTTTGAACGCCGGGTCCAGGTCTTCGTCCCGCAGCAATTCTTCCGCTTGTTCCAGGTCGCGGCGGGCGGTTTCCAGCCGCTGCCAGGCCGCGGCCAGGGGCTCAAGCTGCTTATATTCCCGCATCAGGGCCGGATACCGGGCCGGGTCGGCCGCGACGGCGGGGTCCTGCAGCTGGTGGGTCAATTCGTCCAGACGGCGCAGCGCCGCCTGCAGCTGTTCCTGCATAGGGTCTCCTTTTCGGTCAGGGCATGGGGGGCGGGCAGGGCCACGCCGCTACGCCTGGCCCGCGCGCTGTACCGCCCGGATGTTCTTTTCGATACGGGCCCGGGGCAGCATGATCTCCCGGCCGCAGCCGGTGCAGCGGATACGGAAATCCATGCCCACCCGCAGCACCGCGAAGGTGTTGGCCCCGCAGGGATGGGGCTTTTTGGTCTGGATGGTATCGCCAACCTGAATGTCCATGTATTTCCCTCCCGGTGATTTGCTGCGATCCATTCTATTATACCCTATACGAGAAAAAAAGCAAAGATAGACCGGTGAAATATCCCGGTATCCCGGCGCATACAGTGTACCAGCGCCCAGCGGCGCACAACAGCGGCGGGCCCGGGACGGGACCCGAAAAAAGGAGGAACAGAATTGATGACGGAATTTCCGGCCGAAGGGCTTTGCCGCCCTGCCGACGAGATGAGCCTGTATGCACTGGAAGCGGCTGCGGCCACCGGCCAGCTGCTGCAGAGCACGGCGCTGGCCTTTGACAACGAGCGGAGGCTTCGGTTCACACTGGCGGGGCTGCCGGGGCTGATGCCCTTTGACGAATGCGCCGACGGTGCGGCCGAGGGCCTGGTACGGGATGTAGCGGTGCTTACCCGGGTGGGAAAGCCCACCTGCTTTGTGGTGCTGGGCCTGCGCCGGGACGAGCAGGGCCGGCCCTACCTGGCTCTGAGCCGGGCAAAAGCCCAGCGGCGCTGCCGGCAGGAGTATCTGGACCGGTTGAGACCCGGCCAGGTGATCTCCTGCACCGTGACCCATCTGGAGCCGTTTGGCGCCTTTTGCGATGTGGGATGCGGCATCAGCGCGCTGCTGCCCATTGATTGCTTGTCTGTGTCCCGGATCGGCAGCCCGGCCGATCGGGTGCGGGTGGGCCAGCAGCTTCTGTGCGCGGTGAAAAACCGGGACGAGCAGGGGCGGCTGGTGCTGACGCTGCGGGAACTTATGGGCACCTGGCAGGAGAACGCGGATTGCTTCCACCCCGGGGAGACGGTGGTGGGCATCGTGCGCAGTGTGGAGGAGTACGGGGTGTTCATTGAGATCGCTCCCAATCTGGCCGGGCTGGCCGAGCATTGCGACGGCCTGGAGCCGGGCCAGGGGGTGAGCGTGTACATCAAGAGCATTCTGCCGGAAAAAATGAAGATCAAGCTGGTGGTGGTCAACCGCAACCTGCACAGTGTGATCCGGTTTGAGCCCCGGTACTTTGTGCGGGAGGGGATCATCCGGCACTGGGTATACTCCACGCCCGGCAGCCGCAAGCAGGTGGAGACGGTGTTTGGAGAACCGGCGGCGGCCTTGTAAGTTGCATAAATTTTGTTATAATGAACTGGAGGCGGTCGTGCGCTGTGTGCGGCCGCCGCCGGAGAAAGGACGTGAACAGGATGAGCCATAACGACGCATTTACCGGCGGGGTCAAACCCGGCGGTCTGACCAGCACGGTGGAGGTGCGCATTCTTTTGTGCTACCTGATCAAGACCGCGGCCAAGACCGCCGCGCCCCTCACCCGGCAGGAGTTGGAAAATGCCCTTCTTGGCGAGCAGCTGGTGAACTATTTTGAACTGGCCGGAAGCCTGGGGGATCTGGAACAGCAGGGGATGATCCGGCTGGAGGACGGGCGCTACCGCGTTACCGACAAGGGCTCCACCGTGGCGGATACTCTGGCCTACGATCTGCCCCGCAGCGTGCGGGAGAGCGCGGCCCGTGCGGTGATCCGGGCGCAGACCTGGCTGCGGAAAGCGGCCCAGCACAAGGCCACGGTAACGGCGGAAAACGGCCGGTATCTGGTGGATTGCCGCATTGAGGATCTGGGCAGCGAGGTGTTCCGGCTGCAGCTGGAGATGCCCGATCCGCTCACCGCGGAGGAGGTAAAACACCGGTTTATCGAGCAGGGCAGTGAGATCTTTGCCCTTTTGATGGACGCGCTTACCCGGGAAAACAGGGAATGAGCGCGATCCGCAACAAACGCAACAGCCGCCCGCCTTTCCGGCAAGGAAAGGCGGGCGGCTGTGTGTATGCGTGCGGCCGGTCTGCCCGGCGGGGCAGGGGGCGTTCAGAATACCACTACCAGCAGCATCTTGAATGCTTCCTCTCCGTATACCGCATGGGGATGGCCGGCGGGCATAACGATGGATTCGCCTTCCCGCAGCCGATACTCCACCCCGTCGATGGTGATCCGGCCCACCCCGTCCAGACAGGTGACAAAAGCGTCGCCGCCGGATTTGTGGGTGCTGATCTCCTCGCCCTTCGCAAAGGCAAAGAGGGTGATGCTCAGCGCGTCGTTCTGGGCGAGCGTTTTGCTGACCACCTGCCCTTCCTGACAGGCGATCTGCTCTTTCAGGACCAGAACTTCAGCCTGACGGATATTCTTCATTTTGGCTTCCATGAATGTGACCTCCCGATCGTAGCAATCGGCGGATCGAAAGACCCGCGCACAGGGAAAAACTACCCATGAAACCAGTATAGGACAAAATCAGTAAAAAATATGTGGTTTGGACCACAAACGGACGGAGACGCAGAAAAACGCGGGTGGAACGCTGGCCCCGGGCAAAGAAACGGGAAAACGTCCAACGCGCGGGCCTGTCAGGAAAGTTCAGGGGTCGCTGGCGGGGTCGCCGCCGGCGGCAAGGGCCTCAGCCCAGGCCAGCACCCGGGCCATTGTGATGTTTTGCTGCGCCATGGCCATTACCCGATCCTTCTGCTCCGGCGGGCAGAATCGCTTGACCCTGGCCCAGAGCATCTCACCGGTAAAACGTCCGTCGTAGGCGAAAGGCACCGCGTCGCAGGTGGCCTGGTACCAGTCCAGCATGGCCAGCCGCAGTTCAGCCAGTGTTTGCGCCAGCGTCGGGTCCGCGATGCGATTGACCGTCTCGTGAGGATCGGCGCGGAGATCGAAAAGCTGATCCTCCTCATACAGCCGCCGCACATACTTGTATCGCCCGGTGCGCAGCATGGTGGCCTTGCCATGGGCAACGTCGTCCTCCTGGGCTTTGAGGCGGGGATAGTATTCGTTGGAGGGCTGCGCGCCGTTCGGCCCGCCCGCGTGGCTCTCGTCGCAGTGTACTTCGCCGGCCAGGCGCCCGCCTTCGCAGCAGACATAGGGACGCAGCGGCGCCGCCGGGTCGGCCAGGCTGGCGCGCAGGCTGCGGCCAAACTGGGTGTGGTCCGGCGTGACGCCGGCCAGATCCATCACGGTGGCGTACAGATCCACCAGTTCGGCAAGACCATCCCGCACGCCGGGCGTCAGCGGGATATCTTTGGGCGGCTTTATCAGAAGCGGCACCCGCACCAGATCTTCCGGGAAGGTGTTCTGGCACTTTTCCGAAAGCCCTGCCCGGCCCTGATAATCTCCGTGATCGCTGAAAAAGAAGATGGCGCAGTCATCGTAGATGCCGGCCTGTTTCAGCCCGTCGCACAGCCGGCGGAACTGATCGTCCACCTTCTTGCACATGGCGGCATAGCAGGCCCGCAGTTCGTTCCAATCGGCCTCGGTGTAGGCCTGCATCCCCTGGCCACGGCGGATCAGCGTCTCGATCCGGGGCTCGCCATCGACCGGCCCGGCTGGCAGGCGGGGCGGCAGCGCGGCCCGGTCGATGGCGGAAAAATACGGCTCCTCGGCCTCATAGGGCGGGTGGGGCCACATCAGCCCCAGAAACAGGCACAACGGCTTGTTTCCGGGCACCGGCGTGCGGATGCGCCGCAAAGCCGCGTCTACGATCTGGTCGTCCTCGCTGTAGTTGCGGCCCTGCCCGTCGGTCTCCAGGCGGCCCTTGTAATGGCTGAAGTAGTCCTTTCCGCCCGGCTCGCCCCGGGGATGCTGCCGTTCCGGGCCGGGGGCGGGCGGTTCGTCGCCGCCATAAAACACCTCGTCCGCGTGAGGGGCAAAAACGTCCGGCACCTGCCCGGGCAGAAAGTCGTTCCGGGCGTTCATCCATACATGGTACCCCGCGGCTTTCAGTTCGCTGAACAGGCTGCTCTCCTCACTGTGAAGCATATACCGCATGGTGCGGTGCCCGTGTACATGGGGATATTGCCCGGTGAGAAAGCTGCACCGGCTGGGTACACAGACCGGATTCTGGCAGTAGGCGTGCCGGTAGCTGGCGGCTTCCCCGGCGGCCAGCTCGTCCAGGAAAGGGGTCTGTGCCGCCCGGTTCTCGCCCAGATGCGCCAGCGCGTCCGCCCGCATCTGATCCGGATTGAAGAGAATGATATGCGGCCGTTTTGCCATGTTTGGCTCCTTTCTCACGCGCCGGGTTTGCCCAGAGCGCGGAACATCCATCCTTTATAGGCCTCCACCCCCGACTGGTCAAAGGGGTTCACACCGAGCAGACTGGCGGACAGGTAGCAGGCGAACTGGAAGAAGTAGAACAGCCCGCCCAGGTTTTTCTCATCCACCCGGTCGATGGTCAGGGTCAGGCAGGGCAGGGTAGCGCTGTGCGCGGTGCGGGTGGCGCTGAACGCCGCCCGATTCAAATCCTCAAAGTCTTTGTCGTCCAGATATCCAAAACCGTCTTGCACACCGTCGGGATGCAAAGACAGGCTGGCCTGCTGTTCTTTTATCTGCAGGAAGGTCTCAAACAGAAAATGGGAGCCATCCTGGATAAACTGGCCCAGGCTGTGCAGCTGTTCGCTGAACTCGCCGGTCACCGGCAGAAGGCCCACGCCGTCTTTGCCTTCGCTCTCGGCAAAAAGCTGTTCCCACCAGGAAAACAGACCCTTCATCCGGGGCTCAAAACAACTCAGCAGTTCCGCCCGATAGCCCTTCTGCCACAGCAGATGGCGCAGCACCGCGTATCGCAGCGCGGGGTTTTGGGCGGCGGGCAGGCTGCGCAGGGCCGCGGCCATCTCCTCCGCGCCGCGGCACAAAGCGGCAACATCCGCGCCGGCGGCGGCCATGGGGACCAGATGCACCGGGCTCAGGGCGGTGAACCGGCCGCCGATCGGCTCGGGAAAGGGCAGAAAGGTATATCCCTGTTCGGCGCAGAGCTTTTCCAGCGGGCTGCCGGGCGTGCCGGTGCAGAGAATGCGGCGGGCAGCCTCTTCCCGGCCGTACCGGTCGCACAGATACCGGCGCAACACCCGAAAGGAAGCGCCCGGCTCCAGCGTCTCGAAGTTTTTGGCGATGCAGTCGATCACAACGCTGCGCCCCTCCAGCCGGGCCAGCATCCGGTTCATGGCATGGGGGCTGAGGGTGTTGCCCGCCCAGACGATCTTCATGCCGCCCGGCAGATCCAAAGCCTCCGCCACCGTACGCGCGGCGTTGTTGCTGCCGCCCACCCCGATCACCACAAAGGTGTCGGCAAAACTGTGCAGTTTCTGCGCCAGGGCGGCGGCACGTTCCGCCCAATCTTGTCCGCCCCAGACCGTCGGGTCCAGCCAGCCCAGGCTGTCGGCATAGCGGGCTTCGCCGGCTTGCGCGCGGGCCAGCACCGGCCCGGCGGCCGCCACTGCGGCGGCCCATTCCATATCGGTCAGGATTCCGGTTTGATCGGTCAGTTCCAGTTGCAGCATACAAAATCATCCTTTCTCTTGAAAAGATCGCCGGGAACCGGGATCGGAAGTTCTGGTTTTGCTGCTGTCAGTGTACTCCTTTTGAGGGCCGATTACAAGAACGTCTGTATGAAAACGGCACGTATAACGGGATTTGCCCGGTCCGGTCAATACTGGTAGACGCGCTGCTTTGCGGCGATGAGCAGCAGGGTCAGGGTCGCCGCCGCGATTTCCGCCATCGCTACCGAGCCCCAGATCCCGTCCAGGCCCCAGAGCTGGGGCAGCAGAAGGACAGCCAGGCTCTGGAATGCCAGGGTACGCAGAAAGGAGATCAGCGCGGAGGTGACGCCGTCGTTCAGCGCGGTGAAAAAGGCGGAGCCAAAGATCCCGACGCCGCACAGCAGAAACGAGAATGCAAACAACCGAAGGGCGTGTACTGTCAAAAGCAGCAGTTCCGGATCATACCCCACAAAGAAACGGGAGAGCGGCCCGGCCAACAGCTGGCTGGAGGCGAACATTCCGGCGGAAAACGCCGCGATCAGCCGCAGGCTTTTGCGCCGCAGACTTTGCAGTTCCCGGTCGTTCCTCGCGCCGTACTGGTAGCTGATCACAGGAGCGGCGCCCACCGAGTAGCCCAGAAAAGCAGATTGAAAGATCATGCTCACATACATCAGCACGCCGTATGCCGCGATGCCGTTTTCCCCGGCGTAGCGCATGAGCTGCAGGTTGAACAGCAGGCTTACCAGCGAGGACGAGATATTGCTCATCAGTTCCGAGGCTCCGTTTGCGCAGGTAATGGCCAGCACGTTCCGGCTGAACTCGGCCCGTCCCAGGCGCAGCCAGCTGCGGTTGGGGCGGGCAAAATACCACAGGGGCGCCGCGCCGCCCACGATCTGGCTTACGGCGGTGGCCAGCGCCGCCCCTTCCAGCCCCCAGCGAAAAACCACAACGAACAAAGCGTCCAGCGCCATATTGGCCAAGCCGGCCGCGGCCGTGATCCCCAGACCAAGTTTCGGTTTGCCGGCGGTGGCAAACAGGCATTGAAACTCAAATTGCAGGATAAAAAAGGGCAGGGAAAACAGCAAAATTCTCCCATACGCGGCGCTGTCCTCCAGAAGCTGGCCCTCCGCGCCCAGGCAGGCAAGCAAAGGCCGCATCGCGACCAGCGCGGCCGCCTCCAGCAGAATGCCGCACAACAGTGCCGCGTACACCACCAGAGAAAACAGCCGGTTTGCCCGGGCATGGTCGCCCTCGCCCAGTGTTTTGGCGATCAAGGCTCCGCCGCCGGTGCCGAACATAAACCCCGCCGCGCCCAGGATCATCAGCACCGGCATGACAAAATTCACCGCGGCAAAGGCAGTCTTGCCCACGAAGTTGGAGACGAAAAAGCCGTCCACCACGCTGTAAAGGGAAGTGAACACGATCATTACAATGGCGGGAAAGGTAAAACGCAGCAGGTCGCCATAGCCCCAATGGCGGGACAGCGGTAACGTATGTTGAGTCATAGTCCTGTCCTCGCTTTTATGGATCGAGTGGGGAGAGCTCGGCCGATTTCTTCTGAAGCGCCTTCAGAAACGCTTCCGAGTAGGCAAAATATTGCCGCACATCTTCCCGGGGCCAGGAGGCAAAGATCTCGTCCTCCGCGGCCAGGATCCGTCCGGCCGTGCGCTCGGCCAGCGCCTTGCCGGATTCGGTCAGGCAGACCATCTTGTTTTTTCCGTCAGCCTTTTCCAGATAGACCACGCCTTCCCGCTCCAGTTTGCGGATGGCGGAATTTACCGTCTGCTTGCTCAAACCCGAAAATCGGCAGATCTCCGTCAAAAGCCGCCGGCCGCCATATTCCAGCACCGCGTACAGGATCGACGCCGTGCTGTCGCAAAGGCCCAGCTTCCGGTTCAGCTCATGGTATGCCAGGCTGGTTTCACCAAACAGATAGTTGAATCGTTTCAGTTCGGGAGAAACGGTGTGTTTCATGGCATAGCATCCTCCTAAAACAAAATCGTACGATATCGTACCGTTATAGAATAGTACGATATCGTACGAAAGTCAACCCCCTGCCGGCGGCAACGGACAAAAACGCCCCGGTCCGGATATCCGGGCCGGGGCGTTCGACAGAGGCGCGGCAGCATTTCAGTCCAGAGCGATAAGGGGATATTCCCGATCGCCCAGGCCGTGCCGGGCAGCGGCTTCCACTGTGTGGATGCCATGACGGCTGTTCATTCGTTCGATCAGGGCCGCCTTGCCGGGATCGTTTGCGTGTACCACCGCGTCGTAGCAGGCCTGGTCCAGCGCCACCGGGTCAGTAGAGGCAAAGACGCCCAGGTCGGCCATCTCCGGCTCGGCGGGATGGCTGTCGCAGTCACAGTCCACGCTCAGCCGGTTGGCCACGTTGATATAGGCCAGATTTTCCGCGCCTTTACAGGCGATCACCGCCTGGCAGGCGTCCGCCATGGATTCCAGAAAGTCGTCCTGCTCCGGCAGATTGTCCCACAGGGCTTGCGGGTCGGTCATCCGGCCGGCGCTGTGTATATAAGCCTTGCCACAGGTGGAGGCGATGCCGATGCTGATGTTCTTCAGCGCGCCGCCGAATCCGCCCATCAGATGCCCCTTGAAGTGGGAGAGCACCAGCACCGAGTCATAGTTGGCAAAATGCTGCCCCACGATATCTTTATCCAGGTGGAACCCATTTTGTACCGGAAGCTCCATTTCGCCAAATTCGTCCATGATATCGCAGGGGGCCATGGCTCGGAAGCCGTGGTCCTCGATCGCTTTCCAGTGCAGTTTCGGGTCCTGCCGCTGGCCGCCGTAGGCGGTGCAGCATTCGATGATGGTGCCGTTCAGCCGGTTGACCAGGCTGCCGATCAGTTGCGGATGCAGGTAGTTGTGCCCGCCGGGTTCGCCGGTGGAGATCTTGACCCCTACCTTACCCTGCAAGGTGACCCCTAGCGCGTCAAAGATGCGGTTCAGGCTTTCCGGTGTGATCGCTTTGGTAAAATATACGATGGATGGCATAGTAAAACGCTCCCTTTCCCAGATGCTGCGCCACGGAAATACTTCTTTTCCTGTAGTATATCTCTCCCGCGTGTAAATGTCTAATACCAGGTTTCTATGCACAACTATGCCTTTTGCGTATGGTCGCCTCCGAAAAAGCGCCCCCGCCGGAGCGGGGGCGCGGAGCGCAAAAACGGGATCACAGCCCTCCGGCTTCGTTCAGCCGGGCCAGGGCCAGGGCCCAGAGCCGGGCAAAAAACTCCTTGCCGGTGGGGTAGCGGGCGAAGGTCATCTCGCCGCCGGTCTGCCGCAGCAGATCCAGTGTCTGTGGGCGGCCAAAGCGGTCCTCATACAGCCGCAGCAGCCGCAGGTCCTGCCAGGCTTCCTTCAGCACCTCGCCCCGGATGGACTCCCAGGGCGTTCCGTCCGGCCCCGGATATACCAGGAACGGGTCCCCGGAGGGGAACGCCCCGCCCGCGTCGGTAACGCGGAAGGGGTCGATATGCCGTACCGAGCGCTGGGAATTGTAGAAGTTGAATCCCCAGTGCAGAAATCCCTCGATGTCATACAAATACAGCAGCACGCCCAGAATGCGGTTGCGGGCGCTGGGCATGGCGATGAAACGGTTGGGCACGTCGATCGCCTGTACCGTGCAGTAGTAGGTCCACAGGCCGGTCACCCCCTGGTCGGCAAAGGTTTGCAGATGGTCGCAGCAGACCACCGGCTTTTCCACGATGCCCTCCCGGTAGATCGCGTAGCTGCTGAGCGCGTCGATCACGTGGCAGCCGGCGAGCAGGTCGGCCACGGTGGCCTTGGCGGCGGCGTAGGTCTCTTTTTCGTGGTCGTGGGGCTCGTCCGAAATATGAAACCACACATGGTCCAGCCCTGCCAGCCGGTCCAGTTCCGCCTTGAGGGCGGGCAGAAACACCCGCAAAAACCGGGTGTACTCGCCGCCCACCGCCGGAGTGTGCCAGCCGAACCGCTTTTCCGGGCCGGCGGGGGTGTTCACCCAGATCTTGGGCGCGCACACCGCTCCCCATTGGGTGAAAAGGTGGGCCACCTCGATCTCGGTGATCCCGTGTTTGCGGCACAGTTCCACCCAGCGGCGCAGCCGGGAAAAGTCAAAGTGGTAGGTTTCACCGTCCCAGTCGATCTCCACCAGCTGTACGGTGGTGCGCTCGCCTCCCTTGGCGGTGTCCAGCGGCGGGGTGAACACCGGGGTCAGCAGCATGTTCACCCCGTGAGCGGCGGCGGCAGCGATAAAGTTGTCCAGGATGCGCCAGTGCTCTTCGCTGAACACCGGCACCTGGTAGTAGTCGGCCAGGCAGTCCGCATGGAACCACTGGGTATGATACAGTGTCAGGGGCGGCAGCGTCCGGGCAAGCACCCGTACCAGCACCGAAAAGTCCGCCAGCGGCTCGCCGGTTTCTGTGCGCACCTCCAGCCGGAGCTCCGTGTCCCCCGGCGGCAGCTGTGCCGCGTCCAGAGCGATCCACAGGCTGCGCCATTGGGCGGGCATGCCCCGCACCGGCTCATCCGGGGCAAGGGGGACCAGCAGATCCGGCAGCAGGCCGGGGCTGGTGGTCAGGTAGTTGTCGTCCCAGGTGCCATGGCAGGGATACTCGCAGGGTGCCAGATCCACCCGGCGAAGGCTGGCCGCCGCGGCCGCCGGGCCTGTACACCGGACCCGGAACAGGGTGGAACTCTCGCCAAAATCGTCGTTGGCGCAGGTATAAGCCAGCTGGAAACTCCAGCGCTGGTCGCGCAGAAGGGTCACCCGCGCCGGCTCCCAAACGGGGGGCGGGCAGGCGGGCCGCACCTTTTCCAGACTGTCGGTCAGCCGAAAGGCAAATTCGGTCATAGGCGTCTCCTTTCCTTACAGGGGTTCACCGCCAGGTCACGGTATCCCATTCCACCCATCTGCCCTGGGAGGCGCTGCTTTTTGCGCCGTTTACCGTGATGCGGATGGTATGGGTGCCGAAAGGCAGTTCGCCGGTGTCGTACCAGACGGCCTGGCTTTGCAGTTCGGGGGCGTAGGTATCCACGGTGGCTGCCACCGTGCCGTCCACCGAGATGTCCGCCGTGCCGCACCAGGGAGCCTTCAGCCCCCGCAGCACCGCGTTCGTACCGGTAAAGGTGAACTCCACGTGGGCCTTCCAGGTACTGCTGGACAGATCATCTCCGTGGTAGCAACCCTCCACCGACTGGTGAGTCCAGATCGAAAAGCGGCTTACCCGGGCGTCATCCTCGTTCCAGACAGCGGTGTCCATCTTTGGGTCGTTGCCGGCACTGTCCAGCAGCTGCACTGCGTCAAACTCGATCCAGCAGCCGATGGAACCGGCGCTCTTTTCTCCCAGCACCCGCAGCAGCACTGTGTGGGTCCCCGGCGCCAGTTCGCCCGTGTCGAAGAGCACGGCCTGGTCCTCCCGCACCGCGCTGTAGGTGTCCACCGTGACCGGTTCGCCGCCGTCCACGGATATCTGTGCCAGGCCGCACCAGTCGCCCCGGATGCCCAGGACCCGGGCCTGGGTACCGGTGAAGGTAAACTCCGCGTACTCGCCGGCGCTCTGTGCCGACATATCGGTGCCGTTGTAGCTCTTCTCCGACCGCTGCAGATTCCAGCCGCCGCTGCGGGCGATGAAGTCGCTGCTCTCGTCCACCGTCAGCACCCGGGCCGCATCCAGTCCCGGCGTCTGGAAAGAGCGCGCCGGGGCGGCGGCCTCGCCGGCCGCGTTCACGGCGGACACCGTCCAGTACAGCACCGCCGCGTCGGGCAGATCCTGCGAGGCCTGGTACAGCGTGTTGGGGCCGGTGTAGGTGTCCAGGATCGGATCGGTCAGGTCCGGGCTGGCGGAGACCACCAGATGGTAGTTTACCGCGCCCGGCACCGCCTGCCAGGCAAAGGTCTGGGCCGTGCTGCCCACAGCGTTTTCCGCGGGGGCCGTGAGGGTCGGGGCGGCAGGCAGGGCGTCCGCCGTGTCGGTGGTGAAGTGGTAGACCACCACGCACTCACCGGGGATGGCATCCCGCAGCACGCCGCCGGAGACCGGCACCCCCGCTCCCAGATGGCTCACATAGTCGGGGGCAGTGTCCCAGACGCTCTCCCCCCGCAGCACCATGGCGTCGGCCATGCGGTACCGGTCGGGTATCTGGAGGGTCAGGGTGGTGGGGTCCCATTTGTTGATAACGATGACCCGCAGGTCATCGGCGCCGGTATTCTCATAGCTGAATACCCGCACGGTGGGGGCGGTGCTGGATGCCTCAAGGGTGTTGTCCAGCACGTTCTGGTTCAGGATGCGGTGGGCCAGGACAGGCCCGGTGAACCGCTGCGTATCCCCGGTCAGATACCAGGCGTCCAGATCGAACCAGCCGAAGGCGTTGTCCATGCCGTCGTTGGTAATGGAGGCTTTGCTGGGCCAGTGGGAAGGCCAGGTGAGGATCTGATCGTACGATTCCCGGTTGACCATGTCCAGCAGCGCATTGAGCAGCGCCATGCCGCCGCCCAGGTCCCGCACATGGCCGGCGGCCCAGTTGTCCTGGATGGGGGTCCAGCCGATGTCGCACTCGCCCAGGATAGCCTCCTTGCCCTCGATGGGCTTTCCGGGTGTCAGGATATCGTCCCCGTCCTTGTCAAAATACTTGTCCCAGCCATAGAAGGCATACCGGTGGTCGTCATAGGCGTCGAACGCCCCGCCGGAGGCCTCCACCAGGGCGTTGTTCCAGCGGTTCCAGAGGATGTTTTCCGGCGCGCGCTGCAACACCAGCCGGAAATTCGGGTTGGCCTGCTTTACGATCCGCTGAAATTCCGGGTACAGCCCGCCCAGATAGCGGGCGTTGTCAAGGCCGTCCGCTCCGTGGTTCCAGACCTCGTTGCCCATGTCAAAGTAGCACAGTTCAATGCCCTGGTCGGCGATGTATCGGGCCATGGAGGCGGTCAGGTCCTGGATCTGTTCCAGAGTGGCTTCGCCGCCGAAGGTGTCCAGCGATTCCAGCGGGATCATCACAAAGGGCACGATCGACTGGCGCTTGCAGAAGTCGATGAACTCCCGCAGGCCGAAGGTGCCGGCAGCGTCGTGGGTGTTCAGGCCGCCCCAATAGCGGGCGGGGGAGAGAGGTTCTTCCGTCTCCCAGTTAAAGGCCCAGGCGTCATAGCCCCAGCGCATCATGCTGAGAGAACCGGCCGCGAAGGTCTGCTCCATCCAGTTGCCGTCGGCGGCCCACATCTCGTCGCTGGTGATGGACATTTCGATGTTGACCCCCACACGGCGTGCGCCCCCGATCGGACGGGCGCTGGCGCCGTCCACCGTGACGGTGACCTCCGAGGGGCCCAGCGCCCGCACAGGTGCAGCCAGCGGAAGAACGGCTGCGGTGAACAGCGCGGCCAGCAGGCCGCTTAGGATCCTTCGTTTTTTCATAGTCGCTCCTTTTCCCAAAGATTGAAAAAGGGCGGAACCCCCACCCCAAACGGGGGAAGTTCCGCCCAGTGTATGGATCACAGGGTCATTCGGCGGAATGGCTTTCGTTGAAAGCAAGCACCTGGGTCTTGAAGGCCTCCTGCAGCTTGTCAACGCCGGCTGCCGTCAGCTTTTCCTGCAGCTTCTGGATGTCGCCCTCCGGGTCGTCGGTAAAGCCCAGCTGCAGCAGTTTGTAGTCGGAGTTGTAGATCTCGCTTACCGCGGCCACCTCGTTCTTGACCTCGGAATCGTCAAACACGAAGGTCAGATACCGGCCGCTGCGGGCGGTGGTCTTCCAGTTCTCCACCAGTTCGTCCTGGTTGGGGATGCCGCCTTCCACGGTGCGCCAGGTGGCGTCGTTGCGCACGCCCCAGTTGCAGTTGCTGTCGTAGGCGTAGTTGCTGCTCTGCGGCAGAGACTTCAGGCCGTGGTCGCCCACCGCCTCCCAGTGCACGCCCTCGATGCCGTAGCAGAACAGGTCGTTGCAGGTGGGGTCGTTGCGCAGATAGTCCAGCGCCATCAGGGCGCGCTCAGGATTCTTGGACTTGGAGAAGATGCTCATGCCGTTGGCCAGGTAGGACTGGATGGTGGCGGGAGCGCCGTTCATGGCGTCAAACACCCGCACGTCCCACTCGGGGTGCTCGGCCTGCAGGGTCGCGTAGAGGCTCTTGGCGGTGTTGATGTTCATCACAGCCAGGGCGGATTTGCCGGCCTGGAAGCTCTCGGTGTTGTTCTGGGTGTTGACCACGGCGTTCTTGCTCCAGAAGCCACGATCCTTCCAATCCTTCACATGGTTCAGCACGTTCAGGAAGATGTCGGTATCGAGGGTGCTCATCACGTTGGCTTCGGGATCGTTCTCGCCCACGCAGGTGATCAGATTGGCGGGAGGCAGCACCGCGTACCGGTCGTTGCCCTTGGCGTTGGATTCCACGTTCCACATCAGGTCAAACACGAACTGACGGTCGTAGTCGGAGCCCACGTCCAGCGGGATCATGGAGGGCTCGTTGTCCACGATAGCCTGCATGTAGGCCTCAGCGTCCTCAAAGGTGTCCAGGGATTCGATGCCGTATTTGTCCATCAGATCGCCCCGGGCCATCCACACATAGGCGGTGAGCTCCTGATAGTTCATGGGCAGCATGTAGACTTTGCCGTCCACCTTGGCCTGCTCCCAGGCTTCGGGATACATGCTCTCGGCGGTCATGGGGGCGTAGGTCTCCAGCGCCTCCTGGGTGATCTCCCAGAAGCCCTGCTTGGTGGCCTGGGCGTTGTAGAAGCACCAGTCGGCGGTGAAGATGATGTCCCAGTCCTCGCCGGAAGCGAAGATCAGCGGGTATTTCTGCTCATACTCGCTCCAGCTCATGAACTTCACGTCGATGGTGGCGTTGATGGCCTCCTTCAGCCGCTCGTTGATCTTCTCGAACACTAGGTCGTTGTCCACAGGGCGGTCGCCGATCAGGTACATGGTCAGGGTGACTTCCTCCGAGATGTCCGGGCCGGACGCCGCGGCGGAACCGGCGGACGAGGGCGGCGCAGAACTGGAGTTGCCGGTCTGGCCGCAGGCGGTGAACGCGCTCAGCACCAGGATCAGGGCCAGTACGAGCGCCAGCAGTTTCGCTGTCTTTTTCATGGGGGTCCTCCTTTTCTTTGTGTGTATGCCACGCCGCGCATCCGATGCGCGGATTCTTACCTCAGCCTTTTACGGCGCCGATGGTGACGCCCTTTACGAAATACTTCTGCAGGAACGGATACAGCAGGATGATGGGACCGGTGGCCACCACCGTCATGGCCAGTTTCATGGGTTCGCTGGGCACCTCGCTCATGGGCAGGCCGCTGCGGGCGGCCGCCGCGCTGATGGCCTGGGCCTTGGTGAGGATGTTGTTCAAGAAGTACTGCAGGGGGTACAGATCGCTGCGCCCTTCGTCCAAAAACAGCATGGCGTCGTACCAGTCGTTCCAGTAGTTCAGGGCGATGAACAGCCCCACCGTGGCCAGGCCCGCCTTGCACAGCGGCATGGCCACCCGGCGATAGATGGTGAAATCCCCCGCGCCGTCCAGCCGGGCGGATTCGTACAGCGCCTCCGGAATGCCGGCCATGTAGCTTTTCAGGATCAGCAGATAGGTCACGTTGATCAGGATGGGCAGGATCAGCGCGATGATGTTGTTATGAAAATGCAGGTATTTAGTGTTGAAGATGTACCAGGGCACCAGACCGCCGCCGAAGATGGAGGTGAAGTAAAAGAAAAAGGACATCTGGTAGCGGTAGCGGAAGTTCCGGCTGGAGAGCACATAGGCGGCCATGCTGGTGAGAAAGAGCCCCAGCAGGGTGCCGGTCACCGTAACAAAGATGGTCACACCATAGGCGCGCAACAGGTCTTCCGGGATCTTGAACAGGGTCTGGTAGGCGGCCAGCGAAAAGGTCTCGGGGATCAGCTGGTAGCCGTGGGTCAGAATGGAGGTCTGGTCCGAGAAGGAGCCGCTGAGCACCAGCAGAAAGGGCAGCAGGCAGCAGGCGGACAGCACCGCCAGGATCACATGGGACAGGATATCGAAGGTGATCCGGTCCCGGCCCACCGGCTTTTTAGGGGTCTTGTTTGCCTTTGTCATGGGATCACTCCTTATCAGAACAGCGCGTAGTCGGGTTCCACCTTCTTGACCAGCTTGTTGGCCAGCAGCACCAGCAAGAACGAGAATACCGACTGGTACAGCCCCGCGGCGCTGGTCATGCCGAACTCCTGCAATTGCAGCAGCGAACGGGTCACGTAGGTGTCGATCACATCGGTGACGTCCAGCACCATCGGGTTGTTGCCGGTGACCTGCCAGAACATCTGGAAATCGCCCTTCATGATGGTACCGATGGCCAGCAGGAACAGGATCACGATGGTGGGCCGGATGCCCGGCAGGGTGATGTAGCGGATCTTCTGCCACATGCTGGCCCCGTCCAGGTCGGCGGCCTCGTAGAGCTGGCCGTCAATGTTCATGATGCTGGCCAGATACATCACCGTGCCGTAGCCCACGTTCTTGAAGGCGCTCACCCCGATCAGGATAAAGGGCCATATCGCCTTGTTGGAATAGATATCCACCGGGTCCAGCCCCACCGATTCCAGAAAGGTGTTGACCGCGCCGAACTCGTAGTTGAACATGTTGTAGATGAAGGCCCCTACCACCACCCAGGAGATGAAGTAGGGGAAGAACATCACCGACTGGGTGATCCGCTTGAACCATTTGCCCGCCAGTTCGCTGAGCAGGATCGCGCAGGTAATTTGGAGGAAGGTGTTCATAAACAGAAACGCCAGATTGTACAGGATGGTATTGCGGGTAACGCTCCAGGCCTTGCCGGACTGGAAGAAATACTCAAAGTTTTTGAAGGCCACCCAGGGGCTGCCGAAGATACCGTCGTGGTAGTTGTACTCCTTGAAGGCCAGCACGATGCCGCCCATCGGAATGTAGCACATCAGGATCACCACGATGGCCGCCGGAAGCAGCATCAGCCACTTGACCCGGTTCTCCTTCAGATCCCGGAGAAAGGCGTTTTGGGGCCGTTTCACGGTTCTCATCCTCCTTGTCCGGTGAATTTCTTTGTCCATCTACATGGTACCAGACCGGTACCGGCAAAACAACGGGAGCCGATTATGAAAGGAGGGAAAAATTATGCTGTTTAAGAAAAAATCAAATGATTGCACGAAAATCCATTGAACAGAAGAAAAATTTCATCTATATTATAGATAAAGTGCACAAACCCGCAACAGGAGGGATCGGCATGCGCTTTTCGGTGCTTGTGGTAGACGATGAAAAAATGCCCCGGGAGATACTGAAAAACTATCTTCCCTGGCAGGAACTCCGGGTGGACCGGGTGGAGGAGGCCGAGGATGGCCGCCAGGCGCTGGAACTGGCCCGGCTGCACCGGCCGGACATCGTGATCAGCGACGTCAAAATGCCCCGGATGAACGGCCTGGAACTGGCGGCGCAGATCCGGGAACTCTGGCCGGACTGCCAGTTTATCTTTCTCAGCGGGTATACCGACAAAGAATACCTGAAAGGGGCCATCAAGCTCAAGGCTGCCAGCTATGTGGAAAAGCCCATCGACCTGGAGGAAGTGACTGGCGTGCTGCGGGAGGTGACCGCCGAACTGGAATCCCGCGCCCGCCCCGACCCGAACCTGGTGTTTTATCGGGGGGAGGAAGGGGATCTGTCGGAGCCGGGCAATGGAACGGTGTATGAATTTGACAAGTCCGTGTTCACGGAACTGAGCAACCGCATCCGGCACAAGCGCCGCGGCGAAACGATGGACCTGCTGGGGGAGATGTACCGGGAGATCCGCCGCTGCGAAGGCACCCCGCCGGAGGTGGTGCGCAACCTGTACTGCCAGATCGTGTTCGCGCTGCTGGCCGCCGCCGAAAGCCGCCATATCACCGCCGTGACCGAACAGGGGGATTACCTGCTCTATACCGCGGCCAAACAACCCACCGTGAAACAGCTTTGGGAGACCCTGGCCGGCGCGATGCAGGCCTATTTTACAGCGGTGGAGGCCAACGCCCAGGACATCGTGACCCGGGTGGACGAATATCTGGACGCCCACTATGCCGACAGTACCCTGACGGTCCAGTCGATGGCTTCAGATCTGGGATTCGTACATACCTATCTGTGCAGCGCCTACAAAAAAAACTGCGGCCGTACCATCAACCAGAAACTCACCGAACTGCGGATCAACCGGGCCAAGGCCCTGCTGGCCGACCCCTCCCGCAAACTGTATGAGGTGGCCCATGAGGTGGGCTATGCCGACGGCAAGTATTTTGTCAAGCTGTTTACCAAAGAAGTGGGCATTCCGCCCAAACTGTATCGGGAGAATCAAAATCGCTATGAGATGCAAGAGTAAACTGCGCGCCTGGGGGCGTTCCTTGCTGCTGGACGCCCGGCTGCGGGGCAAACTGCTGGTGATCTTTTTTCTGCTGCTGGTGCTGCCGTTGGGGGTGTTCACCCTGTACGCCTTCCACCGGATCAACACGGTCATCGAGGAGCAGACCTTTTCCGCCGCGGAAAAAGCCTTCGAAGATACCCACATCGCGGTGGAGGATCTGTTCGGCCGGCTGCCGCAGGTCGCCGATATCCTGACCATGGACCCGACGCTGTACGCCCTGGCGGCCAGCGACCCGGCGGATACCTCCTACATCCAGCGTCTGCAGGATCGGGACCGGATCTCCACCACCTTCACCTATCTGCGCAGCCTGTCGGGGGTGGACCGGATCCGCCTGTATGTGAGCAACGATTATCTGTACACCAACTCCGCCGATATCGTCTCCCTGACGGCGGCGCAGGGAAGCAACTGGCTGGCAGCTTTCGGGGATGGCGCGTCTGTCCGTTGGTTTTCCCCCTCGGATTTCGCCGATCAGCCGCCCGGGGAGCAGGACTGGTATTCCCTGATGCGGGTATTGTACGATCCCAGCCATGTACAGGAGCCGCTGGCCGTGCTGCGTATTGATATCGCCGCCGACCGGGTGGAGGCCGCAGTGAACCGCAGCACCATCACCCGCAACGGCATGGTGTTCCTGCTGAACGGAGACCGGGTGCTGACCGGCTCCTCCGACCAGGCGCAGGCGCTGGCGGACGCGCTTTCGCCCCAGGCCGACACGGCTCTGTCCGGCGGATGGAACGAACTGTCCGCGGGCGGCGCGCGATACCATACCCGGTATATCCCGCTGGAAGGCTGCGGCTGGGCGCTGGCCGTGGCCTTGCCGCGGGACGATATCTTTCGCACCAGCCGGGAACTGCAGCTGGAATTGCTGGCGGTGGTGATCCTGCTGGCCGGCGCCGCCTACCTGCTGGCGTATCTGCTCAGCCAGTCAATGGTGCGGCGGCTGCTGCGGCTCAACGACTCCATGCAGGCGGTGGAACGCGGAGACGTGTCCGCACGGGTGGAGCCGGTGGGAAAGGACGAGATCGGTCAGCTGATGCGCAGCTTCAGCAATATGATGACCCGGATCGATACCCTGATGGATGAAAAGCTGGAACAGGGCCAACAGATCAAAGCGCTGGAGCTGAAAGCTCTGCAGGCGCAGATCAATCCCCATTTTCTGTACAATTCCCTGGATCTGATCAACTGCACCGCCATCGCCCGCAATGTACCCGAGATCAGCCGGATGGTCAATGCCCTGGCGCAGTTCTACCGGCTGTCTCTGAGCCGGGGCCGGGAGGTCATCCCGCTGGCGGACGAGCTGCGTCATGCGCGGCTGTATGTGGAGATCCAGAACCTGCGGTTTGAGGATCGGGTACAGGTGGACTGGGACATAGAACCGGACATTACCCGATGCCCCATCATCAAGATCGTATTGCAGCCCATCATCGAAAACGCCATTATCCACGGGATCTTTGAAAAACCGGACAAGACCGGCCGGCTGCGGATCGCGGCTTGCCGCCAAGGCAGGGACCTGTGCATCACGGTGGAGGATGACGGGGTGGGAATGGACCCGGCGACCCGGGAAGCCAATTTCTCCGCCGACGCCTCCAGTGCCAACACAAAAGGCGGGTATGGGGTTCGGAATATCAACGAGCGGCTGCACCTGGCCTACGGGCCGGGATATGGCCTGTTCTGCGAGAGCGCGCCAGGGAAGGGCACCCGGGTGACCATTCGGGTGCCGGCGGAGGCGCCGGTCCCGGAGGAAAAATAAAGCCCTGACGGCGCGTATCTTGACAACCGCCAAAAGAAAGGCGTATACTAAAGTGTAATTTTGCGGCGTAAAGTGTCGGATCGGTTCCGGCCTGGCCGTGGTTGGGAGGCAAACCATGAATCCCCTGATTTTGCAATCGGATTTCGGATATGCGGACGGCGCGGTCAGCGCCATGTACGGCGTGGCGGAGAGCGTCTGCCCCGAACTGCGGGTGTTCGACCTGACCCATGACATTCCTCAGTATGATATCTGGGAGGCCAGCTACCGCCTGATCCAGACGGTGAGTTACTGGCCCAAAGGCAGCGTATTCGTCAGCGTGGTGGACCCGGGGGTGGGTTCCACCCGGCGCAGCATCGGCGTTAAAACGGCTGAAGGCCAGTACATCATTACCCCGGACAACGGCACCCTCACCCACATCAAGCGGATGTGCGGTATCGTGGAGGCCCGCGTGATCGACGAGAGCATCAATCGCCTGCCTAATTCCGGCGAGAGTTACACCTTCCACGGGCGGGACATTTACGCCTACACCGGGGCCCGGCTGGCCTCCGGAATCATCACCTTTGAACAGGTGGGCCCCGCCGTCCCGGTGGACAGCGTTATCGAGTTGCCGGTCATCGAAGCCCGCAAGGAAGGGGAGACGGTCACCGGCACCATCGACGTGCTGGATGTGCGGTTTGGCTCGCTGTGGACCAACATCTCCCGGGAACTGTTTGCCCAGCTGGGGATCCGGCACGGCGGCCGGGTGGAGGTGACCATCTCCAACGACACCCGTACCCTGTACAAAAACATCATGGTGTACGCCAAGAGTTTCGCGGATGTAAACGTGGGCGAACCGCTGCTGTATGTCAACAGCCTGGACTGTGTGGCGGTGGCCATCAACCAGGGCAGCTTCTCCAAGGCCTACAACATCGGCACCGGCATCACCTGGCGGATCGTGCTGCGCAAGGCGCCGCGCATCGTATACGAATGATCCTTCCTTGTGGTTCTGCAGAGATCCTCTCTGTGGCAATATTATTGTGAGGAGTTGTGCACTATGAAGAATTCTTCCATCAAGACGGTTGTGGCGGTCGGTATCGGCGCGGCCCTGTTCTTTGTGCTGGGCCGGTTTGTGGCTATTCCCAGCGGTATTCCCAACACCAATATCAGCCTGCAGTATGCCATTCTGGGCATGCTGGCCGCCATGTACGGCCCGGTGGCCGGCGGTCTGATCGGCCTGATCGGTCACACCCTGATCGACCTGTCCTGGGGCGGCAGCCCCTGGTGGAGCTGGGTCATCGCTTCCACCCTGGTGGGTGTGATCGTGGGCCTGGCTGCCAAGAAACTGGCCCTGAGCGAAGGCGACTTCGGCAAAAAGAAGATCGCGCTGTTCGCCGGCGTCAACGTTGTGGCCAACCTGATCGCCTGGATCGTGGTTGCCCCCTCCCTGGACGTGCTGATCTATGCGGAGCCGGTCCAGAAGGTCTATGCGCAGGGTGTGTTCGCCGCCATCGCCAACAGCCTGACCGCTGTGATCGTGGGCGCTCTGCTGGTGGCTGCCTACAGCAAGACCATTGCCAAGAAGGGTTCTCTGGATAAGGAGTGATCCGGGTTCCCGGGCAAGCGCGGCCTGCCGCCCGCCAAACAGGGAACAGTATGGGAGAGGACCGTCCGGGCCCTCTCCCATTTGCGATTTATCCGGCCGCTTGCTTTGCGGTGCGGCCGGGTGTGTGGGCGCTGCGCGGGATCGCGTTCGCCCTTTCGATTCTACACATGAAGGAGCCCGAGCCATGAACGAGCCCATTATTTCCTTTCGGGATTATACCTTTCAGTACCGCGCGCAGGCGCGTCCCACCCTGTACAACATCAATCTGGACATCTATCCGGGGGAGAAGATCCTGATCGCCGGCCCCTCCGGCAGCGGCAAGTCCACGCTGGCCAGCTGTGTCAACGGGCTGATCCCCTTCAGCTACCCGGGGGAATCCACCGGCCAGCTGATCGTGGACGGGAAAGAGGCCAAAAAGGAGAGCATTTTTCAGCTGTCCAAATCGGTGGGCACCGTCTTGCAGGACCCGGACGGGCAGTTTATCGGCCTGACTGTGGCGGAGGATATCGCTTTTGCCCTGGAGAACGACTGCGTGCCCCAGGCGGAGATGCACGCCACCACCCGGCGGGTGGCAAAGCTGGTGGATGTGGAACATCATCTGGAGTATGCGCCTCACGAGTTGTCCGGCGGGCAGAAACAGCGGGTAAGCCTAGCGGGGGTCATGGTGGACGCGGTCAAGATCCTGCTGTTCGACGAACCGCTGGCCAATCTGGACCCGGCCGCCGGCAAACAGACGATCGAACTGATCGATCACATCCAGAAAGAGACCGGCACTACGGTATTGATCATTGAACATCGTCTGGAGGATGTGCTCTGGCGCAGTGTGGATCGGATCATCCTGATGGACGAGGGCCGCATTGCCGCCGATCTGCGGCCGGATGAATTGCTGTCGGGCAATCTGCTCACCGAGACCGGCATCCGGGAACCCCTCTACCTGACGGCATTGAAGTATGCCGGCGTGACCATCACCCCAAAGAAACGGCCCGCCCATCCGGACACCCTTGTGCTGGATGAAGCGGACAAGGAGCAGGTGCGCCGCTGGTTCCATGCGGCCCTGCCCGCGGCCGCCGAACCGGAGCGGCCGGTGCTGCTGGAGGTTCAGGGGCTGAACTTTGGTTATACCAAGGACCGGCCCACCTTGCGGGATATCTCGTTTTCGATCCGAAAAGGAGAGATGGTAAGCATTGTGGGGCGTAACGGCGCGGGCAAATCTACCCTCTCCAAACTGGTGTGCGGATTTGAGACCCCGGACGCCGGCCGGATCTTTCTGGAGGGGCGGGGTATCTCAGACGACAACATCCGCACCCGGGCCCGCCGGATCGGATATGTGATGCAGAATCCCAACCAGATGATCTCCAAGACCATGATTTTTGACGAGGTGGCGCTGGGTCTTGCGCACAACGATCTCTCCGACGCGGAGATCCGCGCCCGTGTGGAAGATACCCTGAAGATCTGTGGATTGTATCCTTTCCGCAACTGGCCCATATCAGCGCTGAGCTTTGGGCAGAAAAAGCGGGTGACCATCGCCAGCGTGCTGGCTCTAGGGCCGGAGGTCATCATCCTGGACGAGCCCACCGCCGGGCAGGATTTCCGCCATTATACCGAGATCATGGAATTTTTGCGCGGCCTGAACGCGCAGGGGGTCACGGTATTGATGATCACCCACGATATGCATCTGATGCTGGAATATACGCCCCGGGCGCTGGTGTTCAGCGATGGGCGGCTGATTGCGGACAAAAGCGCTGCTGAGGTCCTCTGCGATCCGGCGCTGGTAGAGCGGGCCGCACTGAAAGAGACCAGTCTGTTCACCCTGGCAAACCGTTGCGGCGTCACCCCGCCGGAGCAGTTCGTCCAGCGGTTCATCGACTACGACCGGGAGGTGCGCGAACATGGCTGCTAATACAGTTTTGAATTATCTGCCCCGCAAGAGTTTTGTGCACCGGCTCACCGGCACCACCAAACTGGCCTTTTTTCTGTTGTTTACCTTCGCCAGCATGATCACCTACGATACCCGGGTGTTGATCGGGCTTATGGTCGTCAGTTTTGCCGCGTTTCGGGTCAGTCATATCAAACTGCGGGAAGTGCGGTTTATGCTGGTGTTCATGCTGATCTTTCTGATTTTGAACGATGTGTTCATCTACCTGTTCAGCCCCGAACAGGGGGTACAGATCTATGGTACCCGCCATGTGATCGTCCACCTGTTCTGGCGCTACACCATCACCTGGGAACAGCTGTTTTACACCCTCAACATTTCGCTCAAATATTTTGTGGCGCTGCCGGTGGCGATCCTGTTCATCTCTGCCACAAATCCCAGTGAATTTGCCGCCAGCCTGAACCGGATCGGTGTGTCCTACCGGGTGGGATACTCGGTGGCCATCGCCCTGCGGTATATTCCGGACATTCAGCGGGATTACCACAGCATCAGCCAGGCCCAGCAGGCCCGCGGCATCGAACTGGGAAAAAAGGAAAAGTTGCTGGCCCGGATGAAAAATTCAGTGAACATCCTGTTGCCGTTGATCCTGTCCAGCCTGGCCCGGATCGACACCATCAGCAACGCTATGGAACTGCGGGGCTTCGGCAAAAAGAAAAAGCGAACCTGGTATGTGGCCCGGCCTTTTGCCCGAAACGATTACCTGGTCATAGGCTTTGGCGTACTGCTCCTGGTTTTGAGCCTGGTCATCACCTTCTGGGATGGCGACCGTTTCTACAATCCGTTTGTCTGATATATGTATACAAAAACGCGCGTCTGTTTCAAAAACAGACGCGCGTTTTTGTATAGGCTTTATCCGCCCAGCCGCTCGGAGGGAAGGCAATCGGCCAGCGCATCCCGTGCAGCCTGCGCGGCCTGATACATGTCCGGCGATACAAAACGGCCTACATCCGACGCCAGTGCCCGCAACATACGGTCCAGCCGATCCGGATATCCAAAGAAATAGTCGGAATATCCCATGAAACGGATCGCTGCGTGTACCAGCTGCGCGCTGAGGGGAAGCGGCCCCGGAGCATTTTCAATGGGATAGCCGCTGCCATCGTAGTTTTTGTGATGCCAATAGGTGATCTCTGCCGCGTAGCGGCCCAAAGGCAGCGAACCGTATGGGCTGATGGTGAACAGTGCGTGCCCCAGAGCGGTGTGACGGAAATACAGATCCTGGCCCGCGCCGCCTTGATCCTGCCCCTGTTCAATCACATTGTCCGGAATACCCAGCAGCCCTACGTCACAGTAGGCGGCGGCTCGCCCGATCATACGGGCATCTTCGTCGGTGATGCCGCAGCCGGAATCCACTCTCCGAAGCCCGTTGGCCAGGCACTCGGTGATGCGGCCCAGAATATGATATTTGGCCGAAGACAGCCCGGGCCGAGCCTGAAAAAACAGTTCCAACAGCCGGTCCCAATGATCTTCAGGAAGGGGAGTGGCGGAAGCGATCGCGGATACATCGCTTTCGGTATCGTTCTTCTGCCCGTCCGGATTGTCCAGAATGGTAGAACCGGTGGGCCAGGTCCGCCGCACGGCAGCACAGACCCGTTCCTGCACGGTGAGCGGGTCGACCGGCTTCACCAGAAAATCCGTGGCGCCCTTGGCAACCGCATTCAGCACATTTTCCTTTTGCGCTTCCGAGGTTACAAGGATCACGGGAAGATCGGAGGTGTCCGGGTTGGCCTGCAGCTGCTGCAGCACCTGAAACCCAGCGCCGCGCCGTCCCAGGCAAATATCCAGCAGGACGGCGCAGACCCGCTTGGGGTCACGGTGGATCCGGGCGAGAGCGGGGCGCGCTTCCTCAAAGCATTCCACATGAAACAGCTTTTCAAAAATCGTGCGGAGGATCGCCAGATCCAAGGGAGACTCATCAATGACCAGCAACGTATCACGCGCCATGGGAAATTCTCCTTTTTACAAAACTAGCGGGAAAGAATCGTGGGTGCGGCGGAGCCCGGCGAGAAAAAGAACGGAATGTTCAGCTATGTCGCTGAAAGGCACCCATGCGAAAAGGCTCTGACCCGGCGCTGTGGCAAAGCGCGCAAAAGGCCGGGACCCCATGTTGCAGGGCCCCGGCGCTGTTTATTCGGGGGGAGGCGCAGAACGGGAGGAATCGTGTTCTGCCAGAACCGACTCCAGTTCGGCCACGAGAAGAGCAGATGCTGTATCCGCTGCATTCTGGTTAACGCTGGCTGCTTTTTGCAGTTCACTGCGGAGGATCAACACATCTTTTGGAGCGCTGACGCCAATGTTTACCTGGCCGTTGGATTCGACCGAGAGGATCGTGATGCTGATCTGCTCTCCGATCATCAGGGATTCCCCTACTTTTCGACTGAGCACCAGCAATCACTTCACCCCCCCGTTGGAAAACTCGTCCAGCCGGTGGCGCATCTGGTACGCATCGGTGTCCAGGATCACCTGAACGGCACGGCGAAGGTCGGGATTGACCACCACCGGGCAGCGAAGATTGACGGTACTCTCGCCCACAGGTTCCCGCGCCACACACATTACATAATAGCACAACTCGTGGCTGGTGGAAACCCCCATCAAAGCCAACTCTTCCGCCGAGAGGATCGGCGCGTAATCCGGTTTCAGGGAAAAGGGGTTCATCAGAATAAAAGCGGGAGAAGGACCGGAAATACTTTGCAGGCAGAGCATATTTCCATTGCTGCCGGAAAAGGGAAGAAGCAAAAAACGTTTCTCCGCCTCAAATCCAAACAATCCGTTGGGAAATTCCAGCACGTCTTCTTCGGCATACTCAATGCGGCCAAAATACTTTGTGTCCAGCTGCTGCAAAGCGCTTCCTCCTCTTGAAACCTGACAAAAATCAGGCGTTTACATCCAGCGGTTCATAATCGGGATCCGAGGAAGGCGGAACATAAAGCGGCCCGCCCACATACTTGATGATCACATCGGGACGCTGGGTCATGGTAAACTCGATATCGCCCGGCACAAAGGTGAAACTCATCTGCTCCATGCGCCAGTCAAAATTCAGTTTGTCCATCTCATACCGAATGCTCATTTCGCCGCCTTCCCAGGAAATATCCGGGCTGGCGCCGGGCAAAAATTCAATGCTCAGACTGGTGGGGTCGCCAATGTTCTGCTGCTTGGCCAGCTGCGGAATGACCTGCTGCCCAATGCGCGCCTCCATCATCATGCGGCCTTCCCGCGCCAGAACGGCGGTCGCCTGGTATGCACCTTCCCGCCCGGCCTGCGCCTGCTGACGTATCAAGGTGGCGGTAGTAGGCATTACGGTATTGCGGGCTTCAAAGGTGTCGATGTTTACGCGGATCGGCTGGCTTCGAATGCTCAGGCTACCTTTATCCCGTGAAATTTCCATCTGGGCAGTTCCTCGGGCATATTCCAGACGGGCCGGAGAGACCTTCATTTCGATCTCAATGGGAACTGTTTTGATCTCGATAAGCGGGTACATAACGCTGAAAACTCCTTTCATGCGCAAAGCGCGGATTTATTGGGCACACACCCGGGGTTACTTCAGATAATCCATCAAGGATTGGGGAACGACGTTGGCGCCGACCTGAAGGGCCGCGTTGAAGCTGGTCTGCATGGCGACCAGAGTGAGAATGGCTTCCACCTGATCGACCTGTTCAATGGTCGTCAACTCGTTGTTCAGCGAGGAGAAGGTGCTCTCCAACTGGGTTTGGTTGGTCTCCAAAAATTGCGCCTGGGTATCCAGCGCAACGTGCTGGGCGCTCAACTCTTCCTGCGCGGCATTGAACTTATTCAAAAGGCGCTCAGCATCCTCCTGATCGCCGGCAGGGCCCCATTGTTTGGTCTCCTCGTCAAAGTCCTGGAAGATCTCGGACAGACGCACCATGATCGAAACGATGTTGGTGGGATCGCCGTCAGCATCCACGCCGAAACCGCCGATCAGCTTGGTGCCGGAGATGGCGCCGTCAAACGCGGTGGAATCCAGCACATTGCCATTCTCATCCAACGCAAAACCGATACCGATGTCGGCGTACAGGTGTTCGTTGGACCATTTTTCCAGCATTTCAGCGTTGGTGTAGTTGCCCCCGGCCGGATTCGGAATCGTATTGCCGTTTTCGTCCTGATATTCCTGCGAAAGCGTGGCGGGATCATCGATCCGAACGCCGCGGTAGGTGACATAGGTACGATCCCCGTCCTCTTCCAAGGCAAAAGGCGGATTTTCGGTATCCGCACCATTGAAGAGGAAGCGATTGTCGTAGCGGCTGTTCAGGCTCTGAACCATAGCTTCCGCACCGGAAAAGATGATATCACCCTGAGTATTGGCGGTGCTCAGATTGGTCGCATTCATGGCGGACAGGATCGGCGCCTTGGCCAGATCAATGGTCAGTTTATCGACCATATCGTCCGCCACATCCCAGGCAGTGGAGAATTTGTTGAGCAGAGTGGTATTGTTCGCGTATTGGGTATTGGTGGCGTTGATGGAACTGTGGACTTTGAAGGCCCGGGTGGCAGCTGCCGGGTCTGCCGCGTAGGAATCGAAATTCCTTCCGCTCATCATGGTCTTCATAGCCGAATACAACTGGTTGGTGGTCTTCAACAAATTCCTTTTATAGGTATACAGTGTGGAATTGGTCGTTACGCGCATCATAGTTCAATCACCTCAAAAAGACAGGAACACGATCATCAGATGGTTCCGTTGATCAGGGAATCCAAAGCCTCTTCCATAACGGTCAGCAGACGGCAGGCGGCGGTATAGGCCTTTTGGTAGGTCATCAGGCTGGTAGCCTCGTCGTTCAGGTCCACACCCATAACGCCTTCCCGGTCCACATAGATGTCATCAAGGGTGATGGTATAGTTGTTGAGAACCGCGTCCGTAGCCATCTGGTCTTTGGCCAGCGTGGACTGGATCTTCAGCAGCATATCCTCAAAGGTACCATTATAAACATCACCGATCGAGTCGGCGTTGATATCACCCGGATCGAACTCCTGCTTCTCATCAAACAGCGCAAGGAATCGGGCAAGATTGGAAACGTCGCCGCTGGCAGCGTTGGCATCGCTTGTGGCCTGAATGGAGATCGTTTCATTGGCCCAGCCGTGGGATACCGAAATATTGGAGGCGTTGATGCGGGTGATCACGTTGCCCAAACCGTCTGTCACTTCGGTGTCATTGGTGTTGCTGCTCACACTGAACAGATTGCCGGTTCCGGTAAGGCCGGTATCATTCAGCTCATTCATAGCCGTGGCAAATTCATACGCCAGCGAATCCAGCATCTGCCGATAATAGGGGATCCCTCGCTTGACCGAAGCGTCGGGATCGATATCGATATCGGCCTGAGAAGCGAACTCGCCTTCCTCGGTCAGCAACTCCCGCAGCGACTGCAGGGACCCATACAGATCGGTGTCGCCGATATCCGCCCCAACATCCGATTCGGAGGCTTTCAGACCACGGACATCGGTAAGGGGGCTCAGAACCAGGGAATAGTTGGAGTTCTCCAACTTCGCAGCGAGCGCAGGATCGGCAGTGGGCTGCCCTTGATCGTCCAGATAGGGAGGATTGGTACCACTCGCCGGCTGAGTCGGATCAAACGCGGGATTGCGCACAAGCAGATCCTGGCTGAATTGCGCTGCATACTCGCCGTCCACCAGCACGTTTTTATCGCCGGTGCCCAAGCTGACCGTCAGTTTCTCGATCCAGGTATCGGCGCCCACATACTCCATCGAGTAGGTCGCGTCCACCTTTATATATTCGTTCAACTGATCCAGCAGACGGTTGCGCTGATCGCGCAACTCAAGGCCCGGATCTCCGCGAATATCCGAATTGCGGATAGCCAGGTTCAGATCCCGGATATTGTTGAGGATATCGTTGACCTCGGATACCTGCTGTTCCAGATTGTCCTCGTAGGTCTCCTGCAACTCGGACAACTTGTCCGCGTAGGAATGGAAAAGGGTAGTCAGGGCTTCGGCGGAAGAACGGATCAGAGGATCGTAGGTATCTACGCCGCCCACGATCGCCTGACTGATCAGATCGCGCAGGTCGTTCAGCTGGCTGAGGATCACGCCGTCATCCTGTTCCAGATCGCCTTTTCCGACCTCGTCCAGGATGGTGGCCAGATTGTTCAGGCCCTCCAGCTTGGTGTTGGCAGACCCCACATCCGAGGCAGCCTTGCGGTAGGAAATATCCAGACCGGGGTCCCGGATCTGGTTAATGCCGGCGATCACAGCGCCCTGGCCGATCCGGGGATTGTAGCTGGAGGCATACCGATCGTTGACCGAAGGGATCAGGCTGACCTGATTCAGCCGCTGACGGGTATAGCCTTCCGTATTGATGTTGGTGATATTGTTGCCGGTTACGTCCAAACCCTTCTGGGCGGCGTAAAGGCCCAGGCGAACCGTGGTAAAAGATCCAAATGTGCCCATAGTTTGCTCCTCTCAGACTCGAAAATCGGTCTGCGTCGAATGGGGGGCAGGTGTGGCCTGCCGCTTTTCTTCGCGGCGATCCAACTCCTGCTGAATATGACGCAGATTGGATTCCATCAGGGTACGTGCGGCTGTTTGCGCGCTGGCGAGGACCTGATAGCTGCGCAGTACCTCTTCGGTGACCGCGCTGACCTGCCCGCGGGATTCAACGGGGCAGCGGGAGGGAAGTTCCCGAAGGGAAACATCCGGCAGCCCCAACTGTTTCAAAAGTTCGGCGCGCTTTTGCTCACGTCCGCGCAGATCCAGCGCGGCGGCCTGCTCCAGCTTGATGCACCGGTCCAGTTCGTCAAAATCGGCTGTCTGAACGGCCTTGATCTTTCGGTTTTCCAGTGCGGTCAAGGAGTCCAGACATTTCTGAAGATCGGACAGAAAAGAAAGATACTTCTGAATTTCCATGAAAGATCAATCACCCTCCTTCAACAGCAGCATTCGGGCGGCGATCTCATGGGGATTCGGCTGGTAACTTCCGTCGGATACCTGTTGGCGGAGGTGTTCCAGATCCTGTGCGCTGACGCGGGAACGAATCTCCTGGGACAGATGCCCCACCACCTGCTTTACCCGCTTTTCCGTCTTATCCAGACAGGTGGAAAACTGGAACTGATCGTATCGTTGACCCGGACAAACAGCGGTGGAAGTGTCGGGTTTTCTGCTGTAAGAGGCAATGCCGCCTACGTTGCACGCGGTACCGGTACCGACTCGCAGTATTGACATCGAAAGCCCTCCCTCTCATGTAGTGGCAGCGCTCCACGCGGCTTGCACGTGGAGCGGCAGATTCCTTTCACTCTATATATCGGCTTGAAATGTAGGAAAAATAAGTGTTCACGGGAAAAACAAAAGAAAAGAAACTTAGAATTTTTGTCAGGTCATCCTTGTTTTTTATCGTTTTGCCGATATAATAGAGAGTATAGGAGAATCGCTCCTGTTATTGATTGAATTTGCCGGAGCATAACATGCGCCCGGCCTTATCGGAAAGGAGAATTGTTCCGTGCATTATGAAGTAACACCTGAATTGGTCACCGGCAACAGCCTGATCGACTCCGAACACCGCCAGTTGTTTGCCGCGGTGAACGACCTGATGGATGCTTGCTCCCGGGGCGAGGGCCGAGCCAATATCGAGAAGACCGTGCGGTTCCTGAACGATTATGTGGCCAAACATTTCCGGGACGAAGAGGACCTGCAGACCCGCAGCAAATATCCCGGCTATCCGGCCCACAAGACCTTCCATGACGGCTATCGCCGTCAGCTGAGCGAAGTCGCACAGAACTTGCTGGCTGAGGGCGCTACGGTAAAATCTTTGGGCAATCTGAACATGGTGGTAGGCGTGCTGGTCTCCCACATTCGTACCGAGGACAAGCGGCTTGCCAAACATGTGAAGGAACAAGGCAAGTGATCCGTACAATACATCGGTTCACCGCCTGACTGGAAAACGTCAGGCTCTCAGGCGACAGCCATTACATAAAAAATCACCGGCCCGCGGCGGGCCGGTGATTTTTTATGCCGTAAATTATGCAGAAGCGGAACAATTACTCGTTGGCGGTAGCCATATCGGCGACCGGATCGGCATCCTGCCGGAGGGTGAAGTGGGCCACCTGCTCTTTGAGCAGCTGCGACTGACCGGACAACTCCTCGCTGGCGGCGGCGGATTCTTCCGCAGTAGCAGAGTTGGTCTGCACAACAGACGAGATCTGGTCGGTGCCTTCGGTGACCTGATGGATCGACTCGGTCTCGGAAATAATGTTCTCTGTGACCTTGTTCATCAGATCCACAGCCTGTTCAGCGAGAGCCATGGTCTGATCCAGAGCCTTGCTGACCTCATCGGTCAACTGGCTGCCGCGCTGCACATTGTCCATGGAGCGCTCGATCATTTCCTTGGTCTGCTTGGCCGCCTGATCGGACTTGGAAGCAAGACTGCGTACCTCATCCGCCACAACGGCAAATCCCTTGCCGGCGCTGCCGGCGCGCGCTGCCTCGACGGCGGCGTTCAGAGCCAAGATGTTGGTCTGGAAGGCGATGTTCTCGATGGCTTCAATGATCTGCCCGATCTCCTGATGGCCCTTGAAGATATCCGCCATAGCGCCCTTCAGCTGAGCCATCTTTTCGTTGCTCTTTACCACATGCCCGCCGGCCAGATGGGATTTTTCCTGGGCCTCACGCGCGGCAGCTTCGTTCTCCGCCGCCGAGGTATTGATGTCGTTGATGGTGGCGGAAAGTTCCTGTACGGCGCTGGCCTGTTCGGTAGCGCCCTGGGCAAGAGCCTGCGCGCCGGAAGAAACCTGCTCAGAACCGGCGGAGACCTGTTCGGCAGCCGTGTAGATCTGGCTCATAGTCTCGCTCAGGCGGATCTCCAGATCCCGCAGCGTAACAAGCAGCTGGGACATATCACCTACATAGATATCACGATTGCGGGAACGGACGTTCAGGTTGCCTTCCGCCATTTCACCCAGCAGATATCCCATATCCTCGACCAGGCCGCGCAGTACACGGACGATCTCGCCGGTCGCCTTGGAAAGGCGGCCGATCTCATCCTTGCGCTTGAATTCGGGGATGGGAGAAGTCAGATCGCCGACCTCCAGCTTCTGGATACGTTCGACACAGAGGCTGATAGGCTTGCCGATGCTGTTGGAGATCCGTATTGCAAGCAAAGCTGTGATCAGGATGATCACGATCACCAAAACGACAATGATCAGAATGTTTCGATAGGTGGCGGCCATAAAATCAGAGGCATAGGCGCTGACACCGATGCTCCAGCCGTCGGTGCCGTCCACCGGGCCGTAGGCCAGGTATTTCTTAACGCCGTCGATCGTATAGCTGCCAAAACCGGTCTCGCCGTTGCGCATGGACGCATGCAGCGAAGCCAGGGCCGAAAGGCTGGAATCGCTCTGGACTTCCTGCTCAATATTCTGATTGGCAACGGTGTCCATCGTGATGTCCGCAATGGTATTGCCGTCCTTGTCGATCATGTAAGCGCTGCTGTTCTCACTGACCTTGATGGTGGCCATGATGTCGTTCAGGAAGGTCTCCTTCGGAACAAGATAGACAACACCCACTACCTGGCTGTTGGGAATACCGTTCTGCCACAGAGGAGCCGCCACCATCAGGGACAGTTCGCCGGTGATCTTGCTCACGGTGGGGGTGGAGATCCAGGTCTTTCCCTGCATGGCCTGCTGGAAGTACTCGCGGTCCGAGTAGCTGTTGCCGTCAAACAGGCTCATACCGCTGGTCGTAAGCACGTTGCCGCGCATCATGTCATATTCCGTGACCCACTGGTTGAGGAGAGACTGTTTTTCATCGACCGGAGTTTCCGGATCGCTCAAAGACGGAACCATACCCAGAGCCGTCACGGCGTTGGTGTAGGACTGAATCTGGTAGGTTACATGATTGGACGTCTCCGTAGCCAGTGCAAGCATGCTCTGCTGCAAGGTAGCCTGGCTGCTGGAATAGCTCATGAAAACACCCAAGCCGCCGCAGACAATAGCGGCAGCCGTAGTCATGGCCAGAAAACAGACCAGGATCTTCTGTCGAATACTTTTCATGTTAACAAGACTCCCTCCAGGTATTGAGATGAGTTTACATAGCCTCTATTATTCCTTATCGACATCTTTTTTGGGAAAGAAAAGGGGGATATGAAAGAAAAAAGAAAAATGATGAAAAAATTTTGAACATTCCTCAGCCCAGCCGTGACGCCTCGCCGGTCTCCCGATCCAGCAGATATACTTCCATATCGGGCAGGGTGAGCAGATAGCTGTGCTGGAATTGATGGGTCTGGGCGAGATAGATGTTAATGCACAGACAGGGCGTACCGTCCAGATGTACGATTCCTTCCTGCGGGATCACGGTATATTCGTCCATACTGCCTGTCAGTCCAAGATACGACGGAGACAGGCTTTTCATATAGGCGATGGCTTCTTCCAGGGTGATAGGTTCCGGCTGCGACCAGGAAAGATCGGCCGCCTGTGCCAGAGAAGGCGTCACCGAGCAGGAAGTCTCATCCCACTGGATGGTCAGCACCAGAACCTGCTCGGGATCGGTAGCGGTGCGGATAGCCACAGCCTGGCCAGGCATCGCGGAGAAATCCGCCTCGCCGCCGGTCGCCTCGGCGGCGCCGATCTCACATTCATAATCGGTCTCCAGCGCGGTGGTATAGTCCTGCGCCGTCTGCGCGGTGTCGGTGATCCCGGAATACCGGTATGTGATCGTCTCGCCATCTTCGCTGGCAGACTGTTCAAACTGAACATCCTCTTCCAGCGTGACCAGCGCGTTCAAAGAGGGAAGACTGTCTTCCCCCAGAACATAAACCTGCGGCGGCTCTTCTTTTTGAGAACCGCCGCAAGCTGTCAGCAGCACCGCCAACAGCAGTGCTGCCGCTTTTGTCTTGATTGCCATACGTTTCATGGCGCGTTCACCTCATCCTCATAGCCAATGCTGATCTGATCGCCCGGCTGAAGCACCTGCTGAAAAAGGCACTCGGAGCCGTTTACCCGTAAAGCGACCGGCCTGCTTGCTTTTTTGAAGTCAATACCGGAAAGCTCCAAAAGATCCATCATGTAAGGAGGCGTGCCGTCTGATTTGGGGGGAAGGGTCACCATCCGTCCATTCAGACGAACGATGCAGCCCTCCGGCCGAACCGATTCCGGAGTGGCCGGCACGCTTTCCGCGGGCGGTTCGTCTGCCCCCGCATCAGATGCGGCCGGCTGGGCGCCGGTCGAGGGGGACGTGTCGGTTGGCGCCTCGGTCCCGGTCGGCAGCTTTGCGCCGGTAACGTCCGCAACGGGGCGAGACACCTGTGCCGACGGAGTATCCGACCGCGCTTCATTAGAGGGGGCGGCGATCTCTGCAGATGATTCGGCAGCGCCGCTCCGGGAGACCGGCTCATTTTTATCGCCAACAGGCGTGGCCGATGCCGTTTTGTCCGGCTCCGGCGGAGGAGCGATCGTAACGACAAATGCGCCCGCCGGGATCTCGTCGTCCGGCAAGGGGAGCTGACCGTTGACGGTGAGTTTATCGACCTTCAGACGGCGTGCCAGTTCCGAAGCGGTAAGGTGGCAGTCCTCCCCTGGCCGGGCAGGAGTAAACTCCACCACATCGCCCGGATGTACGGCATGAGAAGGCTGCGCTTCCGTGTCGTTGATAAGAAGGCGGGCCGGCTGCGCGGGCTGCCCGTAGAAAACGGTCCGCCGACCATCCACCTGGATCACGAGCGGTTTGCCGATCCGGCCCAAAAGATCAAAATAGGTATATCCGTTCATCATCAGCAGGTCCATCGCGGAGAGATCGCCGCTGCGGAACAGTTTGGCGGGCGAGCCGTTCAGGGTCACGCGGCAGCTGTCGCTTACCAGCCCCAGACCGGCTGAAACGGCAATGCCCAGAGGGGTGGTATATTCGGGATCGTCCAGGCAGATCACATCCGAGCAGGCGGTTGTCTTAAAGTGCCCGCCCGCCACCGCGACCCGTTTGGCGTCCATCTGCAGGGCGGCTGCCACGGCAGACTGCAACCCGGCCAGCTTGCTGCCGCCACCGGCCAAAAACAGAGCCGAAGGCGCCGCGCCGTTGAGTTCGGTCACTCGCCGGGCGATCTCCTGCGCCAGCGATTCCACGGCGGGCTGCAGGGAGGTCTGTACCTGGGGACGTGAAAAGGTCTGTTCCTGCCCCAGAATATCTGTAAAGGTGAGCGTATCGGCGTCTGCCAGCTGGGCTTTGATGGTTTCTGCGGTGTTATAATCCACCAGGTATTCCCGCATCAAGGCTTCGGTGATCTCGTCGCCGGCCACGGTCGCCATGGTATATCCCACGACGCTTCCGTCCCGGCAGATAGCAATATCAGAGGTGCCGGCACCGATGTCCACAAGACACAGATTCAGCAGGCGCAGATCCACCGGGATCGCGGCATTCAAAGCGGCGATGGGCTCTAAAGTCAGACTGGCGACCTCCAGCCCGGCCTGCCGCATTACGGCATACAGGCTGTCGATCACACCGCCCGGAAGAAATGTAGCCACGACCCGGGTCTCCGCGCATCGACCGGTATGCCCCAAAAGACTGGACAAAGGATATCCGTCCAGTTGGTATTGGGTAGCGGTATAGCCTACCAAAAGAAGCTGCTGACCATCTGCTTCGTTCTCATGGATGGAACGTTCGGCCTCGGCCACAGCGGCGGCCTCCAGCTGTGCAACGGTGGCTTCTGTGATCGCTTCCGGGGCGGCAAACTCGCGGATGCCGGACCCCTGCGCGGTGCGCAGCGCCCGGCCGGCGGCAGCCACGCAAGCGCGCTCGAGCCGCAGGCCGACGTCCTGCTCCAAACGCTGGGTAACCGTGCGTACCGCCGCGGCCACCTGCGCGATGTCCTCGATCTGGCCATCCAGCATGACGCGATGGGTGTGCAGCAGTTTTTCCATGGCCAGGATGCGGACTTTACCTTCTTCCCGGCGGCCAAGCATGCCAATAACGCTTCTTGTGCCGATATCCAGGGCGTAAATCAGATCCTGTTCCTGGCGGGGAAGGGGGGAGGCTACAGACGCTTCCGTCATCGTGTCGCCAACTCCTTTCGTGAAATATACGGAAAGAACCGCTGCTTAATACTTGCTGAAACGATTTTCTTCCGGCTCCGACGGATCAGCGGGCAAACTGCCGGCGGCCGCATGGCTGAAAGCCGGATGGCTGACAGGCTGGCTGGAACTCGGCTGACTTACAACGGGCTGACTGGCCGGTTCAGCCTCATAGCTGTGGCTGGCCGCCCCCCGCAGCTGGAAGCGCTGGATCATCTGTTTCATCATGACCGCCTGCGAAGACAGCTGTTCGCTGGCAGCGGCGGATTCCTCGCTGGTGGCGGAATTGGTCTGCACGACGGCGGAGATCTGGTCCACACCGGTGGTCAGCTGTTCAATGGCCTCGGCCTCGGAGACGGTGCTGTCCGCCAGCTTTTCCATGTACTCGATGGCCACGCCGGCATACTGAACGGTTTTCTGCATGTTGGCATCCACATCCTCCGCCAACTCACCGCCGCGTTCCACGGTGGACATGGAAGATTCGATCAGCTTCTTGGTCTGCTTGGCGGCGTGATCGGATTTGGAAGCCAGATTGCGCACTTCATCCGCTACGACCGCAAAGCCCTTGCCGGCGCTGCCGGCGCGCGCTGCCTCGACGGCGGCATTCAGAGCCAGGATGTTGGTCTGGAAGGCGATATTCTCAATGGTCTCAATGATCTTGCTGATATCCTTCTGACCGTTCAGGATCTCACCCATAGCGCGGCGCATTTCCTGCATGCGCTCGTTGCTGACCCGTACCTGATTGGACGCCTGATCCGCCCGGTCCTTGGCGGTCTGCGCAGTCTTGCGGTTTGCCTGAGCCGAGTGTTCCAGATCGTTGATGGTGGCAGACAACTCCTCCACGGCGCTGGCCTGCTCGGTGGAGCCTTGCGCAAGCCCCTGCGAGCCGGTGGAGACCTGATCGGCACCGGCAGCCACCTGATCGGCAGCCTGCAGGATGCTGGCCATGGTATCGTTCAGCTGGTCCAGCAGATATTCGATGTTTTCCTTGATGGGGGCCAGTTCGCCCGGATATTGCTGGGTCATTTCGCAGGTCAGGTCGCCATCGGCCAGCCGCTTGGTGACCGATACGATGTCCTCGATCGCGTTGTGCAGGATCTGCTGCGAACTGCGCACGGCGCTGCAGATGCTGCCGAGCTCGTCCCGGGACTCATAATCCAGCTGGTAGGAAAGGTCACCCTGGCTGAACGCCACCACCGCCTGCTGAGCCTGATGCAGAGGAGCCACGATGGAACGCACGGTGTAAAGGTTCAGGCCGATGCCGACCACAACGCTCACCACGACCAGTGTGCACAAGATCACGATACTGAACATGATGCGGCTTTCCAGACCGCCCACCATAGCGTCGGTTTCACCCTGCAGATGATCGATCAGGGCCTGGCCGGTACTTACGGCCTGGTCCAGACGAGGGCTGCACTGGGTCTGAATGAGCTGTTCAACACGGGCGGTATCGCCGGCCTGAAGCGCGGTGGAGATATCACTGAAAGCAGATTTCCAATTTTCTACCGCCTGAACATATTCATCCGCTAAGCCGTCGGTGCCCATATACAGCGACTGGATGGAAGAAAGGCTGGCATCCAGGCTGGCAATGGAGTCTTCAATTTCGCCCTCGGTCGTGGTGTCATACCCGAACAAGGCCATGTCCCGAATATGGCGGGCGATGGAGTTGACATCCATTTCACTGTCCAGAACGGCCTCGGTGATCGCAACGTCTTCACGAAGAACATTGTGGAAATCGGTGCTGATGGACACGATCGAACTGATCGACACAATGATCATGGCAAGAGACAGCAGCAGAGTGATCCCCACCGAGATCAGCATTTTGGTGGCAACACGTTTGTTTTTCATAGTTGGTTTCCTTCCGATACAAAACATTGTTGGCTGGCCCGGACCCAAAAGGCCTTTCAGGGATCATACAAAACGGTTCGCGTTCGGGATGGGGTTAAAGCCCACTACGTCGCCGTAGCGCCCTTTTTGTACGTCGCCGCGAATCGTGCCGTCCACCAGCGTGATGACCCGGCGCCGCATCAGATTAACAAACTTTTTGGCGTGCGAGGCCATGACAATGGTGATCCCATGGCGGTTGAGTTCGGATAAAAACAGAAACATATCCCAGACGGTATCGTCGTCCAGATTGGCGGTAAGCTCGTCCAGAACAAGAATCTCAGGGTTATTGATGATGGCGCGGGCAAGTTCCACCCGGCGGCATTCTCCGGTGGAAAGTTCCACCGGATACCGGTGGGTAACATCACCCAGGCCTACCATGCTCAAGGATTTTTTTACCCGTTCAGCGGGAGGCTGTTGCACCCGTTTTTGGCCCAGAACGGCGGCCAGTGTGAGGTTTTCACCGATGGTGCGCTTGCGGATCAGCGATGGGGTCTGCGGCACATAGCCGAAACACAACCGCCGCCGCACCCACTGACGCCGGGGCAGGCGGGTAACATTGATATCATTGAGAAAGACGCTGCCCTGGGTGGGCCGCGTCTGGCAAGCGATCAGATCCAGCAGGGTGCTCTTTCCGGCACCGCTGCTGCCTGTCACAAAAACGAACTCCCCCCGTTCGATGGTAAGATCCACCGACCGGATAGCATGGACCGCAAGCGGTTCATGTTCCTGGGGGAAGTCCTTGCTGATGGATTCCAAACGTATCTGGGGCATAAATCACTCCTGCGGGCAGCCGGACAGCAGAGTCTGTGTCCGGTGACAAGATGCCGGCAAGGCAGGGCGCGGCGCCCTGATCACTTGTCGGAATAAAACGAAGCGGAGCCGCCAAAACGGCGGCTGACAGATCGGTCTGCCTGGCAGATCCGTTCCAGTAGTTTTCGGTTGCTGTCTACCTGTTTGAGCAGCGGCTGCGCCTCCGGCGGCGGTGGTTCGTCATCGACCGTACCGGCCAGCAGCCGCCGCAGACGCGCGCCGTCCTGCGCGGAAAGTTCCGCGCAGTGACGGCGCAGTGCAGCACGGTGGCCGAGCATTCGGTCGATCTCTTCCTGCCGCATCGAGAGAAACAGCCGTACCGAGACCTGATCCTGCCGGCTGACCGCGTCAGACAACTGATCGGTCAATTCCGCGATCTCGGTCAGACTGGTGTACATCTGGCGCTCGATAGCGTGGGCGAAAGAAAGGGTTTGTTCGGTCAACATACCAGTTTCCTCTTAGCGTTCTGAGGTGCTTTTTTCGGCTGAGCGGAAACTTTCCCGCAGTTCGGACGACATGCGCTTGATCCGCTCCAGTTCGGTCTTGTTTCGGCCGATTTTCACCCGGCTGAGTTCATAGCAGAAAAATTCATACAGGCGGGTCAGTTCGGAACTGATGGAGTAGCTTCGATCCAGCGTGTCGTCCAGGTAGTGAATAATGTCCACCGCCCGGTCAACAGAAGCATTGAAAAGGGAATAATCCTGTTTGTCAAGGGCAAGCTCAGCCTGAGTCAGCCGTTTGACCAACTCATCGTAGAGCAAAAGTAGCAGTTCACCGGGCGTCATAGTACTCAACGCTTCCTCCCGGTAATGCTGATAACCCCGTAGGTCCATGGGACGTGCTCCTTTCCGGCGGATGCGATCAGCCGCCCATCAGCCCGGCAAGCGCCGCACTCTGGGAATTCATCTGGTTGATCAGCATTTCCAGCTGGGTGAACTTATTGGTGTAGTAATCCACCTGGGTGGACATCTTGTCCTGCCACTTGGCGATCTCCTCTTCCACATCCTCCATCTGATTCAGCATAGTGTTGCTCAACAAGGCGGAAGGGGAATATTTGGAGCCGGCCTTCTCGATCAGAATGCCCTTGGTGGCGCCGGTGGTGGAGGCATACCGGTCGGTGATGGTCTGCAAGGTCGTCATCAGACCATCGGTGGCCGAACCGTTTGTCTTGGACTTGGTAAAGGCCTCCTGCACCTTGTCAGGATCGGTCTCCAGCGCTTCGCGGAGGGTCTGCTCATTCAGCGTAAGGGTGGTCAGACCGTCGGAGTAGGAAGTCTCCAAACCAATCTCGCGCAGGGTATTGCCATCCAGACCGCTGGACGTGATGGCGTTGCGCAGATCGTTGTAGAGCGAGGACAGGTCACTGTCCATAAACAGGATGCCGGTCTTGGCCTTTTCCTCGTAGTTTTCAATGGCGGAATCGCTCATATCCGCCATATCGTCGTCGGTCAGCGGCTCGTACCGCGACCCGTCGGATTTTTGCAGCGGCATGTCGGAGTAGGCGCTCTTCACTGCCTTGAGGATCTCGTTCAGGTCTTCCACCATGCTCTTGACCGCGTTTACAATGGTATCCGCGTCGGTCTTGCTGGTGAAGCTGACGCTCTGATTGGCGGTCAGATTGCCCACGTCGGCCACGCTGGTCGTGGTGTTGAAGGTGCCGTTAAGGGTGATGGACATGCCATCCACATCAAAGGCGTTGGACGAACGGCTGAACTCCTGGGTCTGGCCGTTGATGGTGGCAATAAACTCGGCATCCTTGCCTTCGGTGTAGCCTGCCGGGCTTTGGCTGGGATCTACCGTGCCGAACAGGGCCGCGCCCAAGCCGTCCTGAATCTCGATCCGGCCGCCGGAACCCGTCTCCTTGGCGGTAAACACAAACTGACCGGTAGTCTTGGAATAGCTCACATTCACGCCGGCTTCGGTGTTGGCGTTGATATTGTTGAGAATGGTGTTCAACTCGGTGTCCTTGGTATAGGTGCCGATCGTCTCGCCGTTAATCACCAGTTCATAACCGGTCTGCTTGTTGCCGTCCGCGTCAACAAATTCCGTGCTGGTCAACTGATCCCAATCAATATTCAGATCCCCCAGCTTTTTAGAGGTGTCCAGATACGAACTGACACCGCCCGCAATGCCCAGGGTCTCGGTCACGCCGCTGTCAGAACTGGTAACAGACAAACTGGAACCCGCATTGCCCAAGGTAAAGGTCAACTGGTTGGCGGAATCAAAATCAGCGGTGATCTTTCCGCTGCCGAACGCCTTGTCCAGTTCTTCCTGCAGTCCGGCGAGAAAATCGTCATTGCTCGTCGGGCTGTTGGGGTCTACCGTGGGCAGTTCGATGGTCTTGCTCTTGCCGTCCAGCGAAACGGTAAGGTTCTTGCCGGCGAGATACTCCGCTACCGTGGTGGTCTCCACCATGTTGGTGGTATCGGTGAAAGTAAACTGGTTGGATTTATCCTTGATCACGCTGTCCAGATCCTGGATCATGCCTGCCAGATCGCCGGTGGCGCTGCTGATGGATATCGCGTTGCCGGCGCCGGACTTGTCGGTAAAGGCCACCGCGCCGGAGGCGTCCACCGTTACCCCGATCAGGGTGTCGGCGTTCACCGTTGAGCCGCTGCTGGTGGTGATCTGCTGCTCGCTCAGCTTTTCCTCAATGGCGCTCTGCAGTTTGGCAGCGTCCAGAGACCCCTGCGAATCGCCAAACAATTCAGAGGCCGAGAATTTGAGGGTGATTTTTTTATCGCCGTACTTGACGGTCAGAGAACCGGACATGTTGCTCAACTGCTTCGAACCGCTCATATCCACAGCGGCGTTTCCGGTTACGGTGGTACCGTCAGAACTGCTGAGGTTCAGATTGTTGCCGCTCACGGTATAACGCGCGGCGGCGGCCAGCTGCTTCACGGCGTTGATTACCACTTCGCTGCTGGTCTTGCCGGAGGCGGATACCAGCGCGGCAAAATCGCCGTTGGTGGTGGTCTTGACCGCGTTGTTGAAGAAGCTGGAGCTCATCAGATTGGTTTGAGAATAAGCGTAGGAAGAGTAATTTCGATTAAACTCCACCAGCTTGTCGGAGATGTTCTGGATCGCTTCCTGCTCCCACTGAAGCTTTGTGTTTTTATGCTGCAGAGACTGGATCTTCTGCTGGTAGCTTTGCACCAGGCCGGAGATCAGGCTCTCGGTATCCAGGCCGCTGGCCAGACCGGAAATGATATTGTAATTGCGACTTCCGTAAATGCTGGACGAAGAGCTGGAACCGCTCAGGCTGTTGATGGACGCCATATTTGACACTCCTTTCCAAAATTAAAGCGAGATCGGGCAAAAGCCCTGAGAATCGCGGCTTATTGACAAGGTTAAACCTTTTGGGTACAATGACCACGAATGAACCATGTGAGCAACAGAACAAAATGTTCATTCAATATCTATATCGTCCGCTGCGGGGGAAGATTTAAGTGCTTTTTCGCAATTTTTTTTGCGGTCTGGCGGATGGGGGCTGCGCGGCGGGGGAAAGCAGGAAAGGAAGGGGTAACAATGGCGGCTTCGGTGATCGCGATCACCAATCAAAAAGGCGGCGTGGGAAAAACGACGACGGCGGCCGCGCTGCTGGCCAGTCTGCACCGGCGGGGCGCCCGGGTGCTGGGGGTCGATCTGGACCCTCAGGGCAGCCTGGGATTCAGCCTGGGGCTGGATATCGAGAAATGTGTTACGGTGTATGAGGTGTTCCGGGGCGAGGTGGAGCCGCAGCAGGCTATTGCCCATACGGATACCTGCGATCTTGTGCCTTCCAATATCCTGCTGTCCGGCGCGGAACTGGAATTTAACCGCCCCGGCCGGGAATTTTTGCTCAAGACCGCCCTGTCCAAGGTGGAACAGGACTATGACTATATTATTATAGATACTCCGCCCGCGCTGAATCTGCTCACGGTCAATGCCTATGTGGCCGCCCATAGCCTGATCATCCCCATGGCGCCTGAAGTGCTCAGTCTGCTGGGCGTTTCCCAGATCAAGGAGACCATCGAAGGGGTGCGGGATTTTTACAATCCCGGCCTGCAGGTGCTGGGCATTTTGCTCAACCGCTTTACGGCCCGGTTCAATCTGAATCGGGAGGTGCTGGAACTGGCCTCCCAGATCGCCGCGCAGTTGGATACTGTGGTGTTTGAGACCAAGATCCGCAGCAGCGTCACGGCGGCGGAGGCCCCGGCCCACGGCCAGAGCGTGGTGGATTACGCCCCTTCCTCCAATCCCGCGCGGGATTTTGAGGCGCTGTGCGACCAGGTGGCGGGGGCCCGCTTCCCGCGGGTGAAGAGGGGAGGTGCGCGCTGATGGCCGGCAAGAATAAAAGAAACAACCGCAGCAGCAAGACAGACCATGTGTTGAGCCTGCTCTCCGGTGGGGCCGGCGCGCCGCCCGCCCGGGAGGAACCGCAGCCCCGCCCGGCCGCCGAATCGGCCACCGCGGCGCCCCAGACGGCCGCGCCTGTCGCGGCAGAGAAACCGGAAGCGGACAAGCTGTCCCGCCCGCAGGAAGGGCAGCACCTGATCGCCCCGATCCTGCAGGTGGAAAAGCACAACAATGAGGCGCTGTCCCACACCATCCGGGATGCGCTTGCGCAGTCTTTGGAGGCGGAGGCGGTGCGGGAAGAGCCGGCTTTGGCCGTCGAGACAGCCTTGGAGGAACCGCCGGCTGAACCTCTGCCGGATACCGCCCCTGGCGCGCAGGTTTCCTCGGCGTTCGCCCCGGACCAAACGCCTGCCCCGGAACCGACCCTTGAAACGCCTGTGCCCGCGTCGGAAATTGAGGCCGCGGCGCGGAAACCGGCAGATGGGACGCCCGCCCCGGCTGTTGCTGCGGGGCCTGGCCCCGAGCCGGCCGAACCGTCGGCGGATGCGGTGTCTGAGCCCGCCGAACCGGAGCCGGCGATCGAACCGCCGCTGGAGCCGGTTGTTGTGGTCGAACCACCGGCCCCGCCTGAAACCGAGCCGGAGACGCCGTTTGCTCCCCGTGAGACCTGCCTGCCGGACGGTTCGGTCTGTCTGAATATTATGGAACTTCTCGTGGACGAGCGGCTGGAACGATACGTGCGGATGTTTGGGCTGTGTACCTGCCCCCGCTGCATGGCAGACGCCCGCGCCCTGGCGCTGACCCGGCTGCCGGCCAAATATGTGGTGCTGGATGCCCCCGCGGCTACCCCCATGACCAGTTTGTACCGCGCGCGGTATGAATCCATGGTGGTGGCCCAGGTGATCCAGGCTTGCAAGATCGTGATGGAATCTCCCCGGCATACCCTGTAAAGCGCGCGCGTTTGTTGCGATATGGGCTAAAAGAAGATTTTTGAAAAAATTTTTGCAAGGGGCTTAACTTTTCTCCCGGTTGGGACGAAATAAGCAGTGAGAGGATTCAGAGCCGCGGCTTTGGTTCTCCCACAGAATGGTTTGTCCGCTCCTGTAAAGGCCTGCAGGCGCGGGCAGACACAAATTTGAAAATGGCGGCGGGAAGGAACCTGCAGCCGGCGAAACTTTTCAAGGAGGAAAAATCTTATGCGTATTCAGCACAATATCATGGCGATGAACTCCTACCGGAACTACACCACCAACACTTCTGCTCTGGCCAAGAACCTGGAGAAGCTGTCTTCCGGCTACAAGATCAACCGCGCGGGCGACGACGCTGCCGGCCTGGCCATCAGCGAGAAGATGCGCGCTCAGATCACCGGCCTGAACAAGGCGCAGGACAACGCCAAGGACGGTATCTCCCTGGTGCAGACCGCTGAGGGCGCCCTGACCGAGGTTCATGACATGCTGAACCGTATGGTGGAGCTGGCTACCCAGTCCGCCAACGGCACCTACAGCGACACTGTGGACCGCGAGAACCTGCAGGCTGAGGTGGACGCTCTGATCGAGGAGATCGACCGTATCGCCAGCAGCGCCAACTTCAACGGCATTTCTCTGCTGGATGGTTCCGCGTCTGCTCTGACCCTGCAGATCGGCGATACATCCGATGCCTACAACCAGTTGACCGTGTCGATCGGCAGCATTTCGACCGCTGAGAGCAGCATGGGCATCAGCGACCTGAGCATCAGCACTGCTTCCGCTGCGCAGTCCGCGATTTCTGTCATCAAGGATGCGATCAACTATGTGTCCAGCATCCGCGGTGGTTTGGGCGCGATCCAGAACCGTCTGGATCACACCATCAACAACCTGTCCGTGATGGAGGAGAACATCCAGGACGCCGAGTCCACCATCCGCGACACCGACATTGCGGAAGAGATGATGTCCTACACCAAGAACAACATCCTGATCCAGTCGGCCCAGGCCATGCTGGCCCAGGCCAATGCGGTGCCTCAGGGCGTGCTGCAGCTGCTGCAGTAAGTTTCTGTCGCTGCATCGCAGCAAACCAAACCGTTTTGGCGGGGGCGGCCCGATAGGGCCGCCCCTTTCTTTACTAAATTTCTGGAAAAGGATGTGTATCTCCTATGGCGCAGCCGCTGCTGTCTATCGGCATGATCGTGAAAAATGAGATCCGCTGCCTGGAAAAATGCCTGAAAGCTCTTCAACCCCTGCGGGATGCCATCCCCTGCGAACTGGTGATAGCCGATACCGGTTCAGACGACGGGACCCGGGAGGTGGCCGCTCAATACGCGGATACTCTGTTTGATTTCACCTGGGTCAACGATTTTTCCGCCGCCCGCAACGCGGTCCTGGACCGGTGTACCGGCCGGTGGTTTTTGGCCGTTGATGCCGATGAGTATCTGGATCCGGACTTTAAGCCGCTTACAGACTTTCTCACCGGGCCGGAAGAAGAGCAATATACGCTGGCTTTGGTAAACCAGTACAGCTACCGTGATATCAAGATGGAAGGAGCGGGGGCGGATTTTCTGGCGCTTCGGATGGCCAGGATGGATACGCATCCACGCTACAGTGGTTCGATCCACGAATCGCTTCCGGTTCGACCGAACGACCGTGCTAAAATTCTTCTGGATGTAAAACTCCACCATGACGGCTACGCTATAGATCCGAAACACCCGGAACTTCACACCCGCAAGATGGAGAGGAATCTCGTTCTGCTGGAAAATGAGCTGAAGAAAAGCCCCAATGAGTTGCGCAGGCTGCTTCAGAGCATAGAATCCTCCGGCCCGTTTCCCGCCCGTCAGGTGGAGTACGTCCGCCGCGCAATGAAGGCGCTTACACAGAAAAACGATCCCCGACTGGAAAAGATTTACGGCCCCATCATCTGCGATCATGCACTGCGGGTGGCTGTAGACCAAAAAATGCCGGAATTGGATAAGTGGCAGCAATGGGCCATGAAAAAGTATCCGGACAACATATTTTTGCGGGTAGACGGAAATTTTACGATGGTCCGATACTACCGGGACCAGAAGCAGTACGATAAAGTGCCGGAGTTTTCCAAAGCATATTTGCTTGGTTGGCGAGACTTTCAAGACCGCAATTTTGATGTCTCTATCCTTGCCCACTCCATTATGAGCTGCACATCCCGAAAGTTTGAGGTGTATGCGCGGGCCGGCGGCGGTGAGGCCTTGGGACGCATGGGAAAAACCGCCGAAGCGGCGGAACTGCTGGCGGGAGAACCGGACTGGGAAGAATTAAGCCGGGCCGAGGTATACACCTTTTTGGGGGGCTGTGCCTGGGCCGCAGAGGAGCCGGCTTTGCAAACATTCGTTGCGTCCGGGGCGGAAGTAGTGCGAACCAAGAACGCAGCTGGATGGGAAGGATTTCTGTCTGCGGCAGAGGCGGCGTTCAAACCGCATGAGCCGAATGAAGATGCGCCGGACCGGCCGTGGCGGCTGTACGCCCGGGTAGAGGGCTCTCTGGGAAGAGCGGCTGCCATGATGGAGGCGGAGGACGCAGCTTCAGTGCAGGAGCTTGTGTCGGCGATCACCGAATGGAAAGAAGTGCCCGCGCCGGCGGTGGCCCGGGTGATCGAACTGGGCGTGGAATTGCCGGAAAACTTCTATGCCCAAAATCGGGAACAACTTCAGACCCTGGCTGTGCGCCTGTGTGAACTGGTGCAGCCTCAGGTGGTGCTGGATTGGACGTCGCGGTTTGATTTTAGTGCCACCATGGCAAGTTTCCAGTTCTACTGCGATCTGCTGATGGCTATGTTGCAGGCGGACAAGACCTGGGAAGGGGAAGGAGAATGGCGCGGTCCTCTCTGCGATCGTTTTCTGGATGCGGAAGCGGACTACCTGCCCAACTACTACAATCTGGATCTGCTCAAGGAGGAATCGGAGTGGACGGCCCTGCCGGGGATGCACCGGTTCGCCCTCTATCTGCTGCATGGCCGCGAGGCAAAAACAGCCGGCGATACCGCCACCTATATGCGCTTTTTGCGCCAGGGGCTGGAGCAAGCGTCCAAGATGAAAAAGATGGTGCAGTTTTTGCTGGATGAAACCGGTGTTACGCAGGTGTCGGGTGTGGAAAATCCGGCCGCCCGCATGGAGATCGCAGCGATGGCGGAGCAGGTGCAGGCGATCCTGTCCCGATACGCCCCCGACGATCCGGCTGTGATTGCGCTCAAGCAGAGCGAACTGTACCGCAAGGCGGCCAGTTTGATAGAAGCGCCAAAACCTGATGATTCTGATCTCAATTTTATTTGATATCCTTCGACATGCGGCCATCGCAGATGGGATAACAGGAGGAGTAGCATGACACTCAGCATTATAGTGCGTGCCGGCGGAACCGAACCGCTTCTGGCAGAAACCCTGGATTGTCTGATGGACCTGAAAGATCTGGACTGTGAGATCATTGTCACGGGCCCGCGTGATCCCGCCGGCGCCGGGCAAACGGTGTTGGATGGCCGCCAGTGGCGCTATCCGGTATATTATCTGGCTGTGCCGTCTGATGCGAAACCGGGCGCTTGCCTCAATGCGGCGCTGCGTCTGGCCCGGGGAGAGTATATGACCTTTCTCCAGGCGGGCACGACCCTGTCGCCCACCTGGCTGATTGGTGCGGTACGGGCGTTGGCGCAGTCACCGGGCAGTTGGTGCTATTCCGCAGCCAGCGTTCGGGGCAGTCAGAACACGCTGCCTCCTAAAGGGTGGCCGGATTTCAAGAAATCCGGGCGTATCTTTTCCGACATTTTGGTGGGCGGGGTATCCCCGCAGACCGCCGTGCTGCCCCGGGAACGGTTGAGCCAATTGGGAGGGTTTGACGAAGACCTGTCCGCCCTTGTGGAAGAGGAACTGCTTCTTCGTCTGTCGCTCACCGAGCCGGCACGGTACAGCAGCGCGCCGTTTGTGGAGGTGTATCCGCCGGATCGCACCAACCTTGGAGCGCTGGTGACCCGTTGCTACTGGATGACCGAATTTCTCGGTACGCTGGAGCGTGCGGGATTGATGGAGTCCATCTTTACAAAGCTGCTGGAGGACATTGACCAGGCCGATGCCTGGCAGGCGGTAGAGGGGTATTTGAATATCCTGTGTGAGCATCCGGTCTATCAGAACTGTTTTCAGTCCTATCAGGAGCGCACAAGCCTTTACCGGACCATCCTTCCCGCGGATACACCGGATGTATCCGGTGTTAAGGACTGTGTGGGATGCGGCAGCTGCAGCGGGCGCTGCCCCACCGACGCGATCACGATGCAGTATAGTGCGGACGGGTTTTTGTATCCGCATGTAGATGAGACCTTGTGCGTTCAGTGCGGTATATGCCTTGAGGCCTGCCCCACACAGCGCCAGCTGCCCGCAACCGCGATCCCGGATTCCTGCTACGCGGTACAGGCGGAAGATGACGTCCGAATGGGGGCCTCCTCCGGCGGCGTATTTCCGATGCTGGCACAGTATGTGCTGGACCAGGGCGGATATGTGGCCGGTGCCGTGTATGATGAGACGTTTAAGGTCCATCACATTGTCAGCAATCAGCCCAAAGACGTTCAGGCGATGCAGACTTCCAAATATGTACAGAGCGATACGGCGGCGGTGTACCCTCAGATACGGGAGTTGCTGGAAGCGGGAAAGGCGATCCTCTTTTCCGGCTGCGCCTGCCAGGTCGCCGGGCTTCAGGCCTATTTGGGAAAACCCTATGACAACCTGTATACCATGGACGTTGTGTGCCACGGGGTTCCCTCGGTAGAGGTGTATCGCCGGTATCTGCAGGAGTTCCGGCGCAAGAACGGGCCGATCGTGGAGGTCAATTTCCGAAAAAAGGAAGCGTTGGGCTGGAGTACGGGGGTCTATCTTCGGTTTGCCTCCGGCAAGACCTATGTGTCAAAAGGCGCCGATCTTTACATTCTCAGCTTTCTCTCTGATTGGACGATCCGGGAAAGCTGCTATCAGTGCCCGTTCAAAGGCAGGAAGTACAGCGATCTGACCGCGGCGGATTTCTGGGGCATTGAAAGGGTGGACCCGTCCGTTGAGGATGGCAAAGGAACATCCTGTATTACAACCAACACAGAGAAAGGCGAAAATCTGTTCCGCGCTATAACCGGAAACGCCAAAAAGATGGTGACGTTCGGCAAGGAGCAGACAAAGCTGGCCCATGCGTATAATCCGAGCACGATCCACAGTGTGGAGAGGCCGCCTTTCCGGGACATCTTTTTCGATCAGTGGCGCAAGGACCCCTCCAGCCTGAATAACGCACTGGCCAGAGCGTTCCAATCCTTGCGTTTTGATGCGGCGCTGATCCTTCACTGGAGTTCCAATTTTGGAAACGCTCTGACCAACTATGCGCTGTACACCTATTTGAGCAAAAACCATTCGGTCATTGCGGTGGATAACTGCAGCACGCTCCGGCCGCAGGGAGTTTTTCGGACGTTCGCGAAAAAGCACTATGTTTGCAGTTCCGGTTATTTCCCCAGCGGGTCCATCAAGATGGTGGAACAGAGCAGCAAAGCGTTGGTCGTAGGTTCGGATCAGGTGTGGAACCGCTATTTTAATGAACAATTCCAGTCCGGGCATTACTATCAGCTGGATTTTGCGGACGCCAAAACCCGGAAAATCGCGTACGGATCGTCTTTCGGCACCAAAGGCGCTGAACCGCTTGCGGATTGCGCCAAGTTGTATCGTCGCTTTTATAAGATCGGCGTGCGGGAAAAATTTGGCGTGGAGTCCTGCAAAAACCTGTATAATGTAGAAGCGGAATGGGTTTTGGACCCGGTGTTTCTGTTGAGCGCCGCCGATTACGGCAAGGTGGCGCAGGAATCGAAGGCCCGGCAAGAAACGCCGTTTATTTTGGCGTACATCCTGAATCCGAATGAGGAGAAGCGGCAGGCCTGCCTGCGCATTCAGCAGCAGCTGGGCGGAGATACGCGGGTGATCAGTATCTGCGAACCCAGTGAGTTTGCCATTGATATGTCCCGGCATATTTTGGATTTTGCATACATACAGTCCAATCCTACGATTGAAGACTTCCTGTACTTTTTCCAGAACTGCCAGTACGTTATTACCGATTCTTTCCATGGTACCTGTTTCTCGCTGATCTTCCAAAAGAACTTCATGAGTTTTGTCAATCGGCAGGCGGATCGATTTACGGTATTTGAGCAATTTGGAGACGCGGCCACACACATTGGAAAAGAAGCCTCGCCGGAATTTTTGGAGCAATGTCTCAAACCGCTGGATTATGACACGATCAACAAGCAGTTGAACCGTGAACGGGAGCGCTCTCAAACTTGGCTGGATCAGGCGCTGGATTGATCTTCTGCCGGCAAAAGAGGCATGCCCCTAGCCAACATTATTACAAAAGGCAGGCCGGACCCCCTTATGGGTGTCCGGCCTGCCTTTTGTGCGAAAACTTGAAGGAACTTCAAGTTTTCTTTATTTTCCAGTTTTCAGATGTTGCATCAGAACAGTGGCAATATTGTCACAAGAGGCCTGGATCATAACGGCCCCGATCTCTTGCGCCACGCCGGGCATCCCGTACACCACGCAGGAATCCTTGTCCTGCCCGATGGTATAGGCACCGGCCTGACGCATCTCCAGCAAGCCGGAAGCGCCGTCCCGCCCCATGCCGGTCATGATGATGCCTACCATAGGGCATTTTACCTGAGCCGCCATGGAGGAGAACAACGCGTCCACCGACGGGCGGTGTCCGCTGACCTTTTCGCCCGGCTGGCAGGACAGGGTATACCGGCTGCCCATCCGGACGACCCGCGCCTGCAGGTCCGCCGGTGCGACCAGCGCAAGCCCGCGATGGATCTCATCACCGTTGACGGCTTCACGCACTTCCATGGCGCACAGCTTGTTCAGACGCTGGGCGTACATTTGAGTGAATCCCGGCGGCATGTGCTGCACGATCACCATGCCCGGAATATCCGCGGGCAAACGCTTGAGTACTTCCAGCGTAGCTTCCGTACCACCGGTGGAGGCCCCCAACCCGATAATGGTATGGTCCAGATCCAGCCCGCAATTTCCTCCCAGAAGCGCCGGGGCGGTGGGGGAAACAGACGACGCTGCCGACACCGCGGCGGATGCGGCCGAAGGCGCGGATACAGCTGGTGCCACCGGGGCGGCGGCCGGTTTGCGTCGTACCACCTTGGCACAAGAGGCCACCACGATCTTTTGAGACAGCGAGCGGAAGAAGGAGTCCTGGCTTTCGCTTCCATCCGGTTTACGGACAAAATCCACAGCGCCGGCGGCCAGCGCGTCAAACACGCGAAGGTTCAGGCTGGACACCAGAATAACAGGAAGGGGATGTTCCGGAAGCAGCTTGCCCAGAAAATCAATACCATTGGTGCCGGGCATCTCCACATCCAGCGTCATTACGTCGGGGTGCAGACGCTGGATCTTGGTCTCGGCGTCCAGCGCGTTGATCGCGTATCCTACTACCTCAATATTGGGGTATGCCGCCAGACCTTTAGCAAGAAAGGTACGGGCCACAGCGGAATCGTCCACAACCAGGACCCGGATTTTTTTCTGCGTGGGAATCATCAGGGCGTTTTCCCTCCTTGTGTTGAATGGGGCGCGGCGCTGACCTTGCGGTAGATGGCAGGCGATACCATCCGGAACAGCGGCGTCTGACCCAAAGATTCCGAATGGCTGATGAACAGATAGCTGTTGGGGGTCATGGCGTCGTAAAAACGCCGTACCAGAGCGTCTCGCGTGGGTTGATCAAAATAGATCATAACATTCCGGCAGAAGATCACATCGAATTTTAACCGGAATTTGATAGGACTCATCAGATTGAAAGTACGAAAAATCACATTGTTGCGAATGGCGGGCGCTACGGAGTACTGGCCGGGCTGGGTCTTGCTGGGAGAAAAGTAACGGCTCAGCCATTCGGTAGGCATATCCGCCGGCGGCTGATAGACGGCCGCTTTGGCCTTGGCCATCGCCTGCTGGGAGATGTCGGTGGCAAGCACCCGGGTATCCCATTGGGAGGCTTGCGCGCCAAAGTATTCCTTCAAATAGATAGAGAGGGTATAGGGTTCCTCCCCGCTGGAACAACCCGCGCTCCATATAGCGAGAACCTTGTCGCGCTGATGGCGCTGTTCCAGTTCGGGCAGAATCGTCTTCTGAAAATAGGTGAAGTGATCCTTCTCCCGCAAAAAATAGGTATAGTTGGTGGTCAGCTTGTTAAGCACCAGTTCCAGATCAGCGGGGTCTTTCTGGGTAAACAGCTTTTCCAGAAAGGAACGGAAATCCGTATAGCCCTGGGATTTCAGCGATTGAGAAAGCCGGCTGGTGATCAACTGACGCTTTTTGCTCAGGTCGATCCCGTAGTTGCTTTGAATAAACTGGACCAGGCGCTGAAAATCCGCATCGGTGATGGTCAGGTCATGAAACAGCATCTCCATAACGGGCCGCCCCCTTAGGTGTGCTCCAGAAGCCGCGCACAGTCAAACGCGAGCATCGTCTGACCGTCCTCCAGCGAGTACATGCCGCACACCAGTTCCTTGGAACTGCGCGGAGGAACCGGCAGCAAAGCATCGGTGTTGATATCCACCATTTTTTGCACCTGATCCACCAGAATACCCACTTCGGCATCGCTGGTCTGCAGGATCATCATACAGTCGCTTTCGCAGTCCTGGTGCGACAGCAACTGATGGATATCCACAATGGGAATGATCTGGCCGCGCAGGTTGATGATGCCCCGCACGTAATCCGGCACCAGCGGCAGCCGGGTGACGGTGTGGCCGGTAATGATCTCCACCACGGCCTCCGCCGGCACCCCAAACAGCAGCCCGTCGGACAAGAACAGCAGATACTTTTCGGTCTTGACCACGTTGTCGGATTCGGGAGCCTCGTCAGACAGATCGGTCTGGAACAAAACGTCCTCTTGTGTCATGATTCTTCTCTCCTTTACTGGGCGTAGGTGTACAGATTGGACACATCCAGGATGATGCTGATATTGCCGTCGCCCAGAATGGTGCACCCTGCGATACCGCTGGATTTTACATTGAAGCGATTGAGGTAGGTGGGCAGGGGCTTGACCACTACCTGCTGCTCACCCAGCAGTTCGTCCACAAACAGGCAGTAGGACCTTTCGCCGGCCTCCAGCCAGATGAGAATGCCATCCTCCACATTGGTCACACCGCCGTCAATGCGGTACAGATCACGCATGCGAATGACCGGGTAGAAGCTGCCCATACATTTGAACATCTCGCCGCCGGATGCGTCGCGGATCAGATCGCTCTCCGAGATCTTGAAGGACTGGCGGATATTCAGGATGGGAATGGTAAAGATGGAACCGCCTACCGATACCTCCATACCGTCCATAATGGCCATGGTCAAGGGGATCTTGAGGGTGGTGGTCATGCCCTCGCCCGGTTCACTGGTGATAAAGACGGTGCCGCCCACATCCTCTACGTTCCGTTTCACCACATCCATGCCGACGCCGCGGCCCGAAAACTCGGTGACCTCGGTGTTGGTGGAGAATCCCGGCGCCATAAGGAAGTTGAGGATGTCCTTATGGGAGTATTCCACATCCGGCTGCGCCAGGCCATTGCGGATGGCCTTGTTCAGCACCCCGTCATAGTTGACGCCCTGGCCGTCATCCTTGATCTCGATGATGACCTCGCTGCCGGTATGGCGGGCGGAAAGTACGATCGTGCCCACCGGGTCCTTGCCGGCGTCGATGCGCTGCTGCGCAGTCTCCTCAATGCCGTGGTCCATAGAGTTGCGCACAATGTGCATGATGGGGTCGCCGATGCTGTCCACGATGGTCTTGTCCACCTCGGTGTCCTCGCCCTCCAGCACCAGGCGGGCCTGCTTGTTCAATTTTTTGCACATATCACGCACGATCCGGTTCATCTTCTGGAACGTGCCTGATACCGGCACCATCCGCAGCGACATGGACACATCCTGCAGCTCATCGGTGAGCTTTCGCAGCTGCCGGGCGGACTTGGTAAAGGTATCCAGTTTCAGACCCTTCAGATCCGGCGAAGCGGTGACCATCGACTCGGTGATCACGATCTCGCCGACCACAGCCGCCAGCTGATCCAGTTTGCTCAGGTTGACGCTGATCAAACTTTCCTTGTGATGCTGAGGCGAGGGCTCGTTTTTTGGCGCGGCGCCCGGCTGCGCCGACGCGGCGGGAGCGCTCTTGGTCTCCGGTTGCGCGGCCGGGGCCTTGGGGGCCGGGGCGCTCTTGGCCGCCGGCTGGTCCGCGGCCGGTTTGCTGGCGGGCGCCGGTGCGGCGGGTGCCGCCGCTTCAGCCGGCCTGTCCACCGCCTGG
>CASFJO010000060.1 GCA_949295035.1 uncultured Gemmiger sp.
AAAAGGACAAGACCCGCGCTGCCCGGCTCATTGAACTGCTGCGCAGCCTGTGCGGCGCTTGGATGCGCGCCCCCGCCCTGGAGGACCCGCTGCCCCCCGACCGGGCGGCCCGCGCCGCCCGGCAGGCCGGCCGCGCCCTGGCGGCGCTGGAGGCCAACGCCAATCCCCGCCTGACCCTCACCGCCCTGGCCCTGCGCCTGTGCCGCGTATAATTCAAGCGTTTTATACGAACTGTATTATATGTACGACCTTTTGCGCAGGCAAAAAGGCTCAATGTGATTCCCCCGAGGGCCAATGTATTGGCCCGACAAATGGGGGCATGGGGGTCTTTGACCCCCATATTGGCTATTCTAACCTTATCAAACCCCGGCCCACCACACTGCCGCGCGGGCCGGGACGTGACGCCCAATGCTTGCGGCAGAGAAAAAGGAATGGTATGAAGAAGATCGTATCGGTGCGGTTCAAGCCCACCGGAAAAGCCTATTATTTTGACCCGGCGGAACTGGAGTGCCAGCCGGGCGACTATGTGATCGTGGAGACGGCCCGGGGCGCGGAGTGCGGCGAAGTGGTGCCGGGCCCCAGCGAACTGCCGGACAGCCAGATCCCGCGGGAGCTGAAAAAGGTGCTGCGGGCGGCGGACAGCCTGGATATCCGGGCCATGAAGCAGAACCGGGCGGACGAAAAGAAGGCGTTTGCCATCTGCCAGGAGCGGATCGCCCGGCACGGGCTGGAGATGAAGCTGGTGGACGCCGAGTACAACCTGGACCGCAGCAAGATCCTGTTCTACTTCACCGCGGACGGGCGTGTGGATTTCCGGGAGCTGGTCAAGGATCTGGCAGGGGTGTTCCACACCCGGATCGAACTGCGCCAGATCGGCGTGCGGGACGAGAGCAAGATGCTGGGCGGCATCGGTATCTGCGGGCAGCCTTTCTGCTGCAGCCGGTTTCTGCGGGATTTCCAGCCGGTGAGCATCAAGATGGCCAAGGAGCAGGGCCTGAGTTTGAACCCCACCAAGATCAGCGGCTGCTGCGGCCGGCTGATGTGCTGCCTGGCCTACGAGCAGAAAAGCTACGAGTACCTGAACAGCATCACCCCCATGAACGGCAGCATCGTGCGCACCCCCGACGGGGAGGGCATGGTGGTGGAGGCCAATCCGGTGTCCGGCATGCTCAAGGTCCGGGCGGAGGGCAGCAGCCTGGCCCCCCGCTGGTACAAGCGCAGCGAGTGCGTCTACCTGCGCGGCGGCAAGCGCCCGCCCAAGGTGGCCGACCCCAAGGAGTAACGGGCCCCGGGCCCATCCCGCCGGCCGGGCACTTCCGGCCCGCCAGAAACAAACCAACACGGCCCGCGCGGACGGTTTGTCCGCGCGGGCCTTGTTCCGTTTTTTACAGCACCCCGCCGTCCAGGGCGGATTCAAAAGCGGTCAGCACGTCCCGGCGGGCCAGGCTGGGCGGGCCGCCGGTATTGAATACGGTGCGGTGGGCCGCCGCCTCGTAGAGGGGCGCGCGGGCGGCGTACATCCGCTCCACCGCCTCCCGGCTGGAACTTAAGGGCCGGTTGCCGCCCACAGCCAGCTGATCCAGCGCCCGCTGCATGTACACGATCACCCCGTTCTGGTGCAGCGCGCGGGGATTTTCCGGCCGCAGCACCACGCCGCCGCCGGTGGCGATCACCAGCCCGGTGCGCGCGCCCAGGGCCTCGGCCACCCGGCTCTCCCGATCCCGGAAGCCGGATTCCCCTTCCCGGGAAAAGATCTCCGGGATGGGCATGCCGGCCTCTTTTTCGATCTCGGCGTCCATATCCACAAATTCCCGGCCCAGGGCCTGCGCCGCCAGCCGGCCGATGCGGGTCTTGCCGCAGCCGGGCATCCCGATCAGGACCAGGTTGGCGATGCGGCCCAGCAGCACCCGATGCACCCGGTCGATCTCCTCGTCCGGAATGGCGCGGCCGGTAAACCGCTCGGAAGCGTATTTTGCCTGCCCCACCAGCATCGCCAGCCCGTTCACCGCCGGCAGCCCCCGCTGCCTGGCCTGCCAGAGAAGCCGGGTCTCCAGCGGGTTATACACCGCGTCGAACACCGATTCCAGCGCGGGCCACGCCGCCAGGTCCACCAGGCATTCCCCGTTGTGGGGCCACATGCCGGCGGGGCTGGCGTTCAGGATCACCTGCACGTCGGCGCGGCGGGCGGCCTCGGCATAGGTCAGCACCCCGTCGCCGCCGCTGCGCCCGGCCACCAGCACCTCCCTGGCGCCCGCGTCCCGGGCAACGGCCGTAAAGGTGCGGCGGGTGCCGCCGGTGCCCAGGATCAGCACCACCCGGCCGGCCAGTTCCACCCCGCCCCGGCGCATGGCCCGGGCCGCGCCGGCGTAGTCGGTGTTGTAACCCGCCAGCACCCCGTTCCGGTTCACGATGGTGTTCACCGCGCCGATGGTCTTTGCCGCCGGGTCCAGGTAGGCGCAGGCGGCCATGACCGCCTGCTTGTAGGGGATGGTCACATTGATGGCCTTAAATTCCCGCTTGCGCAGAAACTGTGCCAGCGCGGCTTCGTCCGGGATCTCCCGCAGCTGGTAACGGTAGCCGCCCAGCTCTTCATGGATAGGGGCCGAAAAGCTGTGGCCCAGTTTTTTGCCGATCAGTCCGTAGTCCATGGCGTCCTCCTTCGGGGTGTGCGGATCAAAATTCCAACAGCATGTCGTACCAGGCCGCGCCGCCGTGCTGCGACGCCGACGGGCCCAGCAGCCGGTATCCGAACTTTTCATAGTAGGGGATCAGCGCCTGTTTGCAGGTGAGGGCCGCGCCCCGGCGGCCCTCCGCCCGCGCCGCGTCCAGCAGCGCGTTCATCAGCGCGGCGGCCACGCCCCGGCGCCGGCAATCCGGCAGGGTGTTCAGCCCGTACACCGCCTGCCAGGCCCCCAGCGGCCGATGCAGCGCCGGGTCCTCATACATGGCGTCGGTCAGGGTGGGGCGGTCGATCACCGCCCCGTCGATAAAGCCGATCACCCGGCCGTTCTCCTCCGCGAGAAAGAATTTTTCCGGAAATACCGCCAGCCGCGCCGCGATCTGGGCTTCACTGGCCGCCTCCGCGGCCGGAAAACAGGCCGCTTCCACGGCGGCCAGCGCCGCCGCGTCGGCGGGGGTGGCATTGCGAATGGTCATGCTCGTCCTCTCTCCTTTTGCGGGGCTCTTCTTCCGCACGGGCCTCACGGCCCGGCGCCCCGCCCTTATAGTATGCTTCCTCAAACAAGCACCAGTATAACACGTTTTGCCACCGCGCGCAAATTTGGATGGCCGTGGGCCGATCTGGGGGGCCAGCCCCCCAGCCCCCCATTTGTCGGGCCGGAATACTCCGGCCCTCGGGGACACAATACACAAAGGCCCGCGCGGACATTTTTGGTCTGCGCGGGCCTTGTTCTGGTATTTTCCCTATGGCCGAAAAGATTCGGCCATGATTTCCGGGGGGCCCGGGTCTGCGAAGCAGCCAAGGCCGCGGCGCGGCCTTGGACCGGCTGCGCCGGGGGAATCGTTGATTCCCCCGGATCGGCCCTATCCGCCGCTTACCGCACGCCCATGAGCTTGCGGGCCATGAGCACCCCCATGACGCTGGCCATCATGAGGCCGCGGGTCCAGCCGGAGGAATCGCCCAGGCAATACAGATTCTGGATGCTGGTATGGAGATCGGCGTCCATATTGACCCGGTTGGAATAAAACTTGAGTTCCGGGCTGTAGAGCAGGGTCTCGGTGCTGGCAAATCCCGGCACCACCTGATCCACCATCTGGATAAACCCGATGATATTGGTCATGGCCCGGTAGGGCATGGCGGCGGTGATATCGCCGGCCACCGCGTCCTTGAGGGTGGGCCGCACGTTGCTGAAGGCCAGTTCCTTCTGCCAGGTGCGCTTGCCGTCCAGGATATCCCCGAACCGCTGCACCAGGATATGCCCCGCGCCCAGCATGTTGGTGACCTCGCCGATCTTCTGGGCGTAGGCGATGGGCTGGTTGAAGGGCTCGGTGAAATTGTGGCTGCACAGGATGGCCACGTTGGTGTTGGGGCTCTTTTTTTCCTTATAGCTGTGCCCGTTCACCACCGCCAGGTCGTTGTCGTAGTTCTCCTGGCTCACAAAACCGCCCGGATTCTGGCAAAAGGTGCGCACCTTGTTCTTGAAGGGCCGCGGATACCCGATCAGCTTGCTCTCGTACAGCACCTTGTTCACCTGCTCCATCACCTCGTTGCGGCACTCCACCCGCACGCCGATGTCCACGGTGCCGGGCTTGTGGTCGATGTGATGTTCCGCGCACAGGGCTTCCAGCCAGTCCGCGCCGCGCCGGCCGGTGGCCACCACGATGGTGCGGCCGCCGATCTCGGTCTCCTTGCCGCCCTCGGCCACGATCACGCCGGTGCAGGCCCCGTCCTTGAGCACCAGGTTGCGGCACTCCACCCCGAACCGGATCTCCACCCCGTTCTCCAGCAGATACTGCTGCAGCGCGTAGTACAGCTGCTGGGCCTTTTCGGTGCCCAGATGCCGCACCGGGCAATCCACCAGCTTCAGCCCCGCCTGGATCGCCCGCTTGCGGATATCCTTGACCTCGTCGCTGTGATCCACACCCTCCACATGCTCGTCGGCGCCGAACTCCAGATAGATGCCGTCGGTGTAGTCGATCAGTTCCTGGGCGTAGAACTCCCCGATCAGGCTGGGCAGATCCCCGCCCACCTCATGGTTCAAACTCAGCTTGCCGTCCGAAAAGGCCCCCGCCCCCGAAAATCCGGTGGTGATGTGGCAGTAGGGCTTGCAGTTCATGCAGCGGCCGGTCTCCGCTTTGGGGCAATGCCGCTTTTCCACCGGCCGCCCTTTTTCCAGCAGCAGGATCTTGTGGCGGCTGCCCTTGCGCAGCAGTTCCAGCGCGGTAAAGATGCCGGCCGGGCCGGCGCCAACGATCACAACGTCATACATGTGTGCATCCTCCTGCAAAGGTATTTTTAC
>CASFJO010000061.1 GCA_949295035.1 uncultured Gemmiger sp.
ACTCCATGGCCGAGGCCTTCAAGGACGCCGACATCGTGTATCCCAAGAGCTGGGCTCCCTTCGCCGCTATGGAGGAGCGCACCGACCTGTACGCCAAGGGCGACAGCGACGGCATCAAGGCTCTGGAGAAGCGCCTGCTGGCCCAGAACGCCGAGCACAAGGATTGGTGCTGCACCGAGGAGCTGATGAAGACCACCAAGGACGGCAAGGCTCTGTACCTGCACTGCCTGCCCGCCGACATCAACGGCGTCTCCTGCGTGGACGGCGAGGTCGAGGCCACCGTGTTCGACCGCTACCGTGACCCCCTGTACAAGGAGGCTTCCTACAAGCCCTACATCATCGCCGCCATGATCTTCCTGGCCAAGTGCAAGGATCCCCAGGCTGTCCTGAAGGCCCTGGAGGAGCGCGGCACCAAGCGTCAGTTCAGCCTGTAAGCAATCCGACCATGTAACCCGGGGCGGGGAGGCACCCTCTCCCCCGCCCCGGTCCGACCCGGCCCGTCCGCAGATACGGCACTCCCGGTATGTGCGGCCGGGCCGGGGTTTTCTTTCACAGGAGGTAATATTTTATGGATAAAAAACGCATTGTTATCGCACTGGGCGGCAACGCCCTGGGCAACAACCTGCCTGAGCAGATGATCGCCGTCAAGCAGACCTCCAAGGCCATCGCCGACCTCATCGAGGAAGGCCACGAGGTGGTCATCGCCCACGGCAACGGCCCCCAGGTGGGTATGATCCAGGCCGCTATGACCGAGCTGACCCGCTCCAACCCGGAGAAGTACATTCCCTGCCCCCTGTCCGTATGCGTGGCCATGAGCCAGGGCTACATCGGCTATGACCTCCAGAACGCCCTCCGTGAGGAGCTGCTGGACCGGGGCATCAACAAGGGTGTGGCCACCGTGCTGACCCAGGTGGAGGTGGACCCCGCTGACCCCGCCTTCAAGAATCCCACCAAGCCCATCGGCTCCTTTATGACCAAGGAGGAGGCCGACAAGATGGTGGCCGAGCGCGGCTACGACATCATCGAGGACGCCGGCCGCGGCTACCGCCGTGTGGTGGCCTCCCCCAAGCCCCAGGGCATCGTGGAGATTGACACCATCCAGGCCCTGGTGGAGTCCGACCATGTGGTTGTGGCCTGCGGCGGCGGCGGCATCCCCGTCTTCACCACCGAGGGCCACCACCTGAAGGGCGCCGCTGCGGTTATCGACAAGGACTTCGCCTCCTGCGTTCTGGCCCAGCAGCTGGATGCTGACTGCCTCATCATCCTCACCGCCGTGGAGAAGGTGGCCGTCAACTTCGGCAAGCCCGACCAGAAGTGGCTGGACTCCCTCACCCCCGACGAGGCCCGCAAGTACATGGACGAGGGCCACTTTGCCCCCGGCTCCATGCTGCCCAAGGTCCAGGCGGCGGTCCAGTTCGCCGAGTCCAAGGAGGGCCGCACCGCTCTCATCACCCTGCTGGAGAAGGCCAAGGACGGCATTGCCGGCCGTACCGGTACCCGCATCCAGGCCTGAGCAGAGTTTTCCGGAACATAAAAATGCCCCCGCTGCATCAGCAGCGGGGGCATTTTCTGTTTCTGGCGGGAATTTACTGAATCTCGGCAGCCATCACGTCGCCGCAGATGGCACCGAAGGACACGGCGGCGTCAAAGCCGTTGCCGTAGTTCTGGCCGTCGCGCTCCTCGTAGGCGCCGATGACATCGCCGGCGGCGTACAGGCCGGGGATGATCTCGTTGTCGGCGTTGAGAACGTGGGACTGCATGTCAACCCGGATGCCGGCGGTGGTCAGGTAGACGTTGGGGTCAACGCGGATGGCCCACACGCCCTCGCGGGTGTCGATGTAGGGCAGCTTGGTGCGGCCCCACTCGTCGGCGGCCTCGGGACCCTGGATAGCCAGGGCGTTGTTGGTGTCGATGGTGGCCTGGAGGTTGGGCAGGTTCAGGGCGGCGGAAGCCTCGGCCACGGAGTCATAGTGGACGGCCTCGCCCTTCTCAAAGATGCCCTCGTAGGTGTTGAAGCCGTAGGCGGCGTTGTTGCGGGTGGAAGCGGCGGCGTCGTCGTCAAAGATGAAGTAGAAGGTGTCGCCGTTGGCGGGGTCGGCCTTGGCAGCGGACATGACGGCGTGGTTGCTCTTCATGATGTTGCCGAACTGGTCGCCGTTGACATTGACGATGATGCCGGGGGTGGTGTAGTGCATGAAGGCCAGCTCAAAGTGGCTGTCGTAGGAGGCCAGGAAGCCGGGCAGGTAGGCCTGCTGATAGTCCATTACGCCGCCGTACTTGAGGGCCAGCTGAATGCCGTCGCCGGTCAGGCTCTCGGGGCAGCTGAAGTAGGAGTCGGCCCACTCGGTGTGGTACTGCTCCAGCATCTCCTTGTTCTTGGCGAAGGAGCCGGAAGCCAGCATGACCGCGTCGGCGGTGACAGTCCAGCTCTTGCCGTCCTCACCCTGGGCCTTCACGCCCACGATGCGGCCGGTCTCGTCCTGGATGAGGTCGGTGACGGGGGTGTTGTAGATGATGCGGGCGCCCTGGTGGGTGATGCGGTCCACAAAGAACTGCATGGCGTAGCCTGCGCCGCCCTCATAGCAGCCGGGGGAGAAATAGGGGCTGGTGTAGGCGTCCTTCACACCCAGGGTGTAGAAGCCCACGCCGATGTTGACCATCCAGTCATAGAGCTTGCCGGAGTTCTGGTACATCTGCTTGAGCCAGGGCAGCTCGGTACGGGCATTACCGTTCTCGTCGGGCTTGACGATCTTCAGCAGCATGGACTCGGCCACTTCCCAGGGGCCGCACATGGTGGTGGCCTCACGGCCCAGACCCCAGTTGGCCCAGGTCTGGGAGTCGGTGCAGACGAAGCCGCCGAAAGCCATGGCCATGGAGCCGCCGGGAATATCGGTCTTCTCAAAGAGGATGACGTTCTCCACGCCGGCTTCCATCAGACGGGCAGCGGCCAGCAGACCGGCAGTGCCGGCGCCCATGATGACCACATCCACATCCTCCGTGACCTCTTCGGGCACCACTTCGGGGGCCTCAGGAGCGGCGGAGAAATCGGCCAGGTTGCCGCCGGCCAGCTTGATGGCCTCGGACACGCCCTGCTTGATGGCGGTGGAAGTGATGGTGGCGCCGGAGACCTCGTCCACATTCACGCTCTGGGCCTCCACGATGCGGCCGGGGATGCGCTCCACGGCGTAGGTGCCCACGCCCACGGTCTCGTTGTTGGAAGGCACGGTGACGGAGGTGATCTTGCCGTCCACGAACATGGTGGTGACCACGATGGTGCCCTCGTGGCCGATGACCTCCACAGTGTATTTGCCGTCGGCCACGGTGCCGGCGGCGGTGGCCTCACCCTTGGCCTGGGCCAGAGCGTCGGTGACGGCGGAGCGGACGGCATCGGAAGTATAGGTGGCGCCGGAGATGGAGTCGAACTCGGCGCCCTTTTCCTGGACGGAGGCGGTCAGCTTCTCCAGAGCCTTGCCGCCGATGTCGGGGGTCTCATCAGCGCCGGTGAGGGTGACAGCAGTGATGGCGTTTGCATCCACGGTGATTTCGGCGCTCACAAGGCCGCCGAAACCCTGGGCGCTGCCGGTATAGGTGCCGGGAGTGTAGATACCGGCCTCGGCAGTGGGAGCGGGAGTGCCGGTGGGTGTGGTGCTGGGCTGGGTCTCATTGGTACAGGCGGTGACGGCTGTGAGCAGGGAGCCGGCCAGTACCAGAGAGACGGCGCGAGAGAGCTTCTTCATAGAGATTCTCCTTTCCTTTTGCCGGAATATAAAAAACTATTTTGGAATTTTTTGACGAAATCGTTAGTTTCAATATCCCGGTCATCAAAAATGATTATATCGGAAGGCGAAAGCTGAATCAACGTTACCGAAGATTTTAAATATATTTTTAACAATCACACAAAAAGCTTGTGATTTCTTTGGCTATTATCCCTTTTCTCTGAGGATGAAGAGCAAAAAAATGACAAAAAAAGGAGGCGCATCCCTTCTGATAGTTCCCACAGGTACACTTTTTGAACCCACTGAATTGTCAGGCACACAGGCGGACAGCGGAAGCTGTCCGCCTGTTGTGTTTTATGCCAGCAATCGCTTGATTTCTTCAATATCTGTGATCTGCTTTGTGATGTGCGGTGCGTGCTCTCCCTCCTGCATAGGGCTGTCCACTCTGCCGATGTCCCTGTACACGATCTTGACACTCTGTCCCGCAGAGCGGGAATACTTTTGGCTCCGTTCTCCCACCTCAATCCGCTGGATGAAGAGCCGCAGCAGTTCCGGGGTCAGTTCGTCGATGGTGGTGTACCGCTTGGCCTTCTCAATGAAGGCGTCCACATTGGCGGCTGAGGCTTTCAGTTTCTCCAACTGTTCCTCCTTGGCTGGAATGTCGGCAGACAGATTTTTTTGCTCGGCGTTGTAGTCTGCGGAGAGCATGCGGAACTGTTCATCGCTCACCCGCCCCAGGACATTGTCCTCATAGAGTCGCTTGAACAGTGCGGACAACTCATCGTACCTCCGATGCATGGAATCCAGATCCTTCTGCAGACGGTTGATTTCCCGGCGCAGTTCTGCGGTGTTCCGTTGGTTGATATACTGGGCGAACTGCCGCTCTTTCATCCGTGCGAAGTGTGTGACCCTGCGCAGGTCATCCAGCACAATGGCTTTCAGATCCGCCTCCCGGATCTGATGGGGTGAGCAGGCGGTTTTCCCGCGCTTGCTGTAAGTAGAGCATCGAAAATAATACTGATCTTCCCGCATCTTCTCGGTCCGGCAGAGCACCATGTATTTTCCGCAGTCGGCACAGTAGACCAATCCAGAGAACAGATTCGGTTCCTCCATGTGCTTGGGCGGTCGCCGCTTGTGCGCCCGTACATCCTGCACGATCTCCCAGACCTCCATGGAGATGAGCGGCTCATGAGTGTTCTCCACGAGGATCTGCTCGCTCTCCGGTTTCTGGATCTGCTTTTTGTTTTTGTAGGAGAGCGTTGTTTTCTTCATGTTGAGCGTATGCCCGATGTAAACCTTGTTTTCCAGGATCTTATGGGTGACGGTTTGTCCCCCAAAGAATGGGTCCGCTTTAGAGAGGGAAGGGAGGTGCGAGGTGTCCTGAACACATGGTATAACGCCGATCTCGTCGATCAGAGAGTTCCAGAGGGCGGTGTTTTCGGAGGAAAAACTCGCCACCATGAATTTTGTGGCCTCCGGCGCGCTGCCGGCGTTTTTCAAGATGTACCAGGAGCTGCCGCCGATATTGGAACGGGCGGTGCTCTCGGGCAGATCGGCGAAGGTTGGAATTGGCGCCATCCGCCATGTGCCGCCCTGCTCCGGGGCGGCTTTTATGCTGGATATGATCCATCCGCCGCTGATTACTGCAGCGGTTTCTCCGCGTTGAAAGGCGGAAATAAATTCATTCCAGCCAAGGGCACTTTTGGCTACATTGTTTTCCAACAATTGCTGGTACAGGGGCAATGCCCGCAGCAGGGGAAGATTGCTTTCCACGGTGACCTGTCCGTCGTTGTCGCAAAACCAGGTGCCGCAGCTTTGCATGATCATCCGCAGCAGTGGCAAGTCGGTGGGATCTACGGTCAGCATGGGCTTTCCGGTTTTGGCAAATACATCGCGGCCGATTTCTATAAAGCGATCCCATGTCAGGTTTTGCATGTCGCACTCACTGTATCCGGCCTGCTGCAGGATATCCAGACGGTAGAAAAGCGCTGTGACACCACTGTCGAATGGAATGCCGTACAATCTTCCGTTATGGGAACAGAGCCGGATTTTGTACTCGAAAAAGGTGGAGGGATCAATAGAGTTTGTGAGGTCTACAAACTCACCGGGACATTTGGCCAGCATTTCCTGAGCGTCATAGTCTTCGATCATAATGATCTCCGGCAGGCGGTCATAAAGCTTGGCCGAGAGAAGGTTTTTTACATCAGCCAGAATTTGCTCCCGCTCGCGGGTCTCTACCCGAATGTCGCTCTGGGGATGGTCAGCCTGATACCATTGGGCTGCCATCTTGGCGGCTTTTACATTAAAGGTCTCGTCCCAAACCCATATATCAATGGTTTGGGAGGAAACATTCTGCGATTTGTGGTCGGCAGAGGCGCAGCCTGTTGTGAGCAGCACCAGTGCTGTCGCCATACATACCGTTTGGATAAGCCTGCGGGAAAAGTAAACCATAATAAACTCCATTAGCCGTCGTTCAGAGGAAGGGTAATGATGATGGTGGTGCCTTCTTCCGGTTGGCTTTCAATGCGTACACCGTACTGTTCACCAAACAGAAGTTTCAGCCGATCGTCTACGTTGTGGATGCCGATGCCTGAAAAGTATTCCTTTTTGACGGATCGTTCCACCAATTGATCGGCTTTCTGTTGCTGCATACCAACACCGTCATCCTGTATGCGAATGATCAGTTGTTGCTTGCTGCGCCGTATCACTACCTGGATGGTTCCCTTTCTTCCGTCAGGGAAAACATGGAACACGGCGTTTTCCAAAAAAGGCTGCAGGATCATTTTTGGTCCCCGGCAATGATAGCAATTGCCGGAAACATAGTATTCTGCGTGAATCCGATCTCCATAACGGGTGCGGATGATCAGCATATAGTTTTTAAGATTTTCAATCTCTTGTTGAATCGTGACAAGTTCGTCTGTGTTGGAAATGGTACTGCGCAGAAGGGCGATAAAGGCATCCAGGGTTTCCACCGCCTGCTGGCGGGCGTTTTGAAATACCAGCATCTTGATACTGGCCAGAGTATTGTAAATATAGTGGGGGTTGATCTGCATCTGCAAGGCTTTGATTTCATACCGCAGCTGCTTTTCCCGGGTGTTTACCAGTTGCCGGATGTAGTCCTGCAGAGCGTCAACCATCCGGTTGTAGGTTGCCGCCAGTTCGCGGATTTCCGTGGTGCCGGTTACCGGCACATGTTCGGTAAGCACGCCGTCCCGTACCTGGGACATCGTCCGAACCATCTGAGACAGTGGTGCCAGAGTTCTGCGAGTATAAAAAAGTACCATCAGAATCAGTGCGGTGCTGATGCCGATGCAGATACAGATCAGCCAAGGAAGATCATACAGCTGATAGATGGCCAGCTGGTCGTCCACCACACCATAGATTACCAGGTTCTGGAAAGGCAATTTACGGGACAGGACGGTGGAACCGTTCAGCAGATCAATACCGGAAACAGAAGTCACCCGGGATTTAGGCAACTCCATAGGAGTTCCTACAGCGTCCCGGTGGTTGGAGGAAACGGTAATTCCGGTATCATCCACCAGAAACAAAGAGGTGTTGTCCGTGACAAAATAATCATAGAACTGATACAGGTCATCCTGCGTGAAGGTAAAAAAGACAACGCCGTAAATGTTCCGGCTATCCTCGATCTTCTGCGTGGGCATCCCCGGCGCAAAAAACCGGCTGATTTTTTCCTTTGGGATTTTGAACTGTTCTTTTTGATTGGGCTTTTCCTCTTTCATAATGAAAACAAGAGCGTCTTTGGCCAGCCGTTCATCGCCGGTCTTGGCTTCGGACATCTGGCGCATTTTGATAGCCTGGGCGTGGGACGGGGTGCAGTCCATCTCGTCCATGATAGCGAATAAGTCGGCCTGTTCTTCTTTTCGCAGGTAGGACAACTCCACCGCAGGGCGCAGGGCAATCTGGAGCATATCCGGGTCTTTAAGGACTGAATTATCTACCAGCTCCAGAATTTCCGGGATAAGATGGGTAAGGCGGATATACCGCTGAACCTGCGTTTTGCTGTCAGGTGTTTCATGTGCCACCATTTCAACAGAATACACCCCTTTTAACTTCTGACCCAGTGGGTCAGAAGTTAAATCTGTCCGCTGGCCCTGTCGTTTTAATGCGTCCAGCTTCATTTTGTAGGCAAATGCCTTCTCCGATGGCAAAATCTGCTCACGCTGCAAGTTGGAGTCCACCATGATAATCGTGGCTTCATCATCGGTGAGCTGTCGCACAATACAGGGGATTTCCGCAAGCCCCGCCAAATCCGCCGCCTTTTTTCTGCGGTGTCCGGCTACCATTTCATAGCCGCCCTCTGGCTTGGGGCGCACCAGGGCAGGGACCAAAACGCCGTACTGCTTCACGCTTTCCGTCATTTCCCGCATGGCTGCGTCCATGCGAACCTTAAAGGGATGATTCGGGAAGTCGCTGATCTCCGAAAATGAAAGGTTGATGACTTTTTCAAGCCTTGCCTCGGCCCGTTCTTCTTCCGTGGAAAACAAATCATCGACTGAGGGAAGATTGATGAAAAAGAAAATTGCAGCAATCTTTCTGTCGGCCGTTATGGCGGTAAGCCTGGCTGCCTGTGGCTCCGGAGCCTCGGAGTCTGCAGCACCCGCCGCTTCCGGGAATACAGCCGCAGCTGGCGAAACGCTGACCGTCTGGTGCTGGGATGCCTTCAACATTGATGCGATGAAAAAGGCGGCGGAAATCTATAACCGCGAACACCCCGAGGTTACCATCGACATCCAGGAAACGCTGGCCAAAGATATCCGTACGCTGGTGCAGACCTATGCCGTCGGTGGTGAACTAGACGCCCTGCCGGATATTTTCCTGATGGATGACCAGGTCATTGCCAAGTACATTCAGAACTATCCCGAAGTTTTTGCGGACCTGACCGATTCCGGCATTGACTTCAGCCAGTTCGCTTCTTCCAAAGTGGCCAACTCGGTCAGCAATGGCAAAAATTACGGAGTGCCCTATGACAGTAATACTGTTGTGGCAGCCTACCGTACCGACTATCTGGCGCAGGCGGGCTACACGGTGGAGGATATGACGGATATCACCTGGGACCGTTTTATCGAGATTGGCAAGGATGTCAAGGCGAAAACCGGCATGCCGATGCTGACCAATGTACAGGGTGAACCGGATCTTTTGAATATGATCCTGCAGTCCGCGGGGATCTCGGTGTTTGACGAGAACGGCAACATCACCCCGATCGACAATGAAGGCCTGAAAGAAGCGGCTAATGTGTATCTGGAACTGGTGAAGAATGGTATCCTGCAGGAACAGACCGACTGGTCCGGCTACCAGGGATCCATTAACAACGGAACCGTGGTGGGCACCATCAATGGCTCCTGGATTTGCGCTACCATCATGTCCACCGACCAGCAGGAACAGAGTGGCAATTGGGCTGTTACCAATATGCCCAAGCTCAACGACTATCCCGGCGCCACCAACTATTCCGCGCAGGGCGGTTCCACTTGGTCGATCTCTTCCTCCTGCAAGAATTTCGATCTGGCAGTGGATTTCATGAAAACTACCTGGGCCGGCAGCACGGAATTTTATGACAGCATTCTGAAAGAGCTGGGCGCCATCAGCACCTGGATGCCCGCAGCTGGCAGCGATGCCTACAACGAAACTTCGGACTTCTTTGGCGGCAAGCCTATTTATGCCCAGATTGTTTCCTACGGGGAAAAAATCCCGGTCGTTAACAAGGGGCTGTACTGGGCGGAGGAAAAGGAAGCCATGGGCATTGCACTGGCGAAAGTCTTGGAAGGCTCGGCGGGCTTGGACAGCGCCATTACCGAGGCACAGGCAACGGTGGAATTTAACATCGGTCAATAATCTGCACCGCAGCATCCGGCACGCCGAAAACCGCCGCCGGATGCTTTTTTGTAAGAAAGGAGGTACAGTTCGTGGCACAAAATGCTGTATCACTACAAAAAAGCAAAGCCTGACCGGCTGGGCTTTTCTGATGCCTGCTACGGTCCTGATCTTTGCCATGAATTTTATCCCGATGCTGCAAGCGCTGGTCCTTTCCTTCCAGTCGGGCATCGGCAACAACCTGACCTGGTCCGGCATTTCCAATTATATCCGGCTGGCCGGGGACTCCACCTTCCGCACCGCTCTGGTCAATAACTTTGTCTATCTGATCATTCAGGTGCCCGTCATGCTGATTCTGGCCATTCTGCTGGCCAGCCTGCTCAACATCAAGGATCTTAGATGGAAGGGACTCTGGCGCACCGCCATCTTTCTGCCCTGCTGTACGGCACTGGTGTCTTATTCCATCATCTTCAAAACGCTCTTTGCCTATGACGGATATATCAACACGATCCTGCTCAATCTGGGCCTGCTCAGCGAGCGAATCAACTGGCTTGGCAACACCGCAACGGCCAAGATCATTCTGATCTTGGCACTGATTTGGAGATGGACCGGGTACAATATGGTATTCTTCCTGGCAGGTCTGCAAAATATCGATGAATCGCTCTATGAGGCCGCCAGAATAGACGGTGCCGGACCGATCAAACGCTTTTTTGCCATCACGTTGCCGTTGCTGCGCCCCACACTGCTGCTGACGACCATTATGTCCATCAATGGTACCTTGCAGCTTTTCGACGAGTCGGTGAATCTGACCGCAGGCGGTCCCGCCAATTCAACGCTTACCATGTCCCACTATATTTACAAAGCAACCTTTGAGTACAATCCGCAGTTCGGATATGCAGCAGCTATGTCCTATGTGATTTTTATCCTTGTGGCACTGCTCTCCTTCATTCAGATGAAAGTGGGTGACAAGCGATGAAAAAGCTCCAGCGTGTTGCCCTATATCTTGTGCTCTCGATCGTGTCCTTCCTTTCGGTTTTTCCGCTGTACTGGATGATTGCGGCCTCTACCAACAACAGCACTGACGTGCTGGCTGGTACTCCGTCCAGATCAAAGATAACACCGTTTATCTCCATCGTACCACCTCGGCGTTTTCCAGGCCTGCGGGCAGCCGCACCCGATCACCGTCCCACCGGAGGCAAAGCGGCGGATCGCCCGGAGCAGTGTGCCAGGCGTATTCGCCCGTGTCGCCCGCCAGAATCAGCTGCATTCCCGTCCCGCCAGCCAGGGTGCCCAGGGGTGCGCCGGCGGGCAGGTCCAGAACCAGGGCGCTGCCCTCCCGCACAAACACCGGGAAGGTCAGTTCCGGCCCCGCGGTCACTGTCTGCCCGCCCCTAAACATCTGCCCGGTAAAGAGGGCGTACCAGCCGCCCTCCGGCAGCCAGAGGGTGCGGCCGGTCTGGTTTTCCTCCAGCAGGGGCGCCACCAGCAGGCTTTCTCCCAGCAAAAACTCGTCCCAGCAGGTGCGGGCCTCCTCGCGGCCGGGCCAGTGGTAGACCAGCGGCCGCATCAAGGGGCGGCTCTGTGCCACGGCCCGGATGGCCTCGCTGTAGAGATAAGGCAGCAGATTCATCCGCAGCCGGTGCCAGAAGGCCATCTCCCCGGCAAAGCCCGGCACGGCCCAGGCTCGCTCCATGTTCCAGGGGCTGCGTTCGTTGTTGCCCTCGCCACCGGGCATCAGTTCCCGGAACTGGCCCCCGTCCGGCTCGGAGTGCCATTGCATGATGGGGCAAAAACAGGCCAGCATGGTGGCCCGGCGGTACAGGCCAGGCGTAGGCAACGGCCCGGCAAAACCGGCAATGTCAAAGCCCCAGAAGGGGATGCCGGTCAACGCCGCCGACAGTCCCGCCCGCAGGGCGCTGACCAGCTCACTGTTTTGGGACTGTTGATCCCCGGCCCAGTGGCAGGGAACGGTGTGCTGCCCGGCCCAGCCCGCCCGGCTGAAAAGTACCCGGTCCGGCCCGATGAAATCGGAATAGGCTTCCGTGTACTGCCGGGCGTAGCGGTTGCGGCCCTCCAGCCCGGTGGAGCCGTCGGCAAAACACGCATCGTCGTCGCAGATAAACTCGCCCCCGTCGGTCTTGAACCCGTCCACACCCCAGTCCAGAAGATACCGCCGCCGGTCAAACCAGCGCTTCACCGTCTCAGGATTGGTGAAATCCGGCACCATCGACCCGGCGAACCAGTGCCCTTCCGGGATGATGTAGGGGGTACCGTCGGCGTTGCGCACGCACAGGCCCAGCCGCATCGCCTCTTCCCGGTCCCGGTCGTTCTGGGGGCAGGGCGGTTCCGCCGGAGACTGCTTTTTGTATACCGGAACCTGCCAGAGCACAAAATGTACGCCGGCCTCCTGCAGCCGCCGAATCATGCCCTTCGGATCGGGCCAGGGGCTTTGGGAAAAGTCGAATTCCTCCCCGGTGGGCCCTTGCGGAGGCAGAGGAGCATACCGGGCGCCGTTGAATATTGAGAAGGTGGCCTCATCGCTCCAGGCCTCCACCACCAGTACCGTGGCGGGGCAGTTATGGCGGTGCAACGCCTCCAGCGCCTGTTCTACCGCCGCCTGGCTGTTCCAGTGGTTGGCCGAGACCCAGGGGCCGAAGGCCCATTTCGGCGGCAGCTTGGCCGGGCCGAACCAGGCCATGTATTCCCGGATCATGGTTTCCGGCGTGCCGGAAAACAGCACCACCGTACCGTTTGAGGGCAGCAGCACCCGGATGCGATCTTCCTCAAAGGCAAATTCAGTCACCCGGTCGGTGGCCGCGTACAGGCCGAATCCGCTGTCGGTCCAGAAGAAGGGGGCGGGGCAGTAGGTGTGCTCGCCCTGAAAGCAGAACTTTTCCTCTACCTGGTTGCGCACCGCGCGGCCTTTATGGTTCAGCGGGTCGTATTTTTCGCCCAGCCCCCAGACGCCCCGATAGGGCAGGCGAACGGTCAGTTCGGTGCCGTTCGCGAGGGGCTGCCAGTTCAGCCGGGCTTCGGTTTCCGGCAGCGGCCAGACCAGACGGCCGGTGCCGGTACAAGCAAGTCGTTTCATCCGGTTATCCCTTGACTCCTCCGGCCATCAGGCCGTTCTTAAAATATTTCTGGGCGGCAATGTAGATCAGGATGATGGGGATCATGGAGATCAGGCTGCCCCCCATCAGCACATTGTATTCGGTGTCGTACTGGCCGTTCAGGGTGGACAGGGCAATGGGCAGGGTCATTTTTGCCTTGTCGGTGAGCATCAGCAGCGGCCAGAGATAGTCGTTCCAGGAATCCATGAAATTGGTGATCGCCAGGGTGGCCAGCGCCGGCGCGCACAAGGGCAGCATGACCTGCCGGTAGATCCGGAAGGTGGAGGCCCCGTCGATGCGGGCGGCGTCCATATAATCGCCCGGGATGGTACGCATCTGCTGCACAAGCATAAAAACGGCGAAGGGCCGGAAGATGGCCGGCAGGATCACGCTGCCGTAGTGATTGATGAGCCCGATCTGGTTCATTACCACGAACAGCGGGATCATGGTCACCTGGGTGGGGATCATCATGGTGGCCAGATACACCCCCAGCAGCAGGCCGGAACCCCGGAACCGGATCTTGGTAAAGGCAAAGGCCGCCATCGAGGCGCTGGCCAGGGTCAGCAGGGCATAGCATACCGCGATCAGAAGGCTGTTGCCGATGGTGCGCAGGAAGGGGAATCGCTGGAATACCGTCACATAGGCGTCCAGGGTGGGCTTGGCGGGGATCCACTCGATGGGAATAGACATGAGCGCCCCGCGGCTTTTGAAGGAGGTGGAGATCATCCAGACAAAGGGAACCAGGGCGATCACCGCCACCAGCACCGCGACCGCATAGTAGGCGGCAGCGGCCACACGTTTACGAGTCATAGTTCACCCACCTTTCCTGGCCTTTCATCTGGATCCAGGTGCAGACCATAATGATGACGAACAAAATCCAGGAAAAGGCCGCCGCGTATCCCATCCGGTAGTACCGGAACCCATATTTGTAGATGCGTTCCACCATCACCTGGGTAGCACCGTTGGGGCCGCCGTCGGTCATGATCATGATCTGGGGGAACAGCTGGAAGGCGTTGATCAGGCTCACGATCAGCACGTAAAAGATGGCCGGGGTCATGAGCGGCAGGGTGATGCGCCAGAACCGGGCCCAAGGGCCCGCCCCGTCCAGGGCGGCGGCCTCGTAATACCCCTTGTCGATGCCGATCATGCCGGAGAGCAGGATCAGTCCGAAAAATCCCATGTCCTTCCATACCGACACCAGTACAATGGCGGGCATGGCCCAGGCCTCGTCCAGCAGCCAGCCGGGGCCCTGGATGCCCACCAGCGCCAGCAGGTTGTTCAACGCCCCATACTGGGGAGAGAGTACCGATTTCCAGATCAGCGACGCCGCCACCCAGGAGGTGAGCACCGGGATGTAGTAGATCACCCGGAAGGCGGTCACGCCGCGGCGGGTCTGGCTGAGCAGGCAGGCCACCGCCAGCGAGGCGGCCAGCATGCAGGGAATATACAATATGATATACCGGCAGGTGTTGCCCAGCACCTGCCAGAACTCCTTGCCGGACAGGATGGCCTGAAAGTTGCCCAGCCCGACAAAATGCTCCGCGAACATTCCGGGAGCCAGCAGCTGGTCCAGGCCGTTCCAGTCGGTCAGGCTGATACAGGCGGAAATGAGCAGCGGCAGCAGGGAAAACACCAGCATGCCGGCCAGGCTGGGCAGCAGAAAGGGCAGCGCCGTGCGCAGCCCGCCCTGCACCAGCCGCCCGGGACGCGGTTTGCGCGGGTCAGACATTTCCAGGACCTCCTTTGGGACCATACAGTAGGGGCGGGAGGGCGCCAGCGTCCCTCCCGCCCGGATTGGTCTTATTGCAGGGTGATCTGCGCTTCACATTCGCTCTGGGCCTCGTCCAGTGCTTGTTGCACGGTCATGGACCCGGCGGCGGCCGCGGCCAGCTTCTGGCCGATGATATCGCTCATGAGGGCGTAGTCCTCGATGGTGGGAGGCAGCACCAGATACTTCAGGGAATCAAACACCGCCTGCCGGTTGTCCGGCGGGGTCTGCTCCAGATAGGGGGCCAGGGCGGCCTCATCGTTGATGGCGGGCAGGTCCCAGCCCGCGTCGATGCGCAGCTGGGCGGCCGCGTCGCTGGAGCACAGCCAGGTGATCCAGGTGGCGGCGGCCTCTTTGTTGGGGCTGTCGGCGTTGATCACGCAGGCGTTGGAGAAGAAGGCGGTGGCTTTCTGATCGGCGCCCGGCTCCACAGTGATGTCCCAGGCGAAGTCACAGCCCTCAGCAAAGCTGCCGAACGCCCAGATGCCGGTGGGGATCATGCCCAGCCGTCCGCTCATGAACAGGTCCCAGTCGCCCATGCCGCCCATCTGTACCTCGGTGGGCTGTACGTTGCTCACCAGTACCCGGTCCACCATCATCTGGGCCGCCTTGACGTTGGCATCGGAGTTGATGGTGAAGGCGGTGCCGTCCTCATTGAGCAGGCTGCCGCCGTACTGGGCCGCCACCTTGTAGAATTCGTTGTAGGTGACCGGCTGGTAGATGCCGAAGATATCGTCGCCCAGCGCCCGGATGGCCTCGGCCGCGGCCTGTACATCGTCCTGGGTCCAGTCGGCGGTGGGGTAGTCGATGTTGGCCTGATCAAACAGATCCTTGTTGTAGATCAGCACCACATTGGAAAAGTTGCCCGGCAGACCGTACTGCTTGCCGTCCACGTTGAAGGCGTTCAGCGCAGTCTCGTCAATGCGGCTCAGATCCACACCGGTGATCTCGGCCAGCACCCCTTTGTTGGCGTAGGCGGCAAAGTTCTCAATGTTCAGCTCGTAGCAGTCGGGAGCGGTGCCGCCGGCCACCCGGGTCTGCATCTGGGTGAAGTAGTCGTCAAAGCCGATGGTCTCGATCTCCACCGTGATGTTGGGATATTCCTCGTGGAACGCCTCGTACATCTTTTGGAGGGTCTCCTCATTGCCGCCGGACGAGTTGAAGTTGCAGTAGGTAATGGTGACCGGTTCCGCGGCGGCTTCGCTGCCGCCGGAGACCGGGGCGGCCGATGAGCCGCCGGACGCGCTCTGGGGCGAGCCGCAGGCCGAGAAAGCCAGCGCGATCGTAAGCAGACCGGCTGTCAGCGCGAAAAGCTTTTTCTGTTTTTTCATCGTTTCTCCTCCTTGCCTTGGTTGCTTTTTCGGCCCTTTTCGCGTACAATGAATATGCGGAAAGAGCCTTGCACGGTTTCTTGTCTGCAATGGTTTGCACGTGTTTTTGACGGGACCCGTGCAGACCATTTTATTTTTTCGCCGGGACGGCCCCGGCGGCAAACCCTGTCTGCGGCCGGTCAGCCCAGCCGGCGCACCGAGCCGCGCTCGACCAGCTGCAGCGGGAGAATCTCCTCCTGCTTGGTCAGGTCGGGCTGCGCGATGTGCTTGAGCAGCAATTCCACCGCCTTCTGCCCCTTGAGCGAGATCTGCTGGCGCACGGTGGTCAGCCCCGGGGTCAGATACTGGGAGATCTCCAGATCGTCAAATCCCACGATGGAGATATCGTCCGGCACCCGGCGCCCGGCCTCGTAAAATCCCTTCATGGCCCCAATAGCCAGAATGTCTGCCGCAGCCACCACAGCGGTGGCCGGCAGCCCGCAGGCCAGCAGCTGCCTGGCCAGTTCCACGCCGCTGGCGTAGTCGATCTGCCCTTCAAACACAGATTCCTTCCGATAAGGCACGCCGAATTCCGCCAGCGCCTGCTGGTAACCGGTCAGGCGTTTTTTCATCACGCCGTTCTCCTGGATGCGCCCCACAAAGAAGGCAAGTTCCCGATGGCCGCACTGCAGCAGATACTGGGTGGCCAGATAGCTGCCGTAGGCGTCGTCGATCCGGATGTTGTGATAGTAGTAGTCGTTGCAGTAGCTGTCGATCAGCACAATGGGGATCTGGGACTTCTTCATCTGCTGGTAGAACTCGCTGGGGTACATCCCGATCACGATGATGCCGTCCAGATTCCGCTGCTTGGCCAGGGTCAGATAGCTTTCGTTGGCATCGGTGGCCGAGATCAGGATGTGGTATCCCTGCTGGCGGGCACAGTATTCGATGCTGCCCAGCACCTCGCTGTAAAAGCTGTTCTGGAACATCAGCCGGTCGCCCGGTTCGGTCTGGGGCACCACCACCCCGATCAGCTTGGAGTCCCGCATGCTCAGGCCCCGGGCGTTCAGGTCGGGCACATAGTCCAGTTTGCGTACCGCATCCAGTACGCGGCGGCGGGTCTCCTCCGAGATGGAACGCTTGCCGTTCAGCACATAGGACACCGTGGCCGCAGAGACCCCCGCCAGTTGTGCCACATCCTTCAAGGTTGCCCGCATCTTCCTGCCCCCTCGCGTTTGCTTGATTAAGCGTTTAACTTGGTTTTCGCCTTAATCATACCGAACTGTGCGGGTAAAGTCAATAGGAATTTCATATTTTTTCTAAAATAACTTGACAAAACATCGGAATATGCTACACTTTTCTCATAAAACAAATTTAACCGATTAAGTATATGCGGAGGTGCTTGCGGTGGAATCCTACCTGCCAACCGGCAATGAAACGATCTCTCTCCCCCGGCTGAACCAGGAAAACGGCGCGGTGGAGGATATCACGTTTCTTTATATGGCCTGCAAGGGGCTGATCGACCTGCGGGGCGGGGAAGATCCCCTGCTGGCTCCGTTTGTGGAGACGGACGGCCGCCCTGCCCCGCTGAAGAGCCTCCAATGGGAGCGCCTGGGATGGTGGGTGCCGCGGTTTTGCGGCGCCGCCGGGCCGCTGACGGTGGAGGGGGTCCTGCTGGCGCCCACAGGGGAACGGGGGTTCGGCTATCGGCTGGCGCTGTACAACCCGGGTCCGCAGGCCCATACGGTACGGTTCGGGCTGGCGGGATGTTGGGCCTCGGCCTGGCACTGTGTTAATGAGGAAAAGGAGATCGAGGGCACCCGCCACGTCTATTCCAGCGGCTGGAACGGCGGCCCGGTCTTTGATCTGCGCTGCGGGGTACCGCTGTTCGCTTTTGCCCCGCTCTGCGATACCGATTGCGCCGCGGAGTTTTCCCGAGACGGGGCGTCGATCCGCTGGAGGCTGACCAGTGAAGCGACTCTGGCGCCGGGGGAGAGCCGGGCAGCGGTATTTTGGTGGGGATTCGGTTATGAAGAAGTGGCTGCCGCCACCAGCGCGAAAGAGATGCTGCGCCAGGGCTGGGACAACGAACTTCGCCAAACCCTGGCCTGGCTGGATGCCCGCAGCACCGACCTGGGGGACCCGGCCCTCACCGCCCTGTACAATACGAACCTGTTTTTCTGCATCCACTTTTCCACCGGCGTCACCCTGGATACCGAGGAACTGGTACTGGTCACCAGCCGCAGCCCTCGTTACTATGTGAGCGCCGCTTACTGGGACCGGGACAGTCTGCTCTGGAGTTTTCCGGCCATCCTTGGGGCCGACCCGGCGCTGGCAAAGCGGATGCTGGGATATGTGTTTGGCCGCCAGCGGCGCAATCTGGGGGTACACTCCCGATTCATCGACGGAACTGTGCTGGAACCGGGTTTTGAGTTGGACGAACTGATGGCCCCGGTGCTGGCGCTGGAGCGGTATGTGGACGCCACCGGCGACCGGGCGGTGCTGCAACAGGAGAATGTGCGCCAGGGCGTGGGGGAGATCCTGGAAAAGCTGGCCGCCCGCCGGCACCCGGAGACAGCTTTGTACGAGACCTTTCTCCAGCCCACCGACGATGAGCGGGTCTATCCTTATTTGACCTACAACAACGCCCTGGTCTGGCGGGCACTGAGCGCGCTGGCCCGGCTGTATCCGGAGCGGGCCGCCCTGGCCGAAGAGGCCGAAGCGGTGCGGCGGGCGGTGCGGGAACACTGCGTGAAAATGGGAGAGGACGGCGCGCCCTACTTTGCCTGGAGTGTGGACCTGGCCGGTGGAAGCGACGTCTACGACGAGCCGCCGGGCAGCTTGCAGCTGTTGGCGAAACTGGGATTTTGCGAGCCGGAGGATCCGGTCTGGCGCAACACGGTGGCGATGATCCGCTCGCCGGCCTACCGGTACAGCTTCGCGGGGCTGCCTTTTGCCGAGATCGGTTGCCCCCACGCGCCCCATCCCTGGCTGCTCAGCGTGGCAAACAGTCTGCTCTGCGGCCGGGTGGGACCCAGCCTGGCTATCCTGCACGCCGCCCCCATGGACAACGGTATCGCCTGCGAGAGCATCGACGAATATACCGGGGTATGCACCACCGGCGAGGCCTTCGCCACCTGCGCGGGCTTTGTTTGCTACGCGCTGCGCCAGGCGTTGAAGGGAGAGAAAGAGAATGCGTGAGGATATCCGGCTGGAGGGCTGGCGCATTTGGGCGGATGGCCCTTTTCAGGATGACTTTTTGGAGAGCGTGTTTTTTTGCGGCAACGGCCGGATGGGGGTCCGGGGCTATGCCGCCGGCGACCCATGCTCCCGCCCGGCGCGGCAGGGGCTGTTTGCGGCCGGGATGTTCGACGAGATCAAGCCCGGCATTACCGACATCCTCCACCTGCCCACGCCGGTGTGGCATCGCCTGACGGTGGAGGGGAAAGAGCCCGCGCTCAGCGGCCGTGTGCGGCGCACACTGGAGCTGGACAAAGGTCTGCTGCGGCTGGAATACCGGCTGGCGGCCCTGCGGGTGACGGAGGAACGTCTGTTTGACCCTGAACGCCCGGCGCTGCTGGGCCAGCGGCTTACGGTGGAGAGTGATGAGCCGGTGCGGGTGCGGCTGGAGAGCGGGGTCTATACCGCCAGCTGCAACTGCCCGGTGCCGGACGACCAGGTGAAGGAGAACACCGAGACGGTGCAGCTGATGCAGGAACTGCCGCCCCGGTTTGGCGAAAATACGGCCGCCGGTTTCTGGCGCAGCCGCACCACCGGGCTGGAACTGTGCCAGCAGCTGACCTTTCGGGTAAGAGGAGGCGTTGTCAGCGGAAGATTCCATCGACCGGGACAGGCATTGGGCCTTGTTTTTGAGGGAGAGGCCGCACCCGGCGCGCCGCTGGTGGCAGAAAAGGCCGCCTCCGTATTTACCAGCCGGGACAGGGACGGGCGCATTGCCCCGCCGCCCGATTCCGGATGGGAGGGCCTGTTGGCGGATGCGTGCCGGCATTGGGCCCGCCGGTGGCGGACGATGGACATCCGGGTGGAAGGGGACGAAACCGCCCAAACCGCCCTGCGTTATCTGGCGTTTCAGCTCACAGCCAGTTGCAGCGGCCGGGACGACACGGTGAGCATCGGGGCGCGTGGGCTTACCCACGCCCGGTATAAGGGCTGCTATTTCTGGGATACCGATCTGTTTATGATGCCCTTTTTTCTCTATACAGACCCACCGTCTGCCCGCAGCCTGGAAGGGTATCGGGTAAACTGCCTGCCCCAGGCCCGCGCCTATGCGAAGAAGATGAACGGGGCGGGGGCCCGCTATCCCTGGATGGCCTCCTACGACGGATCGGAACAGTGTGAAAGCTGGGACATCGGCGCCAGTGAACTGCACATCACTGCCGATGTGGTCTATGCGCTGGACCAATACCTGCAGGCCACCGGTGACAAGGCCCTGGCCCGCCAGGCCCGGGAGGTATATGTGGAGACCGCCCGCTTCTGGCGCAGCCGCTATACCACCGCGCCGGGTAGCGGGCAGGAGAATCTGCTGTTCTGCAAAGGGCCGGACGAATACTGCGGCATCACCAGCAACAACCTGTTCACCGGCGAGATGGCGCGGCATAACCTGAACCTGGCGCTGACCGCGGCGGAAGAACTGCGCCGGGAGGACCCGGCCCGCTACGCGGCGCTGGGGCTTACCAAGGAGGAGACCGACGGCTGGCGGCGGCTGCGGGACGCGATCCCGGTCCCCCGGGATCCGGCCACCGGCCGTCTGCGGCCGGACGATACCTTCCACCTGCTGGAACCGGTGGACCTGTCGGATCTGAAACAAGGGGACGAGGCCAGCTACCACCGGATCTGCTTTGACCGGCTGCAGCGGTGCCAGGTCATCAAACAGGCGGATACGCTGCTGCTGATGACCCGCCTGCCGGACCGCTTCACTGAAGCGGAAAAGAAGGACGCCTGGGAGGATTTTGAGCCCCGATGCCTGCACGACTCTACCCTGAGTTTTGCCAGCCATGCCCTTTTTGCCGCCCAAAACGGGTTTGACGCGGCCGCCCGGCGCTATTTTGAAAAAGCGCTCTACCTCGATCTGCGGGAGATCATGGGCAACACAGGCAAGGAAGGGCTGCACCTGGCCGGCATGGGGGAGACCTGGCAGGCGGCGGTATTCGGGTTTGCCGGTCTGCGTTTCACCACCGATGGGCCGGCCCTTTCCCCCCGGCTGCCTGCCGGATGGCGATCCATGCGCTTTTGCTTTTACTGGCACGGCGGGCTCTATGAGGCCCGGGCGGACAGAGGCGGCGGTAGCGTTTCGCGCTGCCGGGAGGACGCCGGATATGGCGTTTCTGCCGAGACATAACAGAAAAATAAGCGGGAAAGGGAAGCACCCCACCCGTCAGGCGGTACCGCAGTACTGCCTGACGGGTGGGGTGCCGTTTTGGCTCAGAAAACTTTTTTGAAAAATTGTAATCGAATTGAAATAAAACGCCGAAACGCTTCGTATTAAAGACAGAAAGCAAACAAAACACGCTTCGGGCCATGCAAGCCGACCCGAAGCGGGGCGTTTGGCTCTCTATATATAAAACATCACAGAAAGGGGAAGGCAGTATGTTGAAACAGTTTTGGGCTTCGATTCGGGAGGCCATGGCGCTGGACGAGTGCCGTTATGTCGGCGAAGAGTACGACGACGCAAGCGATGAGTTTGAAGACCTCCCCCTGCAGCGGCGTGTGCAGCTGTGCGGGGAAGATTCCCTCATAGCCTGACCCCCCTTGCGGCAGTCGGCCGCTTGTATGATTTCACGATCCCCGTACTATTCGGTCCACAGAAAACAGGCGCAGCCCTTGTTTGAAGGGCTGCGCCTGTTTTCCTGTTGCGCCGCTCAACGGCTGTGCTTCCGATATGCGGCGGGGGAGATGCCATACCGGTTGCGGAACATGCGGCTGAAGGCGCTGACCGAAGAAAAACCGTTCTGTTCGGCGATCTGTTGGATACTCAGCGTGTTCTGCCGCAGCTGCATTTTGATCTGCGGCATGCGGTATTGCCGGATAAATTCCCGGGTGGACAGACCGGTCATCCGCTCAAAGCATTTATAGAGATAACTTTGCGACACGTGGGCGGCAAGGCAAAGATCCTGTACCTGCACGTTTTCCCGGAGATGTTCGTCCAGATATTCCACACATTCCCGCACGACCCGTTCGCAGTGGGTGGGGCGGGTGGTCCGCTGATGCGCGGGCGGATCGTCGCTGTACCGGCCAAGGGTCAGCAACAGCCTTGTCAACAAAAGCTGCAGGGATAAAAACTGGCCGGGCGCCCCCTTTTGGTACAGGTCCAGCTCCCGCTCCAGCATCATCTGCAGCGCCGGGTCCACCACCCCGGGGTACAGTGCGGCGTCGGCACAAGGAAACAACTGATGGAAGGCGGGCAGGCTGGTTGCCGGAACAACTTCAAAATACAGATAAAACAGATCCGGCGCGTCTTCCGGGTCCAGCTGTATCTCGTAGGGGGTGAAAGGCGCCATCAGAACCGCGTCGCCCCCGTGTATGACACGGGTATGCGCCTGGCAGGTGAACCGCACCGTTCCCTGCACCACGATCGTGAGTTTGTAGTGGCTGGTCAGGCTGCGGCGAAAGTTTGGGATGCCGGGCCCCTGTTTCCACTGGCCGAAGGCCAGCGGGCAGACGCGAAATTGCCCGATGGCCAGGCTCAGGCTGTCTTTTTGGATCGACGCAAACTGTGAAACGTCCATGACAAGTCCTTTCTCCGGCGGGGCGTGCCGGCCTTTTCCTGGTTCCATTGTACACGTGCCGGCCCGGGAATGCAAACAGGGTGTGACCCGGTCACACACAGACGTCGGGAAGTATGCTATACTGATACACAATATCCACCCGATCGGCAGGGTGGAACACTTCTCCGGGCTGCGGCCCGCCGAAAGGAGTCTTTATGGGATTTGATCTGCAAACGAGCGTTTCCGCGCTGACGGTATTTTTCCAAGGATTGTTGAGTTTCTTTTCGCCCTGTGTGCTGCCTCTGGTGCCGCTTTACCTGAGTTATCTGGCCGGCGGTGCGCCGGAAGCCGCGCTGGACCCGGCGGCGCGGCGGCGCACACTGCTCAATACCTTCTTCTTTGTGCTGGGGATCAGTTTTGCCTTTTTCCTGCTGGGCATGGGATTCACCGCGCTGGGCCAGTTTTTTGGCAAGTACCGAACCGCCTTTACGGTGGCAGGCGGCGTGGTGGTGCTGCTGATGGGTGTCTGGCAGCTGTTTTTGGGCGGGGTCTCCAGCAAGGAACTGCGCCTGCCCTTCCAGCTGGACCGCTGGGCCATGGGGCCCGTTCCGGCGCTGGTCATGGGTTTTACCTTCAGCTTTGCCTGGACCCCTTGCGTGGGCCCCACCCTCACCAGCGTGCTGCTGCTGGCCGGCTCGTCTGACAGCCGGGCGCTGGGCTTTGTGCTGATCGGGGTGTATACGCTGGGCTTTGTACTGCCGTTCCTGCTGGTGGGGCTGTTTACCGGGCAGATGCTTCGCTTCTTCCGCAAACACATGAACTGGCTGGCCTATACCGCCAAGGCCGGCGGCGCGCTGCTGATCTTACTGGGCGTGCTGATGATCTCTGGCCGGATGAGCAGCCTGACCGGCTATCTGGCCGGGCTGGGAAGCGGTTCCGCAAGCCCCGCCTCATCTGCCTCACAGCAGGCGGACAGCGCGCCGGAGATGGTCCCTGATACGGTGGATGAGGAGACCGCCTCCTCGGAAAATTCCGGCGCTGAGGAGCAGGACGACATCCCGGCTCTGGATTTTACCCTGACCGATCAGTTCGGCAATACCCATACGCTGGCGGACTACGAGGGCAAGACCATCCTGCTGAACTTCTGGGCCACCTGGTGCGGCCCCTGCCAGATGGAGATGCCGGACCTGCAGGCCTTGTATGAGGAATGGGGGGAAAACGAGGGCGATCTGGTGGTTCTGGGGATCGCCAGCCCGGTGGCGGACGGCAGCCTGTATCCGGTGGACGACAAGTCGGCCGAGGAGATCGGCGCCTGGCTCGATGAGCAGGGCTATACCTACCCGGTGCTCATGGACACGACCGGGGAGCTGTTCCTGGGATACGGGGTGTATTCCTTCCCCACGACCTTTATGATCGACAAAGAGGGCAACGTGTTCGGCTACCTGAACGGCAGTATGTCCCGGGAAATCATGGACAGTATCGTGGAACAGACTATGACGGGCCAGCGGGTCAACGGCTGAAACAAAAAAGGCGCTGCATAGGTGCAGCGCCTTTTTTCTGTGGTCACAGCTCCACTACCGGGCGGCAGCTTCCTTCCACGTCCACATAGTAGCACTTTGGATCGGCGGGGTCGCGGTAGACCGCCACATATTCGTTGTTCAGGGCCGGGTACTCCCAAAGCCGTTCGCTGCGGAAACGGTACACTGTGCCGCCCTCCTCCCATTCGCAGACAACTCGCCAGGCACACCGGCCGTTCACCCGCACCGACCAGTCCTGCTCCACATCCACAACACGAGCCAGTACCGGGGTGCCTTCCGCCAACAGGCGGGCTTTGCGCCGGGCGGCATGGGCGCGGGCAAGCAGAATGCTCAGCCCCGCGCCGCCTAAAATGCCGCCGTGAAGCAGGACGAACAGAAATACCGGCCAGGGCGGAAAGTCAGCTGCACGGACGAGGCTGACTGCGCAGGCGATCAGCAGTGCCAGAAATTCCAGCACGCCGATCGTAAAAAACACGATCCCCAGAATCCGAATGATCAGATCCCCTCGAGAGCGACTCATGGTGCAGGCCTCCCTATATTGATTCGGCGGGCAGATTCGGCCGGTCCTGGTCACCGTCCGCCCGGAACAGCACAAAATCTTTCGGCTGACTGGTAAAGTAATAATATTCTGTGTTCTCCCGCACCGGCGGGTCCAGGTAGTTGGGGATGGTGGTCCCGTCGCCTTCCCGCCGCTCGCTCAGGCCGGCTCGGGCCATCGTTCCGGCCGGGATGCCGGCGCAGTAGCAGTCCAGATATTCCGCGCCGCTCTCCGTCAGAAGCCGGTCCAGCGCGGTGCCCAGCCGGGCAAGCACTGCGTCTTCTCCGACAAAGTCCACAACGCGCAGGACCCGTACCGACGAGCCGTCCTGCAGACGCACATCCGCCAAGCGGGTCACCAGATAGGCCAGCAGCTTGCCTCGTTCGGTGGCGCACCATACTTCGTAGCGGTAGTGGTCGAAATTGAAATACCGCCGGGTCATGTACCAGATATCTTTGCGGGGCGTGTGAGAACTGGGCGGCATGCCCATTCCCTGCAGCCGCGTCACGCTGTGCACCGGGTCCAGAGTCAGATCGCCTTCCGCGGGCAGCCGCGCGGCGTCCGGCCCGGGCGAGGCCAGACGGTATTCCTTCCGGTCCGCCAACCGGAAAAAGTGCCCGACCCTTCCGGCTTCCCAGCCAAGAAACCGATAAAAGGCCATGGTCTTGGGCCGGATGTTATTGCAGGCCACCACCCGGGCGCCGGTCAGCTGCGGCAGAGCGTCCATAAGCTCCAGCCCCACGCCGTTGTGGCCCTTGCGGGCCACCCACACCGACACCCAGATATCCGGGGAAGGGGAGCGGTTGGCCCGTATGTAGCCGGCCACTGCCAGCCATTCGTCGCCCTCCTGAGCCACCGCGAACTGCAGCCCGTCGCCGCTTTCGTAATAAAAGCGGAACCATTCCGGCCGGTTCACCAGCGGAAGGCGCCAGTCAAAGTTGGCGTTGACAAAATCCAGTACGCGCTGCTGTTCTTCCGGACGCGCCAGCCGGAACACCACCCCGCTCAAAACGCGCTTCCTCCGGTGATGGGCAGGGTGACACCGGTGATAAAGCCGGCCTCGTCGCCCAGAAGAAACGCCATTGCCGGCACCACATCCTCCACACGGGCGTTTCGGCCCATCGGGTTGGCCTCGGCGCTGGCCTGTACGATCAGATCGCTGGTGTCCGCCAAGAACCGCGTCTCCATCATGCTGGGGGCCACGCAGTTGACCGTCACGCCAAAGGGCGCGTAGTCGGCGGCCAGGCTTTTGGCCAGCCCGCCCAGGGCGCTTTTGGCCATGATGTAGGCGGCGGTGTTTTTGGGCGGCACACCGATCAGATAGCTGGTCAGCATGAACAGCACCCGGCCCCGTTTGGCCTTGGCCATGGCCGGCAGAAAGGTCTTGCACAGCTTTACCGCACTGCGTACCTGGACCGACAGATCCAGTTCAAAGCGATCCTCGTCAAACTTCTTGAATTTGGTGTTGATCACCCGCAAAGCGGGCAGGTGCACCAGATGGGTGGGGGCGGAACAATAAGCCTGTACGTCGGCGATAAAGGCGCCCAGCGCGTGCGGATCGGTCAGGTCCACATCGTAGGTGCGGATCCGGCCGGGGAACTCCCGGCACAACTCGGCCAACCGGTTCAGGTCCCCGGCGCCCTGGGCGATAAACATCGACTCGCCGTCCTGGCCCGCCAGGCGGCGGATCAGCGCACAGCCCACATCGCTGGAAGCGCCGGTAATGAGATAGATGTCCTGCATGGGTCGCTCCTTTCGGTATTCAACGGGCCACCCCGGCCTTGATCAGGCCACGGGTGACCTTTTTGCCGTCCTGGTTTACCAGGCTGGCCCGGATGGTGATCTCTCCAAATACCGGGTTCACCTCGGTCACTTCGCCCCGGACCGTCAGGGTATCGCCGATAAAGACGGGCTTGGCGAACTTGACCTCCACACCGTGCAGCAGGCAATGTTCACCCGGCAGATAGACCCCCGCCAGTGTGGAGAAGAAGCTGGCGCCCAGCATGCCGTAGACCACACGTCCGGGGTACCCGCGCCCGGCAGCATAGTCAGGGTCGATATGGATGGGGCTCACATCGCCGGTAATGGCGCGGAACCGGTCCATCATCTCCTCGGTGACCGTCACGGTAAATTCCTCGGCCATACCGGGCTGCAGCTGTTCCATGGTATAGTGGTTCATAGTTTGCCCTCCAGCAGCAAAAAGAGCCGGGCGCGTATACCGGGCACAAAGCCCGGCCGGCGTCCGGCCCGGGGATGGATTCAGGCGGTCAGCCGCTGCACAAGATCCAGCAGGTCGCCCACGTGCTGCAGCCCGCGCACATCCTCCAGTTTGAACTTGATGCCGAACCGGCGTTCAATGGCGGTGAGCAGGTTGATCTGCTCCAGGCTGTCCCAGTCCTCGATATCGTCGGCGCAGGTGGCCGGCCCGATCACCAGGCTGTCATCGTCAAAATTATCCCGGAAGATCTCCTGCACTTCAGCCAGGATCGCGTCACGCTCCATCTTCGTACCTCTCCTTATACCCGTTTGATTTCCATTACGCCGCATTGAGGCTGGTATCCTTCCAGCGCCGTAAACACAAAGGTGCGGTTGCCGGCCTCGTCCTCGGCGGTTTGTTCAAAGCCGATTGTAGCATAAAAGTCCCGTACAAGCAAGTTTTTTGCGGTAGGGTAGTAGTGCCCCACGATCCTCTTCACGCCCTTGTCCCGCGCCAGCCGTACCAGTTCGTCAAACATGGCGTGTTCCAGCCGCCGCTTGAAGGTGCGGCAACTCATGATCCACAGTTCGATATCCAGCGTTTCCCCCTCCAGCCGGCCGATCAGGGCGGTCACGATGCCGTTGTCCCCGAACTTGTCCACCAGCCGGCCGTAAAGGGTGATGTGACCGGGATCACCGATCAGCCCTTCCACCTCGGCAGGGGTGTAGCGGCGTGTGGTCAGATTGAACTGGTTTGTCTTGTTGATCAGCTGGCAGATGCGCTCGGCGTGCTCGTTGTCAAAAACGCCAAACTCGCCGGTCATCTCCAGGCTGCGCAGATAGTCGTTGTAGTCGGTGAAACTCTGTTGAGCCGCCTCCCGCTGCGCGTTCTGCTTATACATTTCCACCCGTTTTCGGTCGTCCGCCGACAGGGTGGTCACTTCAAAATAGCCACTGCGGTCGATGGCGGCGATATATTCCTCCGGGCTGGTGAGTTCCGGTACCGCCACCCCCGGCAGCTGGGTGCGCACGATCTCCCGCTCGGCCGGGTTGTCGTCCACAAATACGAAACTTTCCGGCAGCAGATTCAATTCCTTGGCCATTGCCGCCAGATTTTCATGCTTGGACTCCCAGTTGGCCTTGAAGCTGACGAAATCCTCCCGGCGCAGTACGCTGTCCGCCCGGGCCAGCCCGGCCAGCGCGTTGGCCTCCTCGTTTTTGCTGCATACATTCAGCAGCACGCCGGTCTGGGCCAGTTCCTTCAGATACCCCTGAAATTCGCTGTAGGCCATGCCAGCGGGGCTTTCGCTGCCCAGCGCCAGCCCTTCGGGCCCATCGTCCCCTACGATACCGCCCCACAGGGTATTGTCCAGATCCAGCGCCAGCGCCTTTTTGTTCCGGCCCAGCAGGCTCTTGATGATGTTTGCCACGCTTTGGCACAGATAGGGGATGCAGGCGATGGCGCAGCAATATTTGTAGGCGTACCAGGCGGTCTGATCGCTGAAACGATCCATGCCCAGCTGCGCCTGCAGATAGGCCAGGTCGTTCAGGTAAAGATTGGGGGTGGCGTCGGCAAGAGCGGCCAGCTTTTCGTTCAGCCGGCGCACAAAACGCACCCGGCCCCGGGCGTCGCTGCCTTCCCGGTTGCCCATCACACGATAGACCGGCAGTTCAAAGTTGTTCAGGATCACCGGACAGCCCAGCCCCAGCGCCGCTTTTGCGGCCGCCTCAAACCGGGCGTATTCCGCCGCCAGCAGTTCCTCGGCCCGCTGTGCGGTATCGGCCGGGCAGGGCCAGCCGCGGACATTGCGGCTGCTGGTGTGGATATAGACAAAGTCCGGGGAAAAGGCCGCGAGGCTCCCGTCGTCAAACACCAGATTCTCATAGAACAATCCGTACCCGCCCTGCCAGAATACCGGCCGGATGCCCTGCGCCAGCAAAAACAGTTCCAGAATATTCTGTATCTCCCCGATGGTGCTGCCGCTGAGAATGGCAACACGCTTTTCCACAAGCCCTTCCCGGGCGCTGAGCTCCCGTTTCAGGGCCCGCTTTTTCTGCAGGATAAGGGCGGCGTCGATGGGATGATCCAGAATGTTCATGGCAGCCTCCGTTCCGGGGATGGCCCCGGGAAAAATTTCATCCTTATCTTATCATGTTCTTGCCCGGATTTCCAGCCCTTACCAGCCAAAGTCCTCCAGCAATCGCTGCAGTTCCTCCTCGCTGTATACCGGGATGCCCTCCCGCAGCGCCAGCACATCCTGTTCCGGCAGCAGGTTGGTGTACACCCCCGCGTAGACCTCGTCGGGCGGCTGCGCGGTATCCTGGCCGGGCTCGTACCGGGCCACCCGTCCATTCAGATCCCGCAGCACGTACAGGGGCTGCCGGGGAGCGGGTTCTACCCGGCGGGGCGCCAGCATCCACAAAAGCGCCAGCGCCAGCGCCAGCACGCACAGCGCCGCCAGCGCCCAAAACCATCGTTTGCTCATCTTGCAATCCTCCTTTTGCGCGTAGCACCGATGCCGCAAAAGCGGTATCGGATTTAGTTTGGCCGGATTTCCGCGATTCAACCGTCCCGCGGCAATTTTCACCGGCGCTCTCTATACTTTTGCCCGGCAGTTATGGTATAATATCACTACATGCAGCAAAATGCGGCATGTGCATCCCCTTGCATGCCGGCCGCGGACGCGGCCGCATTCCCTGAACGAGAGGTTTACAAGGAGGTCCCCTTTCATGGCAACCAGCAACCATCCTTCCTCCCAGCCGTCCTCCGGGCGGCGGGTGATTTCCCCCACGGGCCAGACCCACCGCAGCGCCGACGCCCGGCCAGCGGGTCAGGGGTCCGGCGACGGTGGGCGGCCGCCCCGCAAAAGCGGCAAAAAGAAAAAGAAGTGGCGGGTACTGCGCTTTTTGGTCCGGCTGTTCTGCATCTGCTTCTGCCTGGGCGTCATGGTGGCCTCGGTGTTGGCCGTGCTGTTGAGCATGTATGTGGTCAAGGTCACCGAGGACGACGCCACCCTGCTGGATCTGGACAATATGAAGCTGTCCTATACCACTCAGCTGCTGGCATATAACGAGGACACCGGCAACTGGGAGGTCACCGCGGAGCTCAGCCGCAACAACGACCGCAAATGGGTCGATCACAATGAGGTGCCGGACAACCTGAAATGGGCGTTTGTCTGCACCGAAGACAAGACTTTCTATGAGCATAGCGGCGTCAACTGGAAGCGCACCATCTCCGCCACCATCAACCTGGTTCTCGACAAGTTGACCGGTGGCCGCGTCACCCTGTATTCTTCCCAGCAGGGCGCCTCCACCATCGACCAGCAACTCATCAAAAACATCACCGGCGATGACGACACCGACCCGATGCGCAAGATCCGCGAGATCTTCCGCGCCATCTGGCTGGATGACAAGTACGGCAAGGACACCATTCTGGAAGCCTACATGAACACCATCAGCCTGACCGGCACCATCGCCGGCGTGCAGGCGGGCGCGCAGGCCTATTTCGACAAGGACGTGGGGGACTTGACCCTGGCCGAGTGCGCTTCCATCGCCGCCATCACCAAGAGCCCCACCCGGTTCAGCCCCATCGTTAACCCGGAGAATCACATCACCCGCCGCAACCACATTCTGGGCCTGATGCTGGAGCAGGGCAAGATCACCAAGGCGGAATACGACCAGGCGACGGCCGCGCCGCTGGTGCTGGCCGACAGCGCCGACGATACCATCTCCAGCACCAATTCCTCGGTCAACTCCTACTTTACCGACGCGGTCATCAAAGCCGCGGTGCAGGATATCATGAGAGAGGAGGGGCTGAGTTCCGGCGAGGAGAGCGCCGCCTATGACATTCTGTACAACAGCGGTCTGAAGATCTACACCACCATGGACGTTGACATGCAGCGCACCATGGAGGAATTTATGTACAACAAGGATCACCAGTATTTCCCGGACATGACCTATGAGCAGGAAGTGGACGCTTTGGGAGAGGATGATATCCCTGTTTACAATGAAGACGGTACCCTGAAACAGAGCAGCGAAGGCAAGTATTACCGTTATGTGGACGCCCAGGCCGCCATGGTCACCATCGACTACAACGGCGAGGTCAAAGCCCTGGTGGGCGGCCTCGGAGAAAAGACCGGCAACCTGACCTACAACCGTGTCACCGAGGGCTACCGGCCCAACGGCTCTTCCATGAAGCCGCTGACCGCCTACGCCCTGGCCATTCAGGACGGCGCCATCCACTACTCCATGCCTTTTATGGATATCCCGTTCTATTCCCAGGAGGATAAAAAGGTCCTGAATGTGGACTACTGCAACCGGATGGGCTATCCGCTGAACATCAACGATCCCCGCGTGCAGGCGGACATCAACGCCTTCAAGTCCTGGCCTGCCAACGTGGATTCGATCACCAATCTGCCGATCCTGGCCTGTGACGCGCTGTCCAAGTCCAAAAACACCATTGCGGTATGGGTGGGCAGCCGGGTGGGGGTCAACCGGATGTTTGACTTTGCCCATACCACGCTGCATCTGAGCCAGCTGTCCGCTGAGACGGATATGGACTATGGTCCGCTGGTGCTGGGCAGCCAGACCATCGGTATCAGCCCGCTGGAACTGGCCTCTGCCTACCAGATCTTCAACAGCGGCACCTATGTGACCCCGCACCTGTACACCGCCATCACCTATGCCAACGGCGATGTGTATATCGACAAGACCAGCGACATCACCGTGACCCAGGCGCTGGATGAGGGCGCGGCAATGGTCATGAACCGGATGCTGCAGAACGTGCTGATCAACGGTACCGCGGCGGGCATGGCGCCCACCGGCGGCAATATGGCCGCCGCCGCCAAAACGGGTACCACCAACGACTGGAAGGACTATACTTTTGTGGGCATGACCCCCTACTATGTCACCAGTATGTGGTGGGGATACGATCAGCCCAAGAGCATGCGGGATATCCGCAACCAGAGCAACGATCCCATGAAAAAGGTCTGGCGCGATTATATGAACATCGTGCAGGAAGGCCTGGAGAAAAAGGAGTTCAACTCCTCGCCCGACGTGCTGCAGTTGACCTTCTGCGCCGACAGCGGCGATATCGCAGGCCCCAATTGCCCCAACACCCGTGTGGGCTATTATCTCAGCACCAACGTGCCGGACACCTGTATTCTGCATCCGTAAACCGGCAGCCACGGCTGTCAGACCCCGGTCTGTGTATGCGAACAGCGCACAGGCCGGGGTTTGTGTATTGTGTGCGGGTGGCGGTGCGGATTGTTTACAATTGTGTGGCATATCGCCAAAAACCGCCCAAAATCCGCTTTGCGCCCGGATTTACTCTTGCACTCTACCAGAAGAAAGTGGTATAGTAGGCTTAGTCTCGAAAACAGTTGTTCGCGCATGGAGGACATATTGATGCAGCGAAAGTTCTTGCTGGTGGACGTTCAGGTCCTGCCGGAAGTATTTATCAAGGTGGTTCGCGCCAAGGAACTGCTGGCATCCGGCGCTGCCGGCAACATCTCCGGCGCCGCCCGGCAGGTGGGATTGTCCCGCAGTGCTTTCTACAAGTACAAAGACTGCGTTTTTGACGCGGAGAACAGCCGGGAGGTGGTCACCGTGCTGGCCACCCTGCTGGACGAGACAGGGGCGCTTCAGGCGCTGCTGGCGGGCATTTCCGACGCAGGGGCCAGCATCGTTACCATCAATCAGTCCACGCCGGAAAATGGCGCCGCCCAGGTGGCGGTGTCCATCCGTACCAACACCATGCAGATGTCGGTGGAGGAGATGCTGCTGCGTCTGGGCCGTCAGCGCACGGTGGTAGAGGTGCGGCAAGGGGTATGACATTTGTCAAGAGGGGAGAGGAAACGCCTTATGGCTAAGATCGCAATACTCGGGTTCGGTACAGTGGGCAGCGGCGTGCTGGAGGTGGTGCGCCGCAACGCCGCGGGGATCAGCCGACGCGCCGGTGAGCCGGTGGATGTCAAGTACATTCTGGACATCCGGGACTTTTCCGGCCATCCGGACGCCGCGCTGTTCGTCAACAACATCGACGTGATTTTGTCCGATCCGGAGGTGCGGGTCGTGGTGGAGACCATTGGCGGGGTGCGGTTCGCCTATCCCTACGTGAAGGCGGTGCTGGAGAGCGGCCGCAGTGTCTGCACCAGCAACAAGGAACTGGTGGCCACCCACGGCGCGGAGCTGCTGGCGCTCGCCCGTTCCCATGGCGCGGCGTTTTTGTTTGAAGCCAGCGTGGGCGGCGGCACCCCCATCATCACCCCCATGCACCAGTGCCTGGCCGCCAACGTCATCACCCAGGTGCAGGGGATCGTGAACGGCACCACCAACTTTATGCTCACCAAGATGGCCCGGGAAGGCATGGATTTTGCCGAGGCCCTGAAGCTGGCCCAGCAGCTGGGCTATGCCGAGACCCGCGACCCGGGCGACGATGTGGACGGCCCGGATGCCTGCCGCAAGATCAGCATTCTGTCAAGTTTGGCTTTCGGCCATCATATTTATCCACAGAACGTGCCCACCCGCGGGATCCGCGATGTGACCATCGCGGATGTGCAGGCGGCGGCCCGTCTGGACGGGGTGGTGCGGCTGATCGCCCACTCCCGCCGGGACGAAAACGGGCAGGTGTGGGCCGGCGTGGAACCGATGCTGGTGCCCCAGACCAATCAGTTGGCCGGCGTGGAGGATGTGTTCAACGCGGTGCTTGTCAAGGGCGATATGCTGGGGGATGTGATCTTTTACGGCAAGGGCGCCGGCAAGCTGCCCACCGCCAGCGCGGTGGTGGCCGATGTGATCGATGCGCTGAAGAACGGTTCCTGCGTTCACGACAGCCTGTTCTGGCAGGAGGCCACCCCGGCGGAGGGCCTGCTGCAGGACCCGGCGCCCGCCGTTTGTCTGGTGCGGGTGTCCGGCGTGAGCGAGGGGGATATGGCCGATTTCTGCGGCGGCGAACCGGTGCTTCAGCAACAGGGCCAACTCTGCTGGCTGACCCCGGCGCTTACTCCTGACGGCCTGGAAAAACTCGCCCGGGATGTATCGGTCGCCGGCGGTACGGTGCATCAGGTGCTGCGCCGTCTGGAAGAGTGAGGAGGGCTTGCCGATGATCCGAGTTCGCGTACCCGCCACCAGCGCCAATGTAGGCGCCGGTTTTGACGCTTTGGGCCTGGCGGTGAGCATGTACAATGTGGTGGAATTTTCTCCCAGTGACCGGCTGGAGATCTCTACTTCCGACGGGACAAAGGTCCCCACCGGCTCCTCCAATCTGGTCTATCGGGCCGCCAAGGCGGTCTATGACCAGGTGGACCGCCCGTTTACCGGCCTGCGCATGGTGCAGACCAACACCATCCCCATGGCCCGCGGGCTGGGTTCCAGTTCGGCCTGCATCGTGGCGGGCATCCTGGGGGCCAACGCCCTGCTGGGCGGGCCTCTTACCCGGCGGCAGATGCTTACCTTGGCAACTGCCATTGAGGGCCACCCGGACAATGTGGCCCCCGCCATGCTCGGCGGTTTTGTCACCAGCGCTTTCGACGAAGGCCAGGTATACAGCGTGAAAAAGGATATCCGGGAGGACCTGGTATTCGGCGCTTTTGTGCCGGACTTCAAGCTGCTCACCGAGCAGGCCCGCCAGGCGCTGCCGGGTGCCGTCTCCCACAAGGACGCGGTCTACAACCTGAGCCGGGCTGCCCTGGCCACCGCCGCCTTTTGCGACGGGGAATACGACCTGCTGCATGTGGCCACCAAGGATGCGCTGCACCAGAAATACCGCCTGCCGCTGATCCCTGGCGGCGCGGAGGTGTTTGAACTGGCGCTGGACCTGGGAGCCTACGCGGTTTATCTGTCCGGCGCGGGCCCCACCATCATGGCGGTGCTGCACCGCAGCGACGAGCGCTTTTTTGCCTGGGCAGCGGAATGCCTGGCCCAGGATGACGCGCTGAAAGCCTTTACCCTGCATCGCCTGCTGCCGGACAATACCGGCGCTGTGATCGAATAACGGCGCAAGCCGAATCGTATGAAGGAGTGATGATATGGCGTTGATCGTGCAGAAGTTCGGCGGCAGCTCCGTGGCCGACCGTGAACGGATCTTCAACGTGGCCCGGATCGTGGCCAACACCCGCAATGCGGGCAACGACGTGGTGGTGGTGGTGTCCGCCCAGGGCGATACCACCGATGACCTGATCGAAAAGGCGGCGGAGATCACCCACGACCCCTCTCAGCGGGAGATGGATATGCTGTTGAGCACCGGCGAGCAGATCTCGATCGCGCTGCTGGCCATGGCGCTGGATTCCATCGGCACCCCGGCCATCAGCCTGACCGGCTGGCAGGCGGGTTTTCGTACCAACCGGGCCTATACCAAGGCCCGTATCACCAAGCTGGACACCGAGCGCATCGAGAGTGAACTGGCCCGCAACCGGGTGGTCGTGGTGGCCGGGTTCCAGGGCCTGAACCGGATGGATGACATCACCACGCTGGGCCGCGGCGGTTCCGACACCAGCGCGGTAGCCATTGCGGCCGCCCTCCACGCCGATCGCTGCCAGATCTTTACCGATGTGGAAGGTGTGTATACCGCGGATCCCCGCCATATCAAAAACGCCCGCAAGCTGCCGGAGATCAGCTTTGACGAGATGCTGGAACTGGCAAGTCTGGGCGCGCAGGTGCTGAACAATCGAAGCGTGGAGCTGGCCAAGAAATACGGGGTGGAACTGGAGGTGCTGTCCTCTTTGAATCCGGTCCCCGGCACCATAGTGAAGGAGGTAGCAGACGTGGAAGGTATGCTGATCAAAGGGGTGGCCAAAGACGACAATGTGGCCGTCATCTCGATCCTGGAGGTGCCGGACGTGCCGGGCATCTCCTTTAAGGTATTTGGGGCGCTGGCCCAGAAAAAGATCAATGTGGACATCATCCTGCAGAGCGTAGGGCGGGACGGCAGCAAAGACCTGACCTTCACCGTGCCCCGCTCTGACGCGGAACTGGCGCTGGCCGTTCTGCGGGAGAATTTGAGCCGGATCGGCGGCAGCGATATCAAGGTGGATACCGGCGTGGCCAAGGTCTCCATCGTGGGCGCCGGTATGCAGAGCCATGCGGGGGTGGCCAGCAGCATGTTCGAGGCCTTGTATGAGGCCAATGTGAACATCCGCATGATCTCCACCAGCGAGATCAAGATCAGCGTGATCATCGACGCGGCCGAGGCGGACCGGGCGGTGACCGCCATCCACAACGCGTTTATTCACTGACAGCCGGCCGCAAGCTGCGGCAAGGACCATTGCCCCCTGCCGGGCATGGTCTTTTTTTGCGCCCTGATGGAACAGGATAAAACGGAACTATTGCCCTTGACGTCGCTTTTCGCTACAATAAAAGCGGGAGCAAAACACACCGGCGGTCCTTCCGCCGTGGAAAGGGTGATCCGATGGAACACATCTTCATCATCAATCCGGTAGCCGGCAGGACCAATGCCGCCGGAGAACTGGAACCCCGCATTCGGCAGGCCTGCCGCGAACTGGACGTGAGCGCCCGGGTGGAGGTCACACAGGCGGCAGGGGATGCGGCCGCCACCGCCCGGGAGATGGCGGCACGCGGGCGCCCGGTACGGTTGTACGCATGCGGAGGCGACGGCACTCTGAATGAGGTCCTGCAGGGTGCGGCCAGTCACCCCTGGGTGGAGGTGGCCTGCCTGCCGCTGGGCAGCGGCAACGATTTTGTGCGCAACTTTCCCCGCACGATGGACCAGTTCCTGGATGTGAAAGCCCAGATACGCGGCAGGGCCCGCGCCATGGATGTGATCCGCACCGACCGGGGCTACTGCGCCGCGATCTGTTCGGCGGGCCTGGACGCGCAGGTGGCTTACGGCATTCCCAAGTTCCGCCGCCTTCCGCTGTGCGGCGGAACGATGGCCTACAAGCTGTCCATTCTGCAGCAGGTGATGGGGCCGCTGGGCCGTCGCCTGGTACTGGAGATCGACGGCAAGCGGATCGAGCAGGAGTGCCTGATGGCGGCGGTCTGCAACGGAAGCACATACGGCGGTGGCTTTTACGCCGCGCCCCAGGCCAGCCTGACCGACGGCCTGCTGGATGTGGTGGTGGTGCGGCGCATCGGCCGGCTGCGCATTGCCCGGGTGCTGGGCCTGTATAAAGAGGGCAAACATGTGCGAAACGGGCAGATCATTCCGGAGTTGCGGGATGTGATCTGGACCGTCCGGGCCAGGCGCGTTGCCATCCATCCGGCCGACGGCGGCAATATCGTGGTCAATCGGGATGGGGAATGCGTGCCCCTGCCCGGCCTGGAGGCGCAGGTGGTGCCCGGCGCGGTGCGGTTTGTCCTTCCTGCCGAAACATGAGCGCTTCACGCGCGAACTGAACCGATCGCAAGCGGTCCCGGCGGCCCGCCTTTTGGCGGGTTGGCAGTCCGGGACCGCTTTTGCAAACTGTTCACAAAAAATTTTTATTTTACCCCCTTGATTTTTGCGGTAAAACTGCGTAAAATATGTATTAGCACTCAAGGATAATGAGTGCTAAACCAAAACAAAGCAAATTTTATTATACAAGCTTAGGAGGCTATGCGTTATGAAGATCAGACCTCTTGCTGACCGGGTCGTTATCAAGACCGTGGAAGCGGAAGAAACCACCAAGAGCGGCATCATCCTGGCCGGCTCCGCCAAGGAGAAGCCCCAGGTCGCCGAAGTGCTGGCTGTGGGCCCCGGCGGGCTCGTGGACGGCAAGGAGGTCGAGATGTTGGTCAAGGTGGGCGACAAGGTGCTCACCAGCAAGTATTCCGGCACCGAGGTCAAGGTAGACGGCGAGGAGTGCACCATCGTGCGCCAGAGCGACATCCTGGCCATCGTGGAGTGACCGGCCGGGCGCATCGTTCCTGAAATTTCCACAATATTGACAACGGCCCGCCTTGAGAGCGCGGCCGCGCAAAAAGGAGAGAATTGAGTATGGCAAAGCAGATTCTGCATGGGGAAGAGGCCCGCAAGGCTCTCTCCCGCGGTATTGACACCCTGGCGGATACCGTTAAGATCACCCTGGGGCCCAAGGGCCGCAACGTGGTGCTGGGCAAGAAGTTCGGCAGCCCGGTGATCACCAACGACGGCGTTACCATCGCCAAAGAGATCGAACTGAAGGACGCCTTTGAGAACATGGGCGCGCAGCTGGTGCGCGAAGTGGCCACCAAGACCAACGACGCGGCCGGCGATGGCACCACCACCGCCACTGTGCTGGCCCAGGCTCTGGTCACCGAGGGCATGAAGAACGTGGCTGCCGGCGCTAACCCGATGGATGTGAAGCGTGGCATGCAGAAGGCTGTCAAGGCGGCTGTGGACGCGTTTGCCGCCAACAGCAAAAAGATCAGCGGCTCCAAGGACATCGCCCGTGTGGCCACCGTTTCCGCCGGCGACTCCACCGTTGGCGAACTGATCGCCGAGGCGATGGAGAAGGTCACCGCGGACGGCGTCATCACCATCGAGGAGAGCAAGACCGCCGAGACCTATTCCGAGGTCGTGGAAGGTATGCAGTTCGACCGGGGCTACATCACCCCGTATATGGTCACCGATACCGAGAAGATGGAATCGGTCATTGACGATGCCTACATCCTGATCACCGACAAGAAGATCAGCGTGATCCAGGACATCCTGCCCCTGCTGGAGCAGATCGTGCAGAGCGGCAAGAAGCTGGTAATCGTGGCCGAGGATGTGGAGGGCGAGGCCCTGTCCACCCTGATCGTGAACCGCCTGCGCGGCACCTTTACCTGCGTGGCCGTCAAGGCCCCGGGCTTCGGCGATCGCCGCAAAGAGATGCTGCAGGATATCGCTATCCTGACCGGCGGCCAGGTCATCAGCGAGGAGTTGGGCTATGAGCTGAAGGATGCCAGCGTGAACATGCTGGGCCGTGCCCGTCAGGTCAAGGTCACCAAAGAGACCACCACCATTGTGGATGGCATGGGCGACAAGCAGGCCATCAAGGACCGCGTGGCGCAGATCCGTGCCCAGATGGATGTTGCCACCAGCGACTTCGACAAGGAGAAGCTGCAGGAGCGTCTGGCCAAGCTGGCCGGCGGTGTGGCTGTCATCAAGGTCGGCGCTGCCACCGAAGTGGAGATGAAGGACAAGAAGCTGCGGATCGAGGACGCGTTGAACGCCACCAAGGCCGCCGTGGAAGAAGGCATCGTGGCCGGCGGCGGCACCGCCCCCATCAACGCGATGCCCGCCGTGCAGAAGGTTTGCGAGGAACTGGAAGGAGACCAGCGCACCGGCGCCCGGATCGTGCTGAAGGCTCTGGAGGCTCCTCTGCGCCAGATCGCCAAGAACGCCGGCCTGGAGGGCAGCGTCATTATCGACAAGATCATGAGTTCCGGCAAGGTCAACTATGGCTTTGACGCCCAGAATGAGGTTTACGGCGACATGATCGAGGCCGGTATCGTAGACCCGACCAAGGTCACCCGTTCCGCTCTGGAGAACGCCGCCAGCGTGGCCAGCATGGTGCTGACCACCGAGAGCCTGGTGGCCGATGAGCCCGAACCGCCGGCAGCTCCGGCCGCGCCCGCCGGCATGGACGGCATGGGCGGCATGTACTGAGCAACACAAAAAAAGCCTGTAAATAGGCCATTTTTCAGGGTTGGATAGTCTAACTTACGCCACACTTACGCCAATCTTACGCCAAAGAGAAGCGCCGAATAGGTAAATCAAAAGGCCGCTATTCACATTTGTGAGTAGCGGTCTTTGTTGTTAAAAAGCACACTGGGTATCTTTCCAGTGTGCTTTTTTCAACGAGAGGAAAGGAGAACCTTATGAAAAGCGGAGTTTTAGTTTATGATCGCGAGAATGAGCGCATGGATATTCGCTTCGGATTGGAGAACTATTATGGGGGCCTGCACTGCGGTACGACTTTCGACGTTCTGATTGGTCGCCGGTGGATACCCACCCGAATTGAACTGGGGAGAGCCTGGTATCTGGTCGGCATAAAAACAAGTAACCTGGAGGGGTTAAGAGTCCGCATCTAAACACACCGTTCCAAAGATCATCACACCAAACCTGCAATCAGGAGGAACCATGACATGAAGTGCCTGCTCAAATATCGTTGGGTCAAGCTTCCCAGAGCCCAACTTCCTCAGGGCAAGGGCGTATTGGGTTATTGGAGCAGACTCGCGGCTCGGGCAGCATTCAGAAAAGGCACGGCATGTTATTGTGGCTATCACAATGAAGTTGTGCCCGGAATGTGGTCTGGTGGAATCGTCGGTCTAAAAAGCATCCTCGGAGTTCGCCGACGTGCTCAGGCGCTTCAGATTATGGATCAGCTACAATCGCTCGGTTATATAAGGTATAGCCTGGATCAGAAGACCAAACGATTGGATTACCAGATCTGCGATTGGGTCATCAGCTGCTCCGGCCAGGGATGCTCAGCCGGAACAGTATATGCCACAGATGGGTATGGTTTCCTCTGCCTCCCGCGCAATATCACACAGAGGCTTGTCAAGCATAACTACAAATTTGAAGAAGCAGACGCATTGCTGGATCTATGGTGCCACACAACATGGCAGGATTCACGCAATGCGTTTTCTTTTTTAGCGCCGGCAGTCCAGTTTGGTGAATACGGAGCAGTTCTGACACTTGAATACCTCGGTCAACGCTGGGGCTGGGAACGGACTAAGGTCTGGAGGTTTTTCAGAAAACATGAGGGTGCCTTTCCTCTTTACCGTCTCCCCGGCGCCTTTGGGTGCCTGGTATTCAATTCCCTGTATCCGACCGAACCCTATTCTGAATTGCCGAAACAGGCCGATGTTGAACGCATTTTGACCAAAATACGCATTATGGGGCAGAATACGCACATTTCTGGCACAGACCATGCCCGTCTTTGCAAGATGGTTTTGTGGTATAGCAGACAACTAAGCGGTGAACCGAGCTGCGTCCCAGCACAGGATGAAATTGCTCGCGTTGCAGTTTCGCACTCTATTAAATACGCGTATTTTTCTCTGTGTTGGAATTGCAAGAATTGTATATTTGACTGCAGTGAGTGTGAAGTTTTATCGAAAGCACCTGAATCGTTTTTCAACGATCGACAAGATAAGGAGGATTATCATGGCCAAGCAACCGATTGCCGAAAAGGCATTATACGAACAAGAAGAACAGCAGATACAAGAAAAGTCCGATGCTTTCATCCGGATTTTGACGCAGCGAGGAATTCTGGGAAACGATCAGATCAAGGACGAACGGATTCGACAAGCCCAGCAGGAAAAGCAGCGCCGTATGTATCACAACACAAGGCTGCTCCTGGAACAATACCGGAATATCGCATGGGCGCTGGAATGTTTCCCCGATACGATTGCTGCGGAACTGGATCACCCGCTGGGGGATCTGGACTCTCTGCTCGGCAAGATGGATCTGGAAATGGGTCTTGGGAACCGCAAACTGGAGAGTCGTCTGGAAAGCGTAAAAAAGTCCCGTTTGTTGCTGGATCGGGTCAACGAGGCTCTGACTGTTCTGAAACGAAAGCCTGACAATGGCCCCAAAATGTATGAACTCATCTACCAAACCTACCTGGCCCCCGAAAAACTGAGCCATGCTGACCTGCTGTACCGGCTTGACATCTCCTCACGTCACTATTACCGGCTTCGTCAGCAGGCCATCACCATTCTGTCAATTCGTTTGTGGTCCGCTCCTTCCAACGAGGTTGATTCCTGGCTTGAAATTCTCACATTGCTTGAAAGCCTTTGATGAAAATGTGATGGCAAAGAAAAAGGCACAAAATTGGCAAGGTGGGCGCCGATGACATGTAAAAGCGAAAAAGGTATACTGATATTGTCCCAAAGTAGGACAAAACGAAAACGCCGCTTTTGAAGCACAAAGCTTTGGAAGCGGCATTTTTTATCGAAAAACAGGAGGACAAATCAATGCAAAAACTCTATTCACTGTGCAAAAAGCGCTTGCAGCCGCTTTTTTGCGCCACTGCTGGCATCCTCTACATGACGATGCTTACCGCACAGCCGGTATTCGCGGAAGATGTTGCGACCGGTGGTGAGAATATCTGGAGCCGCTTCTCCACGATCATGCAAGATGTCTATGGCGAGCTGGTAGCCATCAGCACAATCGTAGCCGTTACAGTGGCATCTATCGCACTGATTATCCGTATGGTTTCGCGAAATCAGCGGGCTGTTGACGAAGCCACGGGTTGGCTCAAGCGCATTGTTATCACCTGGATCGTACTGAACTCGCTGGGCTTCATCGTTGCTTACCTGCAGCCGCTGATCTCTGGCGGCCAGTATACGCCCTGACGGAGAGCCATGGAAGAGAAAGCAAGGAGTGAACCAGCATGTTAGACTGGATTTTTGAAGGGATCATCACCTGGATCTCCAGCATTGCCTCTTCGCTGATGGACGCTGTATCTGGGCTGTTCCTGAACGCTTTAGGTGCCGATATGACCGTTATGGAGGAATACTTCCCCTTCATCACGGTGGCATACACGGTCATGCAGTATATGGCGTGGGCGATTCTTTTTCTGATTACAGTCTGGCAGCTGTTTCGGACGTTTGGAGGCCCCATCACCGAGGCGGAACACCCGCTGCATCTCATCGCACGCAGCTCTATTTTTGCCCTGCTTATCGGGTATGCAAGACCGATATTTATGGTGGCATTGGACATTGCGCGCGCTCCATATACAGCGCTCTTGGATCTCAGCATGACCAGCGAGAATTTTACTTTTGCAGGCCTTGAGGAGACGCTCAGCAATGGTTTGCTGACAATCGCATCGACAGTAACCGTTATTGCTCCAATTCTGTTGCTGATTCTGCTTATTTCGATTGGCTGGAACTATTTCAAACTGCTGCTTGAAACCGTAGAACGGTATATCGTGGTCGGTGTGCTTTGCTACACCAGCCCTCTTGCCTTTGCCATGGGCGGCTCCAAAGAAACCAACCAGGTATTCAAGAGCTGGTGCCGTATGGTCGGCTCGCAGCTCCTGTTACTTGTCATGAATGTATGGTTTCTGCGAGCCTTCAGCTCGTCTGTGGGCCAGTACATTGGAAACGGCGGTGCGGTTTCGACCGGACATGGTTCGATCTTTCTCTGGTTCTTCTGCGCATTGGCGTTTTTGAAGACGGCGCAAAGATTTGACAGCTACTTGGCCTCCATTGGCCTGAACGTAGCACAGACCGGTTCCAGCATGGGCATGGAAATGCTGATGGCCGCCCGGGTGCTTACCGGATTCGCCGGTAGCGCCAGCAGCGCAGGCAGTGTTTTCCGGAATACCTCTGCAGCCGGAACGGCTACAGCTACCGGTTTTGCAGCTGGGTTCGCTAACCGTTTCAAGCCGAACAGCTATGTGCGCGATGCGGTAGTGGAAGGCGGCAGTCGAATGGGGTTGGGCGGCAGTGTTGGCTTTGTCGGACGTGCATTTGGCGGTATTGCTGCGCGCAACGGCGCCACCTTGACCGGCGATTCCATCTCCTCTGTAGCTACACGCCCTGACAGTGTGTCGGGCAGCATTGGCGGCGATATTGCGAACCGCAGTCTCGGTAACTATATGCCGCAGTTGGGACGGCATACTCTGAGCAACACGCAGATCACCGGCGGCCATATCAGCACGACGGCAACCGATGCTGCCGGTAAAACCAGCAATGTTGAACTGTTCAACGCTGCACAGTTTGAGGCCCCGACGGCGCCTCACTCACTGGTCAATGCCGCAGACGGAAGCTCGTGGTATCAGGTCGCAACCGGTGAAGGAAGAGGCGCCTTCTATGACGCACCCAACTTCACAGGAAGTGCTTCGGAAGCTGCCCGGGTGGCAGAAACATTCCCTGGCGCTGCCGAGGGGACGATGTTGCGCACGGTTGGAGAAGGTGTGCTTGAGGCAACCACGGATAACGGAAGTTCGCTCTGGTACAACAGTGCGTTCTTTGCCGAGCCAGATGCTCCACACAGCGTCATGCAGTCGGACAATGGCGTGGAATGGTATGCTATGCAGCCTAAAGCAGATGCGCCTCGATTTGAACAGGGTGATGCAGCAATCGCGTATAATCAGGCTGAATTCCGGCAGTTCATGCCTGGCTTTGAGGAGCAGATTGTTGCGGTTGATTCCAGACATCGTGATGACGGGCATTTCGAAGTTCGTCACGAAGATGGTTCCGGTACAGCATTCTATGATACCGCACAATTTGATACGCCCAGGGGCGACTACCAGGTCTATGAGGACGCTCATGGGAAGCAGTGGATTGCAATTCACGGAGACGCGGCTGTGGAACGCCGTCCTGTTTACGAGAACGGTCAGGCCGTTTATGATGGCGAAAACGTCAAAACGGTCTCGGTGGAAACCGTCCGTTACAAGAACACTCCCAGTCGCTTCAAAGAACCTGAGCGGCGCGAAAGCTATGATTTCCAGCCACCGCGCCGGAAACGATAAATATATTCAAGACGGGCCTTCGGTGACATTCCGCTGGCCCGTCTTGTTTTTCAGGAGGATAACAGATGGCAGAACCGGAAAAACAGCAATTCGGAGACGGCAGAGACAACTATGCCGGTGCTGCCCGTCAATTAAGCGATGCTCTCCAGCAATCTGGGCAAACCGGAACCCGACAAGCTGTGTCAAACGGAGCAGCCGTCCTGGTACAATCCGGCATCAAGAGCGGGAAAGCTGTATCAGAGATTGCAGCCGGAACCGCAGCGGGTGGCCCGTGGGGGGCAATCCTTTCAGCAGCGTGGTCGTTACGGCACACCCTGTTTAAGATACTCGCATGTCTTTGTGTGCTTCTTCTCATATTTGTAATTCTGATCGTATCCATTCCCTCAGTCGTGCTCAACGGCGTATTTGGCCTGAACGGGTCGATTGTTGACATGGACAACCCCATGTCTATGATGCAGTCGTATGAAGAAATGTCCGCTGAAGTTTCCGCAGCCGTAGACCGGGGATACCAGGTAGCGCTCGAATGCGTGGATCAACTTATCCAGGACGGTGGATATGACTATGAATTATCCATAGAGTCATTGATCGACGAAGCGAAAAGTGCCTCCGGTTTCAATGCCGCGTATGTATTGGCTGCGTATTCCGCATCCATGCTGCAGCAAGGCACAAGCGCGGATGATATGACTGCGAAACTTGACGCTGTGGCAGAGCAAATGTTTCCCATTTCCAGCGAAGAGAAAGAGAAGGAACGGGTCATTCCCCTGACCTACACCACATACCGGGAAGTTACCGTTACTGTGGTATATGGTCAAACCTTTATCGGTATCGTGAATGGCCAGATGCAATTCCGGTATGATGTAGCCGTCAGAGGGGGCTACTATGAACCCGACGGAAGCGTCACAACCTTGGAGCCTGTAACCACCACTGCATACCGTGCCGAAGATGTCACGGTTCCCGTTTACACCGATGGACGTATCTCCGGCACGACCAGCGCCACATACTATGTGCCGGATGGGACTGAAACTCTCACCCCCAGCACAGAAACGGTTGTGTATCTGGAATGTACCATCCATCCGTTTGATCAGGATGTCGTTCTGGATGCGTTTGGAATCGATCCTGACGCGCCGTATGACAACTTTGGAATCACCTATGGTGAAGCTATCAGTAATATGGCGACAGCCTTACAGAAGACGCTGTACGGTGCCCAGGGCGGCAGTCAAGGCGGAGAATCGGTTCCGCTCACAGATGAAGAGCTCATCGCATTTGTCGAGCGGCAGAACTGCAACGAAACGCGCAAGCACATTCTGTCAACAGCACTGTCACTCGTTGGCAAGGTCCCATATTTCTGGGGCGGAAAATCCGATGCCGGATGGAACGATGAATGGAACACCCCCAAAGTGGTCACGGCTACCGGCTCCAGCGCAACCGGCACGATCCTTCCTTACGGCCTGGATTGCAGCGGGTTCACGGACTGGGTGTTTAAATCGGCAATGGGCGTAAGCATCAAAGCTGGAAGCTGGAACCAATGGGATAACAGCTATGCCATCACGGAGGCGGAACTGCTTCCGGGCGATCTTGGATTTATGGCTGTGCCCGGCACTGTACCCGTCAACCATGTTTTGATATACGCAGGCGAGAATGAGGATGGTGCGCACATGTGGGTTCATTGCACAAGTGGTTCAGGTGTTGTCCTCAACTCCCCGGACTATGTGTCGTATTATCGCCGTCCCATCAACGTCGATTATGATGCGCCCGTTTTATCCGGGACCGGGCTCCAGACGACGGAGCCATCACAGAACAGTGAATGAGCCAGGAGTTCAGACAATGGAAGAAAAAGAATACAGCAATATCTATGCGATCCCCGCAAACTACACAGATTCCGGCAAGCTGATGGGAGGGATGGTTGAAACCCGATGTGCAGTGGAAGCAATCTTTCTAGTGGGGCTGGTTGGGTATCCGGAGCTGTTTTGGATACCCATGCCCACCACGATCCGCATCGTGGTCATGACGGTGACCCTGCTGCCGCTTGGAGTAGTCGCCCTCATGGGAGCTGATGGAGGCTCTCTCTTACAGTACCTCTGGAATATCATCTATTTTTTCACGCATCGCCGTAAGCTTCATTGCAGGAGGGTTGGTTACAAATATGCGCAGCAAACAGGAAAAAAACGCAAAAACGCCAAAGGCAAAAAGGCAAAAGCTTGATTTTGTCCAGGACTATCTCGGAATCCGGGATTTGAGGAATGGCATCCTTGAAATGTCCGATGGCCGATACATCAAGATTCTGGAGATCGAGCCCATCAATTTCACACTGAGGTCCGATGAGGAACAGTACAACATTATTTCCAGTTTTGCGAGCTGGCTGAAAATCTCCCCTATGCGCCTGCAATTCAAGTCCATAACGCGAAAGGCTGATTCTGACAAA
>CASFJO010000062.1 GCA_949295035.1 uncultured Gemmiger sp.
AACCGGGAGAAAGGCAGGAGGATAAATGCACATAAGCTATAAACCCCTCTGGCACACGCTGGTTGAGCGCAATATGAGGAAAGAGGACTTGCGGATTGCCGCCGGTCTTACCACAAATATGATTGCCAACATGGGTAAGGGAAAAAATATCAGCATGGAAACGCTGGTTCGTATCTGCGAAGCCCTGAATTGTGGCATTTTGGATGTGATTGAGCTGGAACAGGATGAAGATGTTGAAGGCAAAGAATAATCTGAATTAAGGAGAACACCATATATGGAAATATTAGAATTTGGAGATAGAAACAAAAGAAAGATTATCTTTATACATGGTTTTCAATGTCCTTATCAAATATGGGAAAAATATATCGAACATTATCAAAAAGACTATCACATTATTATTCCAATAATGCCTGGACACAATCCTAAAAAGCAGGAAAAATTTTTCTCTTTTTTACAGACTTCAAGAGAACTTGAGGATTATTATATTTCCCGTTATGGTAAAAGCGTGTATGCCATTTATGGAATGTCAATGGGTGGTGTTTTGACCGCTACGTTATGGCAAAATGGACAATTAGAAATTGAAAAAGTGATTTTTGATGGTTCTCCGCTTGTATCTGTCAATGGCATTATGAAAAGAATGATGCTACAGTTCTATTTGAATATAACTCACAAGTCACAACAAAGAGACAAAAAAACATTGGCGCAAGCGACAAAAAGTATTTGCCCACAAGAATATCTCCGGGATTTCTTACAGGTACTTGATAATATGTCAGATACAACTATTATAAATTATATCAGCGAGATAGCGAACTTTCGACTAAAGGATGATGTAGATACTCCCAACACAAAAATCTATTTTTATTATGGGACTGCTGTAAATGAACTGCTTGCAAAAAAATCGGCTCATGTTATTGCGAAGAATTATAGCGGTAGCGTCATAAAATGCTTTAAAGGGAAAGGCCATTGCGAAAATGCTTTATTACATCCAGATGTGATGATTCAGGAATTGGATCAGGTGCTGATATAGTTAACTCAGTAAGCCATATAGAAAATAGAAAGCCAAAGCTGCCGTTGCAGGAACACCCATTCCCACAACGGCAGTTTTTCATTTCCACGGCCTGCGCCGGAAGTTCATACCGGACTGTTTTATCAGCGGGGATTTCTTGAACAGCTTCTTCAATAGGCTTCGTTCCTCTTGTGAGAGCCGCTTATATTTGAGCCGGAACGCCTTGCAGAATATCTCCGTGAATTGCTGAACCCTGTCCCCCGGCGATTGCATGGCCTTTTGTACTTCCCGTATCAGTTCATCGGCGGGCGTAGTATCCGGCGCACTTTCACTGTCATTTTCGTGCGCCTTGCGTATGTCGTGGAGAATGACGTCCCATGTTTTGTGCGTCACATGGCAGAAGAAATCTTCTTCCTCTACCTGACAGGCTTCCAATACTTTTGCAGCACCTCCTGCAGCATATCCCCGATGGCGGGATCGTCTTCAATGATCGCAATGGTTTTCATGGCGCACCTCTGTCTGTATGGCGGAAAGCCGCCGTTTTTTCTATAAACAGGACGAATCCGACAGCCGGATTCTTTCATTCGGACCGGTGCCCGCCTGAAAAAACGCCCCCGGAAACCAGGGTTTTCCGGTTTCCGGGGACGGCATTCCTTATTCAAATTCGATGGTTGCCGGGGGCTTGCCGGTGCAGTCGTAGAGGACGCGGTTCACGTGGGGGACCTCGTTGACGATGCGGCTGGTGACCTTGCCCAGCAGTTCCCAGGGAAGCTGGACGCTCTCGGCGGTCATGAAATCGCTGGTAGAGACCGCACGCAGGGCCACGGCGTAGTCGTAGGTGCGCTCGTCACCCATAACGCCCACGCTGCGCATATTGGTCAGGGCGGCAAAATACTGGCTGGCGGCATTGGCCAGGCCGAAGTTGGCCATTTCCTCCCGGAAGATGGCGTCGGCCTCCTGCACCATGCGGACCTTTTCCGGGGTGACGGCGCCGATGATCCGCACCGCCAGGCCCGGACCCGGGAAGGGCTGACGGGCTACCAGAGCCTCGGGCAGGCCCAGCTCACGGCCCGCGGCGCGGACTTCGTCCTTGAACAGGTCGCGCAGCGGCTCGATGATCTCCTTGAAGTCCACGTAATCGGGCAGGCCGCCCACGTTGTGGTGGCTCTTGATCACGGCGCTTTCGCCGCCCAGGCCGCTTTCCACCACGTCCGGGTAGATGGTGCCCTGCACCAGGTAGTCCACCCGGCCGATCTTCTTGGCTTCTTCCTCAAAGACGCGGATAAACTCCTCGCCAATGATCTTGCGCTTGGTCTCGGGGTCGTCCTGGCCGGCCAGCTTATCATAGAAGCGCTGCTGGGCATTGACCCGGATAAAGTTCAGGTCGTAGGGACCTTCGGGGCCGAAAACGGCCTCCACCTGGTCGCCCTCGTCCTTGCGCAGCAGGCCGTGATCCACAAACACGCAGGTGAGCTGACGGCCCACCGCCTTGGCCAGCATGACCGCCGCCACGCTGGAATCCACGCCGCCGGACAGCGCGCACAGCACCTTGCCGTCGCCTACCTTGGCGCGGATGTTCTGGATGGACTGCTCCACAAAGCTGTCCATCTTCCAGTCGCCGGCACAGCCGCAGACCTTGTACACAAAGTTGGACAGCATCAGGCTGCCCTGCTGGGTATGCAGCACTTCCGGATGGAACTGCACGGCGTACAGGCCCTTGTCCGGGGCCTCCACCGCCGCCACCGGGCAGTGGTCGGTATGGGCAATCACCTTGAAGCCGGGCGCCGCCTGGGAGATATAGTCGTTATGGCTCATCCAGCAGATGGTGGTGGGATTGACCTCCTGGAACAGCAGGGATTCGGTATCCACATACACTTCGGTCTTGCCGTATTCCCGCTCGGGGGCGCGCTCTACGCGGCCGCCCAGCAGATGCATCATCAGCTGGCTGCCGTAGCAGATGCCCAGCACCGGCACACCCATGGCAAACAGATCGGCGGTGCAGGTGGCGGAAGCAGGATCGTAGACGCTGTTGGGGCCGCCGGTCAGGATGATGCCCCGGGGGTTCTTGGCCCGGATGGTCTCCAGCGGGGTACGATAGGAGTAGATCTCGCAGTATACGCCGCACTCCCGGACACGGCGGGCGATCAGCTGGTTATACTGGCCGCCGAAGTCCAGCACGATAATGGTTTCTCTCTGCTGCAAAGGTGGTGCCTCCTTTTATTGTATGACTCTGTTTTGTGCAGACTTACAAATTCGTATGCCATAGTATAGCACATTTAACCAGTCCTGAAAAGCGGAAAACCGCGGAATCCTGCACTTTTTTGTAAAAAGTCCGGCAAAAAAAGAGCCAGCGGCCCATCCGGCGCAGAGCCGGCGGGCCGCTGGTGTTCAGTTGGTTTCCGGGCCACGGGCATGATGCTCCAGTCCCTGGGCAAGCGCGTCCACCAGCGCAGGCTGGAACTGGCCGCACTGGCCGGTACGGATCATCTCCATGGCTTTCTCATGGGTAAAGGCCGGTTTATAGACCCGCTTATTGGTGAGTGCGTCGTACACATCGGCCAGCGCCACCACCTGCGACCAGATGGACAGCTCCTCCCCTTTCAGGCCGTCCGGATAGCCGCGGCCATCCACCCGTTCATGGTGGTGGCGGCAGATATCATAGGCGTACCGGAACAGCGGATTGGAATGGTACTGCGGAATCTGCTCCAGCAGTTCACAGCCGCGCACGGTATGGATCTTCATCAGTTCAAATTCCTCGGCGGTAAGGCGGCCGGGCTTGTTCAGCACCTGATCCAGCGCCTGGCGGCCGTTTTCCGCTTCCAGAAGACGATAGCCCTCCCGGAACGCCTCGCTGAGGATAACGCGATTCAGCTCCACGTCATCCACCACAAGGATGGTATCCCGGCGGGCGGCAGTTTCAACACATTGTTCGCTCTGCATACCGCGCCCCCTTAGTCCACCGGCTGGGACAGGATCTCACGGGCAAGGCGGCAGCTGGCGGTCAGCTGCTCCATCAGCGCGGGCAGTTCCTCCGTGCGGCCGGCACGGACAGCGTCCACAACCGCAGCGCTGTCGGCCTGCAGGCGGGCAAGGCCCAGATTGGCGGCAATGCCTTTCAGGGTGTGCGCCCCCCGCTCCACACCGGGAATGTCCTGCTGTTCCCAGGCCCGGACCAGCTGTTCCCAGGTCTCATCCTGGGGAAAGCGGAACAGAAAACGCCGGTACAGCCCCTCGTTGCCGCTGAACCGGGACACGCATGCCTGCCAGTCAATCTCCAGCAGGCTGCAGATTTGTTGTATTTCCATAGGTCACTTTCCTCACCGGTACACAAATTCGCGGCGGTCCATCCGCGTTGTACCCTGTTTATTGTACCACAATCGCCTCTGGATAAAAAGGGGCGCTGCACCAAATGCCAGGCGGCCCGGCATATGCGAAAAGGCCCCTGCCAAACTGGCAGGGGCCAAAAAAGCGATGCAGATAACGATTACTCGTTGATCTTGGTAACAACGCCGGAGCCAACGGTACGGCCACCCTCACGGATAGCGAAACGCAGGCCTTCCTCGATAGCGATCGGGGTGATCAGCTCAACGTCCATGCTGACGTTATCGCCGGGCATGCACATCTCAGTGCCTTCGGGCAGAGTGATGACGCCGGTCACGTCGGTGGTACGGAAGTAGAACTGAGGACGGTAGTTGTTGAAGAATGGGGTGTGACGGCCGCCTTCTTCCTTCTTCAGGATGTAGACCTGGCCGGAGAACTTGGTGTGGGGATGAATGGTACCGGGCTTGGACAGAACCTGGCCACGCTCGATATCAGAACGCTGCACACCACGCAGCAGGGCGCCCACGTTGTCGCCAGCCTGAGCGAAGTCCAGCAGCTTGCGGAACATCTCCAGACCGGTAACGGTGGTCTTCATCTTCTCGTCCTTCAGGCCGACGATCTCAACTTCCTCGCCAACCTTGATGGTGCCGCGCTCCACACGACCGGTAGCCACGGTGCCGCGGCCGGTGATGGTGAACACGTCCTCAACGGGCATCAGGAACGGCTGGTCAGCCATACGATCCGGGGTGGGGATGTAGCTGTCAACAGCGTCCATCAGCTCCAGGATGCACTTGTACTCAGGAGCGTTGATGTCGGTGGAGGTGCTCTCCAGCACGGCCAGGGCGGAACCCTTGATGATCGGGGTGTCGTCGCCGGGGAAGTCGTACTCGGTCAGCAGATCACGGATCTCCATCTCGACCAGATCCAGCAGCTCGGGATCGTCAACCTGGTCCACCTTGTTCATGAACACAACGATATAGGGCACGCCCACCTGGCGGCTCAGCAGGATGTGCTCACGGGTCTGAGGCATGGGGCCGTCAGCAGCGGACACGACCAGGATCGCGCCGTCCATCTGAGCGGCACCGGTGATCATGTTCTTCACGTAGTCGGCATGGCCCGGGCAGTCCACATGGGCGTAGTGACGCTTGTCGGTCTGATACTCCACGTGGGCGGTGTTGATGGTGATGCCGCGCTCGCGCTCCTCAGGAGCCTTGTCGATGTTGGCGTAATCGGTGAACTCGGCGTCGCCCTTCATAGCCAGCACCTTGGTGATGGCGGCGGTCAGGGTGGTCTTGCCGTGGTCAACGTGGCCGATGGTGCCAATGTTAATATGAGGCTTGGAACGCTCAAACTTAGCTTTTGCCATGGTTATTTGTCCTCCTTTTTAATGACCGTATGACTTACGAATATCATACTAAATCAGTTCTCAAAAATCAAGACATTTACGGGAATTTCCCCGCAACTGTCAGACCGGGGACAGATCAGTCCTTCTTGCGGCCGGCCATGATCTCTTCCGCGATGCTCTTGGGCACCTCGGCGTAATGGCTGGGCTCCATGGAGTACTGGCCGCGGCCCTGGGTCTTGCTGCGCAGATCGGTGGAATAACCGAACATGTTGGACAGCGGGACGAAGGCGTTGACCTGCTGCGAGCCGTTCAGGGCTTCCATGCCCTGGATCTGGCCGCGGCGGCTGTTCAGATCGCCAATCACATCGCCCATATACTCGTCGGGCACAATGACCGCGACCTTCATGATGGGCTCCATGATGGCGGGATCGGCCTTGGCCATCGCGTCCTTGAACGCCATGGAACCGGCGATCTTGAAGGCCATTTCCGAAGAGTCGACCTCGTGGTAGGAGCCGCCCTTCAGGGTGACCTTTACATCCTCCACCGGGTAACCGGCCAGGATGCCGGCCTTCATCGCGCCCTGGATGCCCTGGTCGATGGCCGGGATATACTCCTTGGGCACATCGCCGCCAACCACGGCGTTGATGAACTCGTAACCCTTGCCGGGCTCGTTGGGCTCGATGGTGATGATACAGTGACCATACTGGCCCTTACCGCCGGACTGACGGGCGTACTTGGTGTTGGAATCGGCCGCGCGGCGGATGCACTCGCGGTACGCCACCTGGGGCGCGCCCACGTTGGCCTCCACCTTGAACTCACGCAGCAGACGGTCCACGATGATCTCCAAGTGCAGCTCGCCCATGCCGGCGATGATGGTCTGGCCGGTCTCCTCGTCGGTCCAGGTACGGAAGGTGGGGTCCTCCTCGGCCAGCTTGTTCAGCGCGATGCCCATCTTCTCCTGACCAGCTTTGGTCTTGGGTTCGATGGCCACGCGGATAACAGGCTCGGGGAACTCCATGCTCTCCAGGATCACGGGGTGTTTGGGATCGCACAGAGTGTCGCCGGTGGTAGTGTTCTTCAGACCCACGGCGGCGGCAATATCACCGGCGTAGCAGACGTCGATGTCCTGGCGGTGGTTGGCGTGCATCTGCAGGATGCGGCCCATGCGCTCGTTGGTTTCCTTGACCGAGTTGTAGACGGTGGAACCGGCTTCCACGACACCGGAGTACACGCGGAAGAAGCAGAGCTTGCCGACAAACGGGTCGGTGGCGATCTTGAAAGCCAGGGCGGCGAAGGGCGCGTTGTCGGAAGACGGACGGCTGGTCTCCTCGCCGGTCTCAGGATTGACACCTTTGATGTCCTCGATGTCGGTGGGGGCGGGCATATAGTCCACGATGGCGTCCAGCAGTTTCTGCACGCCCTTGTTGCGGTAGGAAGTGCCGCAGACAACGGGAACGACGGTGTTGGCGATGGTCTCGCGGCGCAGAGCCTTTTTGATCTCGTCCTTGGACAGTTCTTCGCCATCCAGGTACTTCATCATCAGGTCCTCGTCGTTCTCGGCAATGGCCTCGATCATCTCAGCGTGATACTTCTCGGCCAGTTCCTTCATATCCTCGGGGATCTCTTCCACGCGGATATCCTTGCCCATATCGTCGTAATAAACGTCCGCCTTCATATCGATCAGGTCGATGATCCCCTTGAAGGTATCCTCGGCGCCGATCGGCAGCTGGATGGGCACGGCGTTGCACTTGAGGCGCTCGCGCATCATGCGCACGACCCGGTAGAAATCGGCACCCATGATGTCCATCTTGTTCACGTAGGCCATGCGGGGCACGTGATACTTGTCCGCCTGACGCCAGACGGTCTCGGACTGGGGCTCAACGCCGCCCTTTGCGCACAGAACGGTCACAGAGCCGTCCAGCACGCGCAGGCTGCGCTCCACCTCGACGGTGAAGTCCACGTGGCCCGGGGTGTCGATGATGTTGATCCGGTGCCGGTTCTTTTTGGCGGCAGCGGGATCGTTCAGCAGTTCCGTGTGGCTCCAGTAGCAGGTGGTGGCGGCAGAAGTGATGGTGATACCACGCTCCTGCTCCTGCGCCATCCAGTCCATGGTAGCCGCACCATCGTGCGTCTCACCGATCTTGTGGTTAACACCGGTGTAGTAGAGGATACGCTCGGTGGTGGTGGTCTTGCCGGCGTCGATATGCGCCATAATGCCGATGTTTCTGGTCATTTCCAGAGAAACGTCTCTTGGCATCATACTAACTTAACCTCCTGTCCGAAACGAATCAATAGCGATAATGCGCGAAAGCCTTGTTGGCCTCGGCCATCTTGTGGGTATCCTCGCGCTTCTTCACCGCGTTACCGGTGTTGTTGCAGGCGTCCAGGATCTCGTTGGCCAGGCGCAGGGACATGGTGCGCTCGCTGCGGGTGCGGGAGTAGGTGGTGAGCCAGCGCAGACCCAGGGTCTGACGGCGCTCAGGACGCACCTCCATAGGCACCTGATAGGTGGAGCCGCCCACACGGCGAGCCTTGACCTCCAGGCTGGGCATGATGTTCTCCATAGCCTTTTCGAACATCTCCAGGGGATCGTTGCCGCTCTTCTCCTGCACGATCTTGAAGGCATCGTACACGATTTTCTGAGCAACGCCCTTCTTGCCATCCAGCATGATGCTGTTGATCAGCCGGGTGACCATTTTGGAATTGTAAAGCGGATCCGCCAAAACGTCCCGCTTTGCGGTATTACCTCTTCTGGGCATCTTTCTTCCCTCCTTCACAGAATGATATCATCGGTACTCGAAAGCATAAAAACTCCCGTTGTGCCACACAAAAGGCAATCTACATTTGTATAGTAACAGCCTTTGTGGCGGGTATGATTTTTATTACTTCTTCTTAGCACCGGCCTTGGGACGCTTCGCACCGTACTTGGAGCGGGCCTGGTTGCGGTTGGCCACGCCCTGGGTATCCAGAGTACCACGGATGATGTGGTAACGAACGCCCGGCAGGTCCTTGACACGGCCGCCACGGATCAGTACGACGCTGTGCTCCTGCAGGTTGTGGCCGATACCGGGAATGTAAGAGGTCACCTCGATACCATTCGTGAGCTTCACACGGGCTACCTTACGAAGAGCAGAGTTGGGCTTTTTGGGGGTCATGGTACGAACAGCGGTGCAGACGCCACGCTTCTGGGGGCTATTCTGATCGGAATAGGCCTTCTTCTGAGAGTTGTAGCTCTTCAGCAGCGCGGGAGCGGTGCTCTTTTTGACCAGGACCTCACGACCCTTGCGTACAAGCTGGTTAAAAGTAGGCATTTTGTTCTCCTTTCTTACAGTATTTTTCCGCCACAGGCCCCGTATATACGAGGTTTCGGGCAGAGTTACGCCCAGGTGGCGCAACAGTTTTTATTTTACAGGCAAAGTTTGTGTATGTCAACAGTATTTTCAAAAAACGCTGGGCAAATCAACAAATTTTGCGTGCGGGGCGGGATCCGTCTCTTATATAAGGTAAGGTATTCTCCGGGCCACGCCCCAAAGCAGGGCAAAGCGCCTGCCCCGTGCGGGGCAGGCGCTTTGCCTGGTATGCGGATCACTGGGCCTGCGCGGCCAGTTCCTTTTCGTGTTCTTCCCGTTCGATGAGTTTCTGTTCCACCTCCGGCAGACCGGTGCCGGCGGGCAGCAGCTTGCCGATGATGACATTCTCCTTCAGGCCCATCAGCGGATCGACCTTGCCCTTGATGGCGGCCTCGGTCAGCACGCGGGTGGTCTCCTGGAAGGAGGCGGCGGACAGGAAACTGTCGGTAGCCAGAGAGGCCTTGGTAATGCCCAACAGCACCTGGGTGTACTTGGCCTCTTTCAGGTCGGTCTCGCCGGCCTCGATCCGGGCACGAACGATCTCGTTCTGGGCCTCGACCTCCATCTTGTCGGCCAGGACGCCGCCGATCAGCTTGGTGGAACCGGCGTCGTCCACACGAACTTTGCGCATCATCTGACGCACAATGACCTCGATGTGCTTATCGTTGATCTCCACGCCCTGCAGACGGTAGACCTTCTGCACCTCGCTGATCAGGTAATTCTCCACGGCGGTGCGGCCCTTGATGGCCAGGATGTCGTGGGGATAGGCGTTGCCTTCGGTGAGGATATCGCCCTTTTCCAGCTTGTCGCCGTCAGAGATACGCACACGCTGACCGAAGGGGATCAGGTAGCTCTTCTCGGCGGGGGCGCCGTTCTCGTCCACACCGGTCACCACCACATGGCGGTTCTTTTTGGTGTCATCAATATGGGCGGTGCCGGCGATCTCGGTCATGATGGCCATGGCCTTGGGACGGCGGCTCTCAAACAGTTCCTCAACGCGGGGCAGACCCTGGGTGATATCCTCCGCCGACGCGATGCCGCCGGTATGGAAGGTACGCATGGTCAGCTGCGTGCCCGGCTCGCCGATGGACTGGGCGGCGATGATGCCCACCGCCTCGCCGATGCCCACCGCTTCGCCGTTGGCCAGGTTGGCGCCGTAGCAGCGGGCGCAGACGCCGTGCTTGGCCCGGCAGGTCAGCACGCTGCGCAGTTCCACGCTGGTGATACCGGCAGCCACGACCTTTTCCGCGTCGAACAGGTCCATCATCTTGCCCTCGGGCACGATCACGGTGCCGTCGGCGGCTTTCACGTCGCCCACCGCGTACCGGCCGATCAGACGCTCGCTGAGCTTCTCGATCTCTTCCTTGCCCTCGCGGATATCGGTGACGATGATACCCTCGGTGGCGCCGCAGTCCTCCTCGCGGATGATCACATCCTGAGACACGTCCACCAGACGGCGGGTCAGGTAACCCGAGTCGGCCGTACGCAGAGCGGTGTCGGCCAGGCCTTTACGGGCGCCGCGGCTGGAAACGAAGTATTCCAGAATGTTCAGCCCTTCGCGGTAGTTGGCACGGATGGGCATCTCGATGGTCTTGCCGGAGGTGTTGGCCAGCAGGCCGCGCATGCCGGCCAGCTGCTTGATCTGGTTCATGGAGCCGCGGGCGCCGGAATCCGCCATCATGAAGATGGGGTTGCGGTCCGGCAGGTTGTCTGCCAGCGCCTTGGATACCTTATCGGTGGTATCCTGCCAGATCTGGATAACGCTGTTGTAGCGTTCCTCGTTGGAGATCAGACCTTTGTTGAACTGCTTGATGACCTTGGAAACCTTCGCGTCCGCCTCGGCCAGCAGTTCCGACTTCTGGGGCGGGATCACCGCGTCGCAGACGGCCACGGTGATGGCGCTGATGGTGGAATACTTATACCCCTGCGCCTTGATGCGGTCCAGCATTTTGGCGGTGGTGCGGGTGCCATGCTTGGCCAGGCACCGGCTGATGATGTCGGGCAGGTTCTTTTTGGTGATCTGGAACCCGATCTCATAGTTGAACATGGTCTCGGGATCGGTGCGGTCCACATAGCCCAGATCCTGGGGGATGGGATCGTTGAAGATGATGCTGCCCACGGTGGTATCCACCAGCCGGCTGACCGGCTGACCGTCCACCTCCAGGGTGCGGCGCACCTTGATGGGCGCGTGCAGGGTAACCACCTTGTCGGCGTAGGCCATCAGGGCCTCATTCTCGTCCCGGAACACCTTGCCTTCGCCCTTGTCGCCCTTGTTGACCATGGTCAGGTAGTAGCTGCCCAAGATCATATCCTGGGTAGGCACGGTGACGGGACAGCCATCGGAGGGCTTGAGCAGGTTGCCGGAAGCCAGCATCAGCTGGCGGGCCTCCCGCTGGGCCTCCACGCTCAGGGGCAGGTGCACGGCCATCTGGTCGCCGTCAAAGTCGGCGTTGAAAGCGGTACAGGCCAGGGGGTGCAGCTTGATGGCGCGGCCCTCCACCAGCACCGGCTCAAACGCCTGAATGCCCAGACGGTGCAGGGTGGGCGCGCGGTTCAGCATAACGGGATGGCCCTTGATAACGGTCTCCAGGCTGTCCCAGACCTCGGGGCTGGTGCGCTCGACCTTTTTGCGGGCGCTCTTGATGTTGTTGGCCACGCCCTTTTCCACCAGGTCCTTCATGACGAAGGGCTTGAACAGTTCCAGCGCCATCTCCTTGGGCAGACCGCACTGGTACATCTTCAGTTCGGGGCCGACGACGATGACCGAACGGCCCGAGTAGTCCACACGTTTGCCCAACAGGTTCTGACGGAACCGGCCCTGTTTGCCCTTGAGCATATCGGACAGGCTCTTGAGCGGGCGGTTGTTGGGGCCGGTGACCGGGCGGCCGCGGCGGCCGTTGTCGATCAGGGCGTCCACCGCCTCCTGCAGCATCCGCTTCTCGTTGCGCACAATGATGTCGGGCGCGCCCAGTTCCAGAAGCCGCTTCAGACGGTTGTTCCGGTTGATCACCCGGCGGTACAGATCGTTCAGGTCGCTGGTGGCAAACCGGCCGCCGTCCAGCTGGACCATGGGCCGGATGTCCGGCGGAATGACCGGCACCACGTTCAGGATCATCCACTCGGGGCGGTTGCCGGACAGGCGGAAGGCCTCCACGACCTCCAGCCGCTTCATCAGGCGCACCCGCTTCTGGCCGCCGGCGTCCTCCAGTTCGGCCCGCAGCTGGCTGGCCAGTTCTTCCAGATCGATCTCAGCCAGCAGTTCCTGAATGGCCTCGGCGCCCATGGACGCCTTGAACTCATCCTCGTACCGGTCGCGCATGTCGCGGTATTCCTTTTCGGTGAGCAGCTGCTTTTTCTCCAGCGGGGTGTACCCCGGATCGGTGACGATGTAGCTGGCAAAGTAGAGCACCTTTTCCAGCTGGCGGGGGCTGATATCCAACATCAGGCCGATGCGGCTGGGCACGCCCTTGAAGTACCAGATATGGCTGACCGGGGCGGCCAGTTCGATGTGGCCCATGCGCTCGCGCCGGACCTTGGCCTTGGTGACCTCCACGCCGCAGCGGTCGCAGATCTTGCCTTTGTAGCGGATGCGCTTATACTTGCCGCAGTGGCATTCCCAGTCTTTGGTAGGTCCAAAGATCCGCTCGCAGAACAAACCGTCCCGCTCGGGCTTCAGGGTGCGGTAGTTGATGGTCTCCGGCTTCTTGACCTCGCCGTAACTCCAGGCACGGATCTGATCGGGTGAGGCAAGGCTGATCTTAATGGAGTCGAAATCGTTGTATTCCATGAAACGAAACCCTTTCCCTTTCTATAGGCTGCTGCCGGATAACGGGGCGGCGCCGCGCGCGGCCTGCGCCGGGGGCCCCGCCCGCCGTTTCCGGCAGACCCCTGATCTCAGTAAAGCGATAGAGGCAAGGCGTTACATCTCGCCGTCCAGATCGTCCAGGCTGCCGGCGCCGAACAGGTCGTCCTCGTCGCCATCGGAGGCAAACAGATCGTCGCTGTCCTCCTCGCCGCCGAAGCCGTCGTCCTCCGGCTCCTCGATGCTGTAGTCGTTGGAGAGTTCGCCCTCCACCAGCACGTCGTCGCCCAGCGACAGGTCCCGCATGTCAAAACCGGTCTCTTCGTCGTCAAAGTTCTGCTTCAGGTCGATCTCTTCGCCGTTGACGTCCTGCACGCGGACCGCCAGGCCCAGGCTCTGCAGTTCCTTGATCAGCACGCGGAAGCTCTCCGGGATGCCGGGCTTGGGAACCGGCTGGCCCTTGACGATCGCCTCGTAGGTCTTGACACGGCCCACCACGTCGTCGCTCTTGACGGTGAGGATCTCCTGCAGGGTGTAGGCGGCGCCGTAGGCTTCCAGCGCCCACACCTCCATCTCGCCGAACCGCTGGCCGCCGAACTGGGCCTTGCCGCCCAGGGGCTGCTGCGTGACCAGGCTGTAGGGGCCGGTGGAGCGGGCGTGGATCTTGTCGTCCACCAGGTGGTGCAGCTTCAGATAGTACATATAGCCCACAGTGACCCGGTTGTCGAACTTCTCACCGGTACGGCCGTCGTAGACCACGCTCTTGCCGTCCTCGTCCAGTTCGATTTTGGAGAAGTCGATCACGTGGCCCTTTTCGCCCATGATCTTATCCAGCTTGGTGGGGTACTCAGGCGCGTCGGCGGCGTGGTTCTTCTCGGCAGCCATCCGGAAGGCTTCCCGGATATCGCTCTCGTGGGCGCCGTCGAATACCGGGGTCATGATCTTCCAGCCCAGGGCCTTGGCGGCGTAGCCCAGATGAACTTCCAGAACCTGCCCGATGTTCATACGGCTGGGCACGCCCAGGGGGTTCAGCACGATGTCCAGCGGAGTGCCGTCGGCCAGGAAAGGCATATCCTCCTGAGGCAGAATGCGAGACACAACGCCCTTGTTGCCGTGGCGGCCGGCCATCTTGTCGCCCACGCTGATCTTGCGCTTCTGGGCGATGTAGCAGCGCACCACCTGGCGCACGCCGGGCTGCAGTTCATCACAGTTATCGGGGGTGAACACCTTCACATCCACGATGATGCCGTACTCGCCGTGAGGCACACGCAGGGAGGTGTCCCGCACCTCGCGGGCCTTCTCACCGAAGATGGCCCGCAGCAGCCGCTCCTCGGCGGTGAGCTCGGTCTCGCCCTTCGGGGTCACCTTGCCCACCAGGATGTCACCGGCGGAGACCTCGGCGCCGATACGGATGATGCCGCGCTCGTCCAGATCTTTCAGCGCGTCATCGCCCACGTTGGGAATATCGCGGGTGATCTCCTCGGGCCCCAGCTTGGTCTCGCGGGCCTCCAGTTCGTACTCCTCAATGTGGATGGAGGTATACACGTCCTCACGAACGATCTTCTCATTGATCAGGACGGCGTCCTCGTAGTTGTAGCCTTCCCAGGTCATGAAGCCGATCAGGGCGTTCTTGCCCAGGCTGATCTCGCCGTTGCGGGTGGCGGGGCCGTCCGCGATGACCTGGCCGGCCTTGACCTCGTCGCCCACGTTCACGATGGGGCGCTGGTTGACGCAGGTGCCCTGGTTGGAGCGCACGAACTTGATCAGTTCGTAGGTGTCGGTGGTGGTCTTGGAGGTGCGCACCGCGATGGTGTCGGCATCCACCTTTTCCACCACGCCGTCGTTTTTGGCCAGCACACAGACGCCGGAGTCGCAGGCGGCCTTGTACTCCATACCGGTGGCCACGATCGGCTGCTGGGTGACCATCAGGGGCACGGCCTGCCGCTGCATGTTGGAGCCCATCAGCGCGCGGTTGGCGTCGTCGTTCTCCAGGAAGGGGATCATAGCGGTCGCCACGGACACCACCATCTTGGGGCTTACGTCCATATAGTCGACCTTTTCCCGCTCGATCTCCAGGATCTCATCCCGCCGGCGCACATTGACGCGGGGATTGGCGAAGCGATGTTCTTCGTCCAGCGGCTCGTTGGCCTGCGCCACCACGTACTCGTCCTCCATGTCGGCGGTCATGTAGACCACCTCGTCGGTGACCACGCCGGTGGCCTTGTCCACCTTGCGGTAGGGGGCCTCGATGAAGCCGTAGCTGTTGATCTTGGCGAAGGTGGCCAGGTAGCTGATCAGGCCGATGTTGGGACCTTCGGGGGTCTCGATGGGGCACATGCGGCCGTAGTGGCTGTAGTGCACGTCGCGGACCTCGAAACCGGCACGGTCACGGGACAGGCCGCCGGGACCCAGAGCGGACAGACGGCGCTTGTGGGTCAACTCGGCCAGGGGGTTGTTCTGGTCCATGAACTGACTCAGGGGGCTGGAACCGAAGAATTCCTTGATGGCGGCCACCACCGGGCGGATGTTGATCAGCGCCTGCGGGGTGACGATGTCCATATCCTGGGCCTGCAGGGTCATGCGCTCCCGGATGACCCGCTCCATGCGGGAGAAGCCGATGCGGAACTGGTTCTGCAGCAGTTCGCCCACGCTGCGGATGCGGCGGTTGCCCAGATGGTCGATGTCGTCGGTGACGCCCACGCCGTGGTCCAGACCGTTCAGATAGTTGATGGAGGCAAAGATATCGTCCACCGAGACGGTCTTGCCGATCAGCTTGTCGTGATTCTTGACCAGCAGTTCCTTCTGGGCCTCCTCGTCGTCGGTCTGCTCCAGGATGGCGCGCAGCTCATCGAAGCGGACCCGCTCGGTGATGCCGCACTCCTTCACGTCAAAGTTAAAGAACTTCTGGGCGTCCACGGTGCCGTTGGTGAACACCTTGACCTCGTGGCCGTCCTCCCCCAGATCAGGGGTGTGGATGTAGACTACCGATACGCCGGCGTCCTCGGCGGCCTGGGCGATCTCCCGGGTGATCTTGGTGCCGGGGGCACACAGCAGCTCGCCGGTGAGGGGCGCCACGATCTCGCGGGCGGCCACAAAGCCGGTGATACGGCGGGCCAGGGCCAGCTTCTTGTTCATCTTGTACCGGCCGAACCGGGACAGATCGTACCGGCGGGGATCAAAGAACAAGGCGTTCAGGTGGCTCTTGGCGCTGTCCACCGTGGGGGGCTCGCCGGGACGCAGCTTGCGGTAGGTCTCCAGCAGGCCCTCTTCCTCGTTGTGGGTGGTGTCCTTCTCCAGGGTGGCCAGGATGCGCTCGTCCTCGCCGAACACGTCCTTGATCTGTTCGTCGGTGGAAAGGCCCAAAGCCCGGATCAGCACGGTGACCGGCAGCTTGCGGTTCTTGTCGATACGGACGTAGAACACATCGCTGGAATCGGTCTCGTACTCCAGCCAGGCGCCCCGGTTGGGGTTCATGGTGGCGGTGAACAGCTTCTTGCCGGTCTTGTCGTAGCTCTCGCCGAAGTAGACGCCGGGGCTGCGCACCAGCTGGCTGACGATGACGCGCTCGGCGCCATTGATCACGAAGGTGCCCGCGTCGGTCATGAGGGGGAAATCGCCCATAAAGATCTCCTGCTCCTTGACCTCGCCGGTCTCCTTGTTGAGCAGGCGAGCGGTCACCCGCAGGGGCGCGGCGTAGGTCACGTCCCGCTCCTTGCATTCTTTGATGGAATACTTGGGCTCCTTGTCCAGCCGGTAGTCGATAAACTCCAGCACCAGGTTGCCGGTGTAGTCCTCGATGGTGGAGATGTCCTTAAAGACCTCCTTCAGGCCCTCGTCCAGGAACCACTGATACGAGTTCTTCTGGACCTCGATCAGGTTGGGCATCTCGATGACTTCGTCGATGCGGGAAAAGCTCATGCGCTGGGTGCTGCCGAGCTTTACGGGCTTGACCTTCATCATAAAAAGCGACCACTCCTATCCTTGACTCTTGACTGCTTTGGTAAAAACGCACAACCGAAACGCTTGACAAATCCTGATATTGGTTGTTTTTAACAAACTTTTCTCATTTTTTTGTGCAAAACCATTTCTTTTGGGCGTTCTATTCCATTATTTTAGACTAATCCATTATAGTGCCCGAAAACCGCGCTGTCAAGCCATTTTTTGCAGGTTTTGCAAAAAGCTTCGCCCGGGCGCAAAACGCCCGGGCGAGTGTATACTTTTATCAAAGCGAAGCAAGATCCGTCTCGTCCGCCAGCAGGTCCTGAAAGGTAACGCCGTTCAGTTCCCGGTTGATGGTGTCGCTGATGCGGCCGAACACCCGCTGGAAAGAGCAGCAGCCCGACGCGCCCCGGCTGCACTCCCCTGCCCCTTCGGGCCCCACGCAGCGGCAAAGCCGGTAAGGCCCCTCCACCGCCACGATCACCTGCAGCAGGGTGATCTCGCCGGCCGGGCGGGCCAGTTCGTAGCCGCCCCGGTTGCCCTTGTAGCTGGCCACGATGCCGCTTTGGGCCAGTTTGCCCAGGATCTTGAGGGAGAAGCGCAGGGTCACGCACATCTGTTCGCTGATGCTGCGGGCGTCCATCCGCACCCCCGCGCGGGCCAGGCAGAACACGATGCGCACCGCGTAGTCGGATTCCTGAGTGATATGCAAGGCGGGCACCTCCTGAAATATACCAAGTCGATATATTTTAATATAGCATTTTGCGGGCAGTTTGTAAAGCGGCCAAATCCTCTTTTGACATTTGTCTGTCCGTATGGCATACTTTTAGCACAGGAAAGCAGAAAAGAGGGAGGAAGTTCATCCATGAGCAAGCTGTATCTGCCGGAAGGCTATGCCCCGGCGCTGAGCCTGTACGACACCCAGAAGGCCATCGGCCTGATCAAGCGCATTTTTGAGGATACCTTGTGCGGGGCGTTGAATCTGCGGCGTGTGTCCGCGCCGCTGTTTGTGGAGGCGTCCACCGGTTTGAACGACGACCTGAACGGGGTGGAGCGGCCGGTGGATTTTGCGATACGGGACACCGGCACCCACGCCCAGGTGGTGCACAGTCTGGCCAAATGGAAACGGATGGCGCTGCACCTGTACGGCTTTGCGCCCGACACCGGCCTGTACACCGACATGAACGCTATTCGCCGGGACGAAGAACTGGACAACCTGCACTCGATCTATGTGGATCAGTGGGACTGGGAAAAGATCATCACCGACGACGACCGGACCCTTGCCTATCTGCAGGGGGTGGCGGACCGGATCGTGCAGGCCATCATCTCCACCGAGACCACCCTGCGGGCGATGTTCCCGGTGCTGGAGCGGCTGCCGGTTCTGCGCCGGGATGTGACCTTTCTGACCACCCGGCAGCTGGAGGACCGCTGGCCCTCTCTGACCCCCAAGCAACGGGAGGACGCGATCTGCCGGGAGGCGGGCACCGTGTTTCTGATGCAGATCGGCGGGCCGCTGAAGAATGGCCAGCCCCACGACGGCCGCGCCCCCGACTACGACGACTGGCAGCTGAATGGTGATCTGCTGTTCTGGAACGAGACGCTGGAAAAAGCCTTCGAGGTGAGCAGCATGGGCATCCGGGTGAGCCCGGAAAGCCTGGACCGGCAGCTGACCGCCGCCGGCTGCGACGACCGCCGGACGCTGCCCTTCCACAAGGCGCTGCTGGCGGGTGAGCTGCCCCTGACCATCGGCGGCGGCATCGGCCAGAGCCGGCTGTGCATGCTGCTGCTGGGCTGCGCCCACATCGGCGAGGTCCAGTCCAGCGTGTGGGACGCCGCCACGCTGGAGGCCTGCCGGGCGGCGGGCATCCCGATCCTGTGATCTGTGCATGAGCGAACCGGGCGCGGGCTGAGGCCCGCGCCCGGTTTTGTGGGAGATACAAAAAAATCCCGGATGCGTCGGCATCCGGGATTTTGGCAGGGGCAGAAGGATTCGAACCCTCGGCACGCGGTTTTGGAGACCGCTGCTCTACCAGCTGAGCTATACCCCTACAAGGCAGCGCCTGTATCAGCGTGCCTGTTTACTATACTAAATAATCAGGGCTTTGTCAAGCCCCTGACCGGGAAAAATGTCTTTTCCGGGCGGTCAGCCCTTGAGCAGGTCCTTCAGCTTCAGGGCCTTTTCAATGCTGCCCTCCACCTTCAGTCTGCCCGTCATCACCGCCGCCACCGGGTCGGTCTTGCCGGAGGCGATCTTCTCCAGCGTCTCGGCGCTGCAGGTGAACTGGGCATCCCGGTCCTTATAATCGTAGGGCTCCACATGGACCTTGCCGTCCCGCACCTCCACATAGAACACCCCGGCGGCCTCCCCCGTCACATTGAACTGGTAGGCCAGATGCCCCGGAACAGCGCTGGCGTCGGCGCGTTCCAGCAATTCCTTGGCCCGGGCAAACATCTCCGCATAGGTCATTGCACTCTCTCCTTCCGGCTCGCGGCCGTTTACTCTGGCATAAGCGTACCACGTTTCGCCCGTCGGGTCAACGCGCAGACAGGTCTATCCTGTCGGATCTGTTTCTGGCCAAAAGCCGCCCGCTTGCGCATTTTGCAGGTTTGCGCTATACTGAAATCATCAAGACCGCCGCGGTTCGCTTATGCGCCGCGGCGGTCCTCGCTGTTATACTTTGCGCGAAAGAGGGTATCGTGTATGGATCTCAAGGTCCATCCTTCCATCGACCGGCCGGTGCGCCGGGTACTGCTGCTCTGCGGCGGGCTGTGCGTGATGGCGTTCGGGGTAGCGTTTTCCATCAAGGCGGAACTGGGCACCTCGCCCATCTCCAGCGTGCCTTATGCCACCGCCGCCATCTCCGGCCTCTCGGTGGGCACCACCACCATCCTTATGAACTTTCTGTTCGTACTGATCAGATCGGCATTCTGCGGCGCCGGTACGACTGGTTCCAGCTGCTGCAGTTCCCGGCGGCCATTGTCTTTGGCCTGACCATCGACGCGGCCGAGGCCGCTCTGGCCGGCGTTATCCCCGGCAGCTATCCGGCGCAGTGGCTGCTGTGCGCGGCGGGCATCTTTTTGATCGCTTTCGGCATCAGCATGGAGGTCACCGCCGGGCTGGTGACCACGGCGGGCGAGGGCATCGTGCTGGCCATCTGCCGGGTGGCGCCGGTCAAGTTCAGCAATATGAAGGTGGCCTTCGACGTGACGCTGGTCTGCCTGGCGGTGGCGCTGTCCCTGATTTTTCTGGGGCGCCCGGAAGGGGTGCGGGAAGGCACCCTGGCGGCGGCGGTCTGCGTGGGGCTGGTGACCCGGCAAACCAACAAGATCATGAAGAAGGCGGAGGCTGTCATCCTTCCCTGAATGAGAAAAAGGAGCGCCAGGAGGCGCTCCTTTTTCTTGTTGCTCAGATGCCGGGGGCTTCGGTGAAGCAGTGCATGTGCAGCGGGCCCAGCACCTTGAAGCCCTCGCCCAGCGCAAAGCCCTTATCCTGGGCCAGGCGCTGGCATTGCATGGTGAAATAGACCCTGTAGAGCCCCAGCAGTTCCTCGTTCAGCTGGGTGCGGTGCATTGCCATGGCGGCGAATTTCTGCTCAAATGTATCGGTCACATCCACCACCGTGTTGGGGTTCTGGGTAAAATAGAAGGCGATGGCGGAGGGCTGCCAGGGCTGGGTGCCGGTGCCCCGGGGGTACCCCGCCAGTGCTGACGAGATAAAGGCCTGGGCCGCCGCCTTGCCGGTGACCACATGGTCCTGGTGGGCCTCATACAGGGCCCAGGGGTCCGGGCAGAAGAGCACATCCGGCCGGAGGGTGCGCACCAGCTCGGCGATGCGGCCCGCCAGCGCGGGGATATCTTTGAGGGAGCCGTCCGCCTCCTCAAAAAAGTGAAAAGCCGACGCTCCCAGCGCCCGGCCCGCGGCCTCGGTCTCCTGCCGGCGGGCGGCCGCCAGGGCCGCCGGGTTCGCGGGCCCGGCCGCCTGGCCCAGGTCGCCGTTTGTAACGGTCAGGTAATGGATCTCGCAGCCCCGGGCGGCCAGCGCCGCGACCGTACCGCCCATGCCGATCTCGTTGTCATCGGGATGGGGCTGGATGCAGAGCGCGCGTTTGGCGCCCAGGATGGGAGGCGGGGCAAAGAAAGCGGACAGGTCCATGGTTTCCCTCATTTCTCCGCCGAACGGCGGGTCTCCAGGTCTTGACGGATGGATTCGATCTGCTCCGGCCGAAGCCGGTAGAACAGCAAGGGAACGGCCGCCAGCACGAAGCAGGCCGCGGGGGCCAGGTAGACGATGGCGCTCAGACCGGTGGTCAGGGTAGCGCTGGGAGCCATATTATCCACATAGTGCATGGCCGTGAACGAGACCCCCAGCAACCCCTTGGCCAAAGTGGAACTGAGTTTGTTCAGAAAGGTATTCATGCTGAACACCACCCCCTCGCCCCGGAACCCCAGCTTGTATTCCGCATAGTCGATGGCGTCCATGAGCATGGAGGTGCTGCAGATGGTGGTCAGGCCGGTAAAGAAGAAGCTGACCCCCAGCAGGGCCAGGCCCACCGCCGGGCCGCCGCCCAGCACAAAGGGCAGGGCGCTGGATACCGCACCGCCGGCGCAGGCTGCCAGAAAAACGACTTTTTTATCAAAGCGGCGGATGAGCGCCGGGGAGACCGCCATGCCCGCGACCATCCCCAGCACCAGGCTCAGGCCGATCCAGGCCACATAGCCGGAATCCCCCCACACGTACACCGCAAAGTGCATCTGAGCCACCTGCCGCAGGTTGTTGACCATGTTGACGATCAGAAGAGCCGCCATCAAGGCTTTCAGCGGGGCGTTGTCCAGAATGGTGTGGATGTTCTTTTTGAAAGGAACGCCGGTGGCGGCGGGCTGGATGCGCTCCTTGACAAAAAAGCCGCTGAGCAGCATGAGCAGCGCCCCCACTCCGGCCACGACCGCCGCCGCCGCGGTGTAGGCGCCGGCGGCACGCTCTCCCCCGAACAGGTTCAGCAGCGACACGCTGCCCACCGACACCAGCACAGTGCCCAGGGTGCCGCCGATCTTGCCCAGGGTGACCATACTGTTTTTCGCGTCCGGGTCCCGGGAGCAGACCGAGGAGATGGCCCAGATGGGGATATCGTAGACTGTATAGGACATGCCCCAGCACACATAGCACACCGCCACCACCGCGATGGTGCCCGCCGGGGAACCGCCAAAATGGGTGAAACAGAACACGGTGGTCAGAAAGATCACCGCCGGGCCGGCCAGCAGGTAGGGCCGGAACTTGCCCCAGCGGGTGCGGGTGCGGTCGGCGATCATGCCCATCAGGATGTCGTTGACTGCGTCCCACAGGCTGGCCGCCACCAGGATGACGGTGACGCTTTGGGAAGGGATGTGGAGCAGGTCGGTGAAGAAGAACATGATGTACATGGTCACAAAGCTGTAGATCATGTTCTGGCCCAGCAGGCTGCCGGTATAGACGAGCTTTTAGCCCGCCGCGATGGTTTGCCGCATAGTCGTTCTCCTTTTGTTATCTGCTGTGCGCCGCAGCGCGTCGTACCATCCGGATGCCGCCCTGCGCCGGATCGCCCCTGCCGGGGCCCGGGCGGCTTCCCGCACCGGCCTGATGCCGGAGGCACCTGCGCCAGAAGAACACCCCCTCCCGGCCGCACCCCGGAGCGGAAAAGCGGTTTTGGCGCCGCCCCCCACCCACCGAAAGGAACCCCCGCATCGCGTTTCCCTTTTCGATCTTTTTCTCATTGTAGCATCCGGCGCCGAAAAACACAACGCCGGGCCCTTCCGGGGCCCGGCGTTGCACGGTCATTGTTCACAGGCTGTCTTTTGCCCGGCGGACAGGGCCTTCACGGCCGCGATGCGCCGCACCAGCGGCATCCGGGTCAGCGGGTGGTAGATCAGGCGGGCGATGGAATAGTCCACCAGACTGTGCACCACCGTGCCCAGCCCCACCAGCAGCACCACGCTGACGAAGAAGCCCTTGCTGTAGTTGTCGGCGCTCAGCGTACCGCCCATATAAAAGGGCAGCACTGCCAGCACCTCCATCCCACCGTGGATCACGCCGGTGACCAGGCCGAATACCGCCGCGCAGACCGGCCGGCCGGCGGTGGCGGGAAAGCGGCGCAGCCACAGCGCACCCAGTACGGCAAAGACGATCTGGCTGGCCGCCCGGACCACCACCACGATGGGAAAGCCGGCCAGCTGGAATCCCAGGGTGGTGCCCACGCAGACGGCCGCCGTGATCCCCGGCGACAGGAACATCGCCACAAAGATGGCCACATGGCTGCCCAGGGTGAAACTGGCGGGCAGGATCTCCACCTTGACCGGCGAGACCACCGGGATCAAAATGCCGACGGCGCACAGCAGCGCCGCTACCACCATGCGCAGGATCTGATCGTGCTGTTTCATAGGTCTGTCCTCTCCTCACAAACGCAAAGCCCCATCGCCGGCGCGGGCCGCCGGTTTCAAATTTCAGACAGCATACCAGAAACCGGCGGTTTTGTCAAAAACGCAGCCCCGCCCCCTTGCGGGAGCCCTTGTTTTTGTGGTTCAGGCCAGCGCGCGGCAGACCATGCGGCAGAGATTTTGCGCCTGCACCGGGCTGTCCGCCGGGCCCTGCACCGCCGCGGCCGAAGCCATCAGGGCGGTCTCCACCACACAGCGGCAGTACTCCTCCGGCCAGGCGGCGCGGATGGCCCCTTCGGCGCGGCCCTGAGCGATCAGGGCCTGTTCCAGCGCCCGCAGACGATCCAGCAGGTCTTTCTGCGCCGCCGTCAGGCAGCAGCCGTCCCGGTGCTCCATGCTGCTGGTCAGGCTGCGGTACACCATACCGTCCCCCAGCATGGTATCCCACAGCGCCTGCAGCATCCCGGCCACATGCGCTTCAAAGCTGCCGGGCCCGGACATGATCCGGTCCAGCCGGTTCAGGATCTGGGTCAGGCTCCAATGAACGGTGCCCGCCAGGATCTCCTCTTTGGAGGAAAAGTATTCGTACAGGGTGCCCTTGCCCAGGCCGGACGCGTCGGCGATCTGCTGCACCCGCAGGCTGCCCATATCCACTCCCTGCCGCGCCAGAGCCAGCACACCGGTGAACACCTGGATCTGTTTTTCCGTATAGGTCATGCTTCGTCCCCCACATCAATGTTTTTCAGTTCCCGCCGAAACAGCAGATCGTACAGCACCGGCACCACGATCAGGGTCAGCAGGGTGGCGTAACTCAGCCCGCCAATGGTCACCAGCGCCAGAGGCCGGCTCATGGCCGCGCTGGCATCGGTGCTGAACACCAGCGTCACCATGGCCAGGATGGTGGTGAGAGCGGTCATCAGGATGGGCCGGATCCGGTCATGGCCGGTGCGCACCAGCGCCTCCCGCTTTTCCATGCCCTCCAAACGCAGCTGGTTGGCGTAGTCCACAAAAACGATGCCGTTGTTCACCACAACGCCCGCCAGCACCAGGAAGCCCAGCATGGCGATGACCGACAGGCTCTCCCCGGCGATGAGCAGCGCCAGCAGACCGCCGGTAAAGGCCAGCGGCATGGTGAACATGACGATGAAGGGGGACAGCAGGCTCTGGAACTGAGCCACCATGATCAGGTAGATGAACACCACCGCCAGCAGGATCATCAGCACCAGGTCGCGCATGGCGCTGCCGATGGTGGCGCTCTCGCCCTCGATGGTCACGTCCACCCCCTCGGGCGGCTGGTACGCCGCCAGCTTCTCTTCCACCTGACGGGCCAGCAGGCTGGTGTTGTAGCCGTCGGCGGTGGCGGCGCTGACCGTGATATACCGGGCCTGGTTCTCCCGGTTGATGGCGTTCACGCCGGCGGACTGCTGCAGGGTGGCAAACTGGCTCAGGGTGTGCTCCTCGCTGACGCTCTCGCCGTTTTCGTCGGTGGCGGTGGTGGTAAAGGTGTAGTCCAGCAAGGTCTCCGCGTCGGGGGCGGCGGAGGCGTCCACCACCACCACGGGATAGGAATCCGCCCCCACCGTCAGGGTAGTGGCGCTGGTCTCGGTGGTCAGCGCGGCGCTCAGTTCACTGTAGATCTGCGCCACCGTCAGGCCGTACTGCATGGCCGCGTCCCTGTTGATGATCAGATGAAGCTGATCGTCGCCGTCCTCCTGGCCGTTGGTGATGTCGGTAAAACCTTCCACCTGGCCCAGCAGGTCCACCATATCCTCGCTGACCGTCAGCAGCTGGTCCAGATCGTCGCCGGAGACCCGCAGCTGCAATCCGCTGCCCCCCAGCGCCGACAGGTCCATGTTGGAGGTGGAAACGCTGATCTCGGCGCCCAGGTCGGCGGTGGCGTCGGTGATAGCGGCGGCCACCCGGCTGTTGTCCCTGGAGGCCTGCTCATCCAGCAGGATATAGAAGCTGAAGCTGCTCACCGTGTCGGAGCCGCCGTCCCCCAGCAGAGCGCTCCCACCGCCGGACATGGCGCCCACATACTCCACCCCCTGCTGCTCCAGGGTGCGGGCCATGATCTCATCCGCCAGGGCGTAGGCGTCCTCCCGGGCATAGCCGTCCGGCACCTGGGCGGTGACGGTCATCTGGTTGCCGCCCATCTCGGGCATAAATTCCAGCCCCATGCGGCCGGTCTGCCAGGTCGCGAAAGCCAGCAGCGCCAGCGCGCCGGCCAGCGGCGCGGCCTTGTGGCGCAGACACCAGCGCAGCACCGTTTCGTAGGCGGCTACCATCCGGTCAAACCAGGGATGGGCTTTTTCCCGCTCTTTGCGCAGCAGGGTGGAACTGAGGGTGGGTACCAGAGTCAGGGCCACGACCAGGCTGGCGCACAAGCTGTAGGCGATGGTCAGGCCCATATCCGCGAACAGCTGCCGGGTAAGCCCCTCGGTGAACACGATGGGCAAAAACACACAGACGGTGGTCAGGGTGGAAGCGGCGATGGCTGCGGCCACCTGGCCGGCCCCCCGCACCGCGGCCTTCGCGGCTGGCATCCCCTGCCCGCGCAGCCGGTAGATGTTCTCCATGACCACGATGGAGTTGTCCACCAGCATACCCACCCCAAGCGCCAGGCCGGACAGGCTGACGATGTTCAGGGTCACGCCAGTGAAGTACATGAGCACCAACGCGAACAGGACCGAAATGGGGATGCTGAAGGCCACCACCAGGGTGGGCCGCACGCTTTTGAGAAAGACGGCCAGAACCAGGATGGCCAGCACACCGCCCCAGGACAGGTTGGACAGCACCGAGTTGACGATCAGGGCGATGTAGTCACCCTGATCCATGAGCGGGGTAATGCGCAGCCCTTCAAACCGGGCTTCCAGCTCCGCGATGGCCTCGTTCACCGCCTTGGACACATCCGAGGTGCCGGCGGTACTGGATTTGGAGACCGACAGGATCACCGCCTGGTTGCCGTTGACCCGGGCATAGCTGTCCTGGGCGTTGTCGGTGATCACCACATCCGCCACATCGGAAAGGCGCACGTCCCCCACCCCGTCGATATCAATATGGGCCAGCAGGGTGTTTTCCAGTTCCTCCAGGCTGGCGAATTCATCGCCGATGCGCAGCATCAGCTTGCCGTCGCCGTCGCCGATATAACCGGCCGGCATGGAGAAGTTCTGGGCCGTCAGGATGCCGGCGATGGTCTTGCCGGAGAGCAGGCCGGTGATATCGGCGTTCTCCAGCGCGGCGGCGCGGGCGTCATCCAACTGGTCCCGGGCATCCTGCAGCTGCTGCTCGGCGTCCTCCAGCGCGGTGCGGGAAGCGGCGATCTGGGCCGTGCCCGCGCCGAAGCCCGCGGCCGCGGCGATCTTGCCCGCCTCGATCTGGGCATAGTAGTCTTTTGCCTGGGCCAGGCCCGCATCGGCCGCCTTTTTCATCGCTTCAGCGGCGGCGATCTCGGTGGTCAGGTCAGCCACAGCGGCGTCGATCTCGGTGATGCGGGCGGGCATGGCGCGAACGGTCGCCGCCATGTCAGACACGCTGCCCACCGTGGTGCAGCCCTGGGCGATCAGCGCCTGCAGGCTGGCCTTCAGCGGATTGTCGTCCGGCAGGCTGTCCGCGGCGGTCTGCAGCGCCTGGTCGTCAGTCAGGCCCATGCCGGTGAGCGAACCGTACAGCAGGTCCATTTCCTGGGCCGCGCTCTCCAGCGCCGCCTCCACCGCGGCGGTATCCGCCGGGTCCAGGCCGGGCGCGGCGGTCTGCGCCAGGGCCACCATCGCTTTCCAGCGCATCTCCTTTTCCGCCTCCAGCGCCGCCTTGCTGGCCTGCAGGCTGGTCACCTGGCTGGCCAGGGCGCTGGCCTGGGCCACCGCCGCGTCTACCTGGGCGCTGGCCTGGGCCAGTTCGTTGCTGGTCTGGGCCTGGGTATCCTCCAGTTTGGTCTGGGCGCTGTCCAGTTCCGCCTTCCCGTCGGCGAGTTTCTGCTGCGCGTCGGTCAATTCGGATTGGGCCTGATTCATCTTGTCGCTGACGCTGGCCAGGACCTTGTCATTCAGCGCGTCGATCCGTGCCTGGTCCAGCCGCACCTCCACCGTCTTTTCCACCAGGCCGGTGCCGTCCACGCTGGCCACGCCGGCCTGACGTTCCAGATAAGGGGTGACCTCGTCCTGCACGAACTGGGTCAGTTCATAGATGTCCATATCTTCCCTGTCCACGCTGGCCACCACCACCGGCAGCATGTCCGGGCTGATCTGCAGCAGCATCGGGCTGGACACGGTGTCCGGCAGATAGCCGCTCACCTGATCCACCGCGGTGGACAGGTTCACCATGGCGGTATCCATATTGGTGCCGCTCTCAAATTCCAGGATCAGCATGCTCATGTTTTCGCTGGACACACTGGACAGGTTGGCCACCCCGTTGATGGTACCGAAGGCGGACTCCAGCACTTCGGTGACCGATTGCTCCACCTTTTCCGGGCTGGCGCCGGGATAGGTGGTAACCGCCACCACATAAGGCAGTTCCAGCGAGGGCAGCAGGTCGGTGGTCATGTTCAGAAAGCTGATGACGCCCAGCACCAGCACCAGCACCACCGCCACTACCACGGTATAGGGCTTTTTTACACAAAATTTCGACATACGGCTCGCGTTTCTCCTTGCTCAAGGGTAAGCGGACGCGCCCCGCGCCCGCGCCGACCGACCGGTCGGTCGGAAACGATATTGAGTATACCGCATTTTCCGCGCGCGCGCAAGAGAAGCTTTTTGCGGTATCGCTCACCGCCCGCCGCATTGGTCGATCTTGTGAGAATTTTGTGTGCGGTGCAGAGTTTTCCTCTGTTTTTTCGTATAGTACTATGGTAAGATGAAAAAGCTGCTGCTTTGCCATATCCCCCGGAAGGAGTTCTGTCATGCCCTTGTTGTTGTTTGCTTTGCTGGTGCTGCCGGCCCCCCTGGCGCTTGCGGCCCGCACCGGCCGCCGCTTTGCCGAACTGACCCCTCTGTGCCTGGGCGGCGCGGCGGTGCTGGCGTATCTGCTGGGCCTGATGGGCGCGCTGACCATCGCCCCCTGGCTGTTTGCCGCTGCCGCCGCGGCGGGCTGGGCCTATCTGGCCGCGCGGCTGGCGGCACGCCCCGGCGGGGCCGAACGAACCGGATTTGTGCGAATGCTGTGGCAGCCGGATCTGGCAGCCTTTGCCGCCGCGCTGGCGCTGCTCTGGTGGGTATGCCAGGGGCGGCGATTTCTGGGATGGGACGAGTTCTCCCACTGGGGGCTGGCGCTCAAGGGCATGCTTCTGGAGGACCGTCTCTCCTGTCTGACCTCCCTTCAGGACGGTTTCAAGGAATACCCGCCCGCGTCCTCGCTGTTCCAATACATATTGCTCAAGACCTCCGGGCTGGGCATGCGGGAGGACGCGGCTCTGTTTGCCCAGGGCATCTTTGCCGCAGGTTTTCTGTTCTACCCGCTGCACCGCCTCACCGGCGTGAAAGGCTGGCGAACGCTGCCCGCCGCCGGGCTGGGGCTGCTGTTTGTGCCGCTGATACTCTATCCGAATTTTTATACCGAGACCACCGCCGACGGTCTGCTGGGCGTGGTGTGGGGATTTGTGCCTCTGGTGTGGTTTTTGGGCCGGCGGGGCCGGCTGGAACAGGCGATCCTGGCCGTGGCGGCGGCGCAGCTCTGCCTGACCAAGAGCACCGGGCCCCTGCTGGCGGCGCTGGCGCTGGCAGTGGCCCTGTTGCCGGTGCGGGGCGGCGGGCTGCGCCTGAGCGGCCGGATAAAAGCGCTCTGGCCGGCGGGCGCTGCCGCCGTTTTTGCCGCCGGCAGCTGGCAGCTTTTGCTGACGCTGGCGCAGACGCCCCGCCGCTGGAGCCCGCAGGGGTTGAGCCTTGGCAGCCTGTGGACGCTGCTGGTTGACCATCAGCCCGGCTGGCGCGTGCAGGTGATCAAAAGTTACGTTGCCAACCTGGCAGGCGACTGGAACTATGGCGGACTGCCCTTCGCGCACTTTCCGTTTTTGGCCTTCTTTGCGCTGGGAGCCGCGCTGACAGGGCTGGTGTGGCGGCTCTGCGCCCGGGCGGACCGCGCCCCGCTGGTGACCGCCATGGCCGGTATGGGCGGCGCTCTGGCGCTGTATGTGCTGTTTGTACTGGCCGGATATCTGTTCTGGTTCGTGGAGACCGAGGCGCTGATGCTGGCCTCCCTGTCCCGGTATCTGAATACCGGTGTTCTTGCCTGTCTGCTGGTGCTGGCCGGGTTTGGCCTTACGGCGCTGGCCGGGCTGCGGCTGCGCGGGGCGCTGGCCGGCACCGCGGCCACCGCTTTGCTCTGGCTGGCGCTGACCAGCCCCGCTCCTCTGACGGTGCTGGGCGCGCTTTTTCATGCGCCCGCGGAGGCGGCCTATACCCGGGATTCGGCCCGGCCCTATCAGCAGGCCGCCGAGCGTCTGGCGTCCCTGCCCGCCCAGGACGACGGCCGTTTGAATGTGTACGTGGTATCGCAGAACGATCTGGGGTTGACCAATCTGCGGCTCAACTACGAACTGGCGCCCTTGTATCTGCCGGAGCACAACTCCAGCCTGGGCAGCCCTTACGGCGAGGCAGACATCTGGACCTGGCGCTGCACGCCGGAGGAGTGGGCTGCCGCCCTGGCCGCGGAATACCAATACGTATACCTGTATAAGGCGGATGAATCGTTTGCCGCACAGTTTGCCCCTCTCTTTGACGACGCGGCCTGTATCGGGAACGGGAACCTGTTCCGGGTCACCCATACCGATGCCGGGGTCCGCCTGATCCTGGTTCCCGCTTGACATAAAAAAAACGGCTGCCCCGCTCTTGACTTCTCCATTGGGGTTTAGTATAATAAAGCAAATTTATTTTCAAGCAATCCAAACGCAATGAGGGGAACAAGTAACGCCTGCCCGCGGCCTCAAGAGAACTGCCGGCTGGTGCAAGGCAGCAGGCACAGCAGCGCGCGAAGTCATCCCGGAGCGGCCAACCGAACAGCCGGTATCGCCGGCTCAGTAGGCCTGGACGGAGCACCCGTTATTGTGCAGGGCCCACCGGCCCGCTGAGCGGCCGCCTTTTGTGGCGGCAATGAGAGTGGTACCGCAGAGCGCTATCGCAGCCTTTGTCTCTTAACCGGGACGAGGGCTGCGTTTTTTTATCGGCGGCCATCCGCGGCGGGCACGGCCGGGTTTTTCGCAAGGGGAGCAAACAGAAAGCGAGGGAATGAGCATGAAACTATCCGGCGCAGACATCTTTGTGCAGGTGCTGCTGGAGCAGGGCGTGGACACCCTGTTCGGCTATCCGGGCGGCGCGGTGCTGAACCTGTACGACGCGCTGTACAAGGCCAGCGACAAGATCACCCACATCATGACCGCCCATGAGCAGGGCGCGGCCCACGCGGCCGACGGCTATGCCCGGGCCACCGGCCGCACCGGCGTGGTGCTGGCCACCAGCGGCCCCGGCGCCACCAACCTGGTGACCGGCATCGCCACCGCCTACATGGACAGCGTGCCTATGGTGGCCATCACCGGCAATGTGGGCACCAGCCTGATCGGCAAGGACAGCTTCCAGGAAGTATACATCACCGGCATCACCATGCCCATCACCAAGCACAACTTTGTGGTGCGGCGGGTGGAGGATCTGGCCCACATCCTGCGGGAGGCCTTCCGCATCGCCCAGACCGGCCGCAAGGGCCCGGTGCTGGTGGACATTCCCAAAGACGTGACCGGAGCCATGACCGAGTACACCCCTGCCCCCAAGGTGGAGATCCCTGTGCGGCAGGACTATGACCAGGCGGCTGTGCTGCATGCGGCCCAGATCATCAACAGCGCCCAGCGGCCGCTGATCTACTTTGGCGGCGGCGTGTGCTCCGCCGGCGCGGGCGAGGCGCTGCGGGCGCTGGTGCAGAAGGCCCAGATCCCCGCCACCTACACCCTGATGGCCGCTGGCGTGCTGGACTACGGCGACCCGCTGAATCTGGGGCTGCTGGGCATGCACGGCAGCTACACCACCAACAAGGCCGCCAGCAAGGCGGATGTGCTGATCGCCATCGGCACCCGGTTCTCCGACCGGGTGGCCCTGGACCCGGGTTCTTTTGCCCAGGAAGCCACCATCATCCAGTTTGACATTGACGCCAGCGAGATCGGCAAGAACGTGGAGGTGGACTGCAGCGTGGTGGGGGACGCCAAGGTAGTGCTGGAGGCGCTGCTGCCCCACATCCAGGCGGCGAGCCATCCCGAATGGATGCGCCAGCTGCAGAGCTGGCAGTCCATCGACTACCGGCCCAAAGACCATACCGACCGGCTGATGCCCCATCAGGTGATCGGGACGGCCTGCGAGCTGGCCGGGCCCGACGCGGTGTATGTGACCGACGTGGGCCAGCACCAGATGTGGGCCTGCCAGTACATCCGCCACGTGAAGGACCGGGCGTTCCTCACAAGCGGCGGATTGGGAACCATGGGCTTCGGCTACGGCGCGGCCCTGGGCGCTCAGGCGGCGCTGGGCCGGGACCAGACGGTGGTCATGATGACCGGCGACGGATCCTTCCACATGAACCTGAACGAGGCCTGCACCGCGGTCAGCTACGACCTGCCGGTGATCACCATCATCTTCAACAACCAGGTGCTGGGCATGGTGCGCCAGTGGCAGACCGCCTTCTACGGCAAGCGCTATTCCAGCACCGATCCCCACCGCAAGACCGATTTTGTCAAGGTGGCCGAGGGCTTTGGCCTGAAGGGCTATCGGTGCGAAACGGTGGAACAGTTCCGGGCCGCTTTCGCCGAGGCGCTGGCCTCCCACAAGCCCGCCTGGATCGAGTGCCGCATCGACAAGGACGAAAAGGTGCTGCCCATGATCCCCGCCGCGGGCAATGTGGACGACATCATGATGTCTTAACGAGAGGGGGCGTACCGACATGAACAAACAAGTCATCAGCGTGCTGGTGGACAACCATTCCGGGGTGCTGACCCGCATTTCCAGCCTGTTCGGCCGCAGGGGCTTCAACATCGACAGCCTGACCGTGTCCGCCACCAACGACCCGGCGGTGAGCCGCATCACCATCGTGGTACACGACGACGCCAAGGTGCTGCAGCAGATCGTATTGCAGACCGCCCGCCTGGAGGAGACCCGGCATATCTTTGTGCTGGACCCGGCGGTGAGCCTGTTTCGGGAACTGCTGCTGCTGAAGGTGGCCGCCGACCAGTCCAACCGCAGCGAACTGCGGGAGATCGGCAGCATCTATAAGGCCAAGATCATCGACCTGTCCCCCGAGAGCCTGGTGTTTGAACTGACCGGCGAACCGGACAAGATCGACGCCTTTCTCAAGATGATGGACGGTTTTACCATCCTGGAAATGTGCCGCACCGGCATCACCGCGCTGGAGCGGGGCGGCGCCAGCGAGCACCTGGCGTAAATACGCCGCGTTTTCCGATCCCCTTCCCCGGCCCGGCCGGGGACCGAGATATATGCCGGCCCGGGTGGGACCGGCCCGACCGCATCAAACCGCAAACGTAAAATCCAATTCAAAGGAGTGTTTCTCATGATCAAGAAGTACTACGACAGCGACTGCAACCTGGGCCTGCTGGACGGCAAGACCGTGGCCGTGATTGGCTTTGGCAGCCAGGGCCATGCCCATGCCATGAACCTGGCCGAGAGCGGCGTCAACGTGGTGGTCGGCCTGCGCAAGGGCAGCGGCCACTGGGAGAAGGCCAGCCGCTTTGCCGACACCCGCCCCAACTTCAAGGTGATGGAGATCGAAGAGGCTGCCAAGGCCGGCGACGTGGTGATGATGCTGGTGCCGGACGAACTGGCCGCCGACATCTACAACCAGCAGGTGGCCCCCAATATGAAGGAAGGCGACATTCTGTGCTGGGCCCACGGTTTTAACATCCACTTCAACCTGGTCAAGCCCGCCGCCAATCTGGACGTGATCATGATCGCCCCCAAGGGCCCCGGCCACACCGTGCGCAGCCAGTATCTGGAGGGCAAGGGCGTGCCCAGCCTGATCGCCGTGGCCCAGGACTACAGCGGCCGTGCCAAGGACTACGCCCTGGCCTACGCCTGCGGCATCGGCGCCGGCCGCGCCGGCATCCTGGAGACCACCTTCCGGGAGGAGACCGAGACCGACCTGTTCGGCGAGCAGGCGGTGTTGTGCGGCGGCGTGTGCGAGTTGATGCACGCCGGCTTTGACACTCTGGTGGCCGCCGGCTATGAGCCCGAGATGGCCTACTTTGAGTGCATCCACGAGATGAAGCTGATCGTGGACCTGATCAACGAGGGCGGCTTTGGCAAGATGCGGTACTCCATCTCCAACACCGCCGAGTACGGCGACTACCGCACCGGCAAACGCCTGATCACCGACGAGACCCGCGCTGAGATGAAGAAGGTCCTGACCGAGATCCAGGACGGTACCTTCGCCAGCGAGTTCATGCAGGAGATGAGCAGCGGCCGCCGGGCCAAGTTCCTGGCCACCCGCCGCCTGCAGGCCGAGCATCCGGTGGAAAAGGTGGGCGCCGAACTGCGCCAGATGATGAGCTGGCTGAAAAAGTAAGCCGCAAAACACTGTAACGAGGGCCGGACGCGGGCAGCGTCCGGCCCTACTGTAAAAGGAGAGCGATGACAATGCGCAGCGACAACGTTACCAAGGGGCCCGAACGCGCGCCCAACCGCAGCCTGTTCTACGCCATGGGCTTTACCGAGGAGGAACTGGACCGGCCGCTGATCGGTGTGATCAGCGCCCACAGCGAGATCGTGCCCGGCCACATCCATCTGGACAAGATCGCCGACGCGGTAAAGGCCGGCGTGCGGATGGCGGGCGGCACCCCCATCCTGATCCCGGCCATCGGCGTGTGCGATGGCATCGCCATGGGTCACATCGGCATGAAGTACAGCCTGGCCAGCCGGGAACTGATCGCGGACAGCGTGGAGACCATGACCATGGCCCATCAGCTGGACGGCCTGGTGCTGGTGCCCAATTGCGATAAGATCGTGCCCGGCATGCTCATGGGCGCGCTGCGGCTGAATGTACCCACCGTGGTTTGCAGCGGCGGCCCCATGCTGGCCGGCAGCTACGACGGCCAGGAAGTGAGCCTGTCCAAGATGTTCGAGGCGGTGGGCGCCTACAAGGCAGGGCTGATCAGTGCCGAAAAGCTGGACGAGTGCGAACACGGCTGCTGCCCCGGCTGCGGCAGCTGCAGCGGCATGTACACCGCCAACAGTATGAACTGCCTGTGCGAGGCGGTGGGCATCGCTCTGCCGGGCAACGGTACCATCCCGGCTGTGCACGCCGCACGCGTTGCCCTGGCCAAAAAGGCCGGCATGGCGATCATGGAGCTGGTGCGCCGGGATATCAAGGCCCGGGATATCGTGAATGAAAAATCTTTGCGCAACGCCCTGGCCTGCGATATGGCGCTGGGCTGTTCCAGCAACAGTGTGCTGCATCTGCTGGCCATCGCCAAGGAGGCCGGCGTGGACCTGGATCTGGCCATGTTCAATGAGATGAGCGCCAAGGTGCCCAACCTGTGCCATCTGGCCCCGGCCGGTCCCACCCACATGCCCGATCTGTGGGCCGCCGGCGGCATCCCCGCCGTACAGGCCGAACTGGCCAAAAAGGGCCTGCTGGACCTGAGCCTGCTGACCGCCACCGGCAAGAGCCTGGGCGAAAACATCCAGGGCGCGTACATCAAGGACACCCGTGCCATCCGGCCGATCGACGATCCCTACAGCCCCACCGGCGGCATCCAGATCCTGTGGGGCAACCTGGCCCCCGAAGGCTGCGTGGTCAAGCGCAGCGCCGTGGCCCCCGAAATGCTCTGCCACACCGGCCCGGCCCGGGTGTTCAACAGCGAGGAGGAGGCCATCGCCAGCATCTATGCCGGCAAGATCGTGGACGGCGACGTGGTGGTCATCCGGTACGAAGGCCCCCGCGGCGGCCCGGGTATGCGGGAGATGCTGAATCCCACCAGCGCGCTGGCCGGCATGAAGCTGGACAAAACGGTGGCCCTGATCACCGACGGGCGGTTCTCCGGCGCGTCCCGGGGCGCTTCCATTGGTCATGTGGCCCCCGAGGCGGCCAGCGGCGGCCCCATCGGCCTGGTGCAGGAGGGCGACTCCATCACCATCGACATTCCCAATGCCTCCATCACCCTGCATGTGAGCGACGAGGAACTGGCGGCCCGCAAGGCTGCCTATGTGGCCCCCGAACCCAATGTGAAATCCGGCTGGCTGGCCCGCTACGCCAGGCTGGTCAGCGGCGCCAACCAGGGCGCGGTGATGCCCTGATCCCCTTTTTCGCGCAAACGAACAAAGCGACGCCCCGGAACGGTCGTTCCGGGGCGTCGCTGTTTGCTGTTGAGACTCAGCCGTTTTTCTGCTGGTCCAGGGCCGCGCGCAGCGCGTGAGCCACCTGGTCCGGGCAGGAGGTTTTCCTGAAGCCGCAGGTGAGCCCTTCCAGACGGGCAATGGCGTCCTCCGCTTTCTGGCCCTGCAGCAGGGCGCAGATGCCCTTCAGGTTGCCGTTGCAGCCGCCCATGACCTCCACGCTGTGGATGGTGCCGTCATCGTTGAGCTGAACGGTGGTGGAGCGGCTGCACACGCCGCGGTTTGCCTGGGTGTAGGTAGTCATATCGTTTTTCTCTCCTTTTTATTTGCGTTCCTTACGGGACCGGGCCAGCGCCTCGATCCGCCGTATCGTCTCTTCCTGCGTGGCGCAGCTGCCGATCGGATGCGGCGTGCCGGTGTACCGGCCATGAAAATCGGTGCCTCCGGTGACCAGCAGATCATACCGGTCTGCCAGCCGGCGCAGCGCCTCTTTGTCCTCGGGGGTATTGCGGGGATGGTCGATCTCCAGGCCGTCGATGCGGCCGGAGGCAGCCAGTTCGGCGGCCAGTTCCATACTGCGGTAGACACTGGGATGGGCCAGCACCGCCACCCCGCCGGCGGCCCGGATGGCGGCCAGCACCTGATCCACCGGATCGTACCGGCAGGGGTTGTGGATGGGGCCGCTCTTGCCGAACAGTTCCTGATAGCGGGCGCCGTAGATGCCCTCGGCCAGGCCGGCCTCGCACATAGCGTCCATCAGATGGGCCTTGAAGGGCACGCCGCTGGCCCGGTACAGAGGCTCGGCCCTGGCCGGATCGAACCGGGGTTCCAGCCGGGCCAGGTCCTCCGCGTTGCGGCGGCCCGCCTCCACCCGCTCAGCGGCCATAAAATCGCAGTAACGGCGCAGCGGCGGGCAGGCCGTGTCCGGCCAGTAGCACAGGATATGCACCCGCCGCCTCCGGACGGTATCCCGGGCGGAAAGTTCCACCGCCGGGATCAGCCGCACCCCCTCCTGTTCCGGATGGGCATAGGCAAACTCCGCCGACCGAAGGGTGTCGTGGTCGGATACCGCCAGCCAGCCCAGTCCGGCCCGGGCCGCCAGCCGGGGCAGTCTCGCAAGGGGGGTGCTGCCGTCCGAAAAGGTGGAATGGGTGTGCAGATCGCCGTTCATGGCCTCTCCTTCCTCCGCACAAAACGGCCCCGGCCGACGCCGAAGCCGCTTCGGGCTTTAGTGCTTGTAGTAGTTGATCAGGCAGCCGTCCAGCAGGATCTGCCGCTCGTCCGGGGTGAGCGGGGCGATGTGCAGGGTAAAGGCGCGGGGCTCGCTGCCCCCCAGCACCCAGGCCGGCAGATCCCGGATCTCGCCGCTTTCCAGCGCCGCGCGGATGCCGGGCACCAGCACCCAGTCCCCCAGGCCGAAGGGGGTGGGGCCTTCCAGCTGGAAGGGCACCATGCCCCAGTTGATCAGGTTGGACCGGTACCGCTTGGTGGCGTACTCCACCGCGATATTGGCCGCCGCCCCCAGCACCCGCTGGCAGCTGGCCGCCTGTTCCCGGGCGGAACCGTCGCCGGGCTTGATGGCATAGATGGTGGAGCCGATGGCCAGCTTGTCCCATCCCAGGCTCTCGCAGCCGGGCACCGCCTGTACAGCGGCCAGCAGCGCCGGGTCCGCCTTGCCGGCTTTGCGCTCGGTCTCCATGGCGCGGATCTCCTTGGCGCGGCCCACATAGGCGGGGTCTTTGCGACTCAGGGTGAACTCGGCCAGACCCAGGGGGTTCGAACGATAGCTGCTGGTCTCGCCGGAGGGGATGAGTTCGTCGGTGGTGGTCACCGGGTCGGTGATGTAACTGGCCACCCGCAGCAGCAGGTTCTCCCCCATCGGGTCGATGGCGGGCCAGTCCTTGATATTGGGCCCCAGGCGCAGGGCCTCATCGTAGTTGCCCTTGCCGTAGCCGAAGTAGACCCGGGCGTCGTAGCTGGAGCGGTCAAATTCGTACTCCGGCACGTTCGGGGTGTAGTCGATGTCGGTGGCGGGGGTCAGGATGCCGCCCGCCCGGGTGGTGGCGGCGATGGACCGGGCGTCCATCAGGGCCACCCCGGCGATCTGGCCCGCGCCGGGCTTGGCCCCCTCCCGGCTGGGGAAGTTGCGGGTGGTGTGCCGGATAGACAGCGCCCCGTTGGCGGGCACATCCCCCGCGCCGAAGCAGGGCCCGCAGAAGGCGGTGCGGATGGTGGCGCCGCTGGCCATCAGGTCGGTCAGTACCCCCAGGCGGGAAAGGGCCATCATGGTGGGCTGGCTGCTGGGATAAACGCTCAGGGCATATTCGCCGCAGCCGCCGGTGTGGCCCTTCAGGATCTGGGCAGCCTCGCAGATGTTGGAGTAGGTGCCGCCGGCACAGCCCGCGATGACACCCTGGTCCACCCGCAGACGGCCGTTCTCGATCTTGCTCACCAGGTCCAGATGCACCTGGTCATTGCCGATAAGGGCCTGGCAGTCCTGCTCGCACTTGTGCAGGATATCGGCCAGGTTGGCGTTCAGTTCTTCAATGGTGTAGACGTTGGAGGGGTGCATGGGCAGCGCGATCATCGGCCGCACCTTGTCCAGTTCCACCGTGACCACACCGTCGTAGTACGCCAGTTCCGCCGGGGCCAGGGGCTTGTAGTCCCCCTCACGGCCGTGGACCGCCAGATACCGCCGGGTGGCCTCGTCGGTGACCCATATACTGGACAGGCAGGTGGTCTCGGTGGTCATCACGTCCACGCCGCTGCGGTATTCCAGCGGCAGGCTGGCCACGCCGGGCCCGATGAACTCCATGACCTTGTTCTTCACATAACCGTTCCGGAACACCGCCCCGATGATGGTCAGAGCCACGTCCTGGGGGCCTACGCCGGCCACCGGCGCACCGGTCAGATACACCGCCACCACACCAGGGCGGGCCACGTCGTAGGTGCGGCCCAGCAACTGCTTGGCCAGTTCGCCGCCGCCCTCGCCGATGGCCATGGTGCCCAGCGCGCCATAGCGGGTGTGGCTGTCCGAGCCAAGGATCATCCTGCCGCAGCCGGCGTGCATCTCCCGCATGTACTGGTGGATAACCGCCATGTGGGGCGGCACATAGATACCTCCGTATTTTTTTGCCGCGGACAGGCCGAACACATGGTCGTCCTCATTGATGGTGCCGCCCACCGCGCACAGGCTGTTGTGGCAGTTGGTGAGCACATAGGGCATGGGGAACCGGGTCATGCCGGAGGCGCGGGCAGTCTGCACGATGCCCACAAAGGTGATGTCATGGCTGGCCATCGCGTCAAACTTCAGCTTGAGCGCCTCCGGGTCGCCGCTGTGGTTGTGGGCCTGGAGGATGCCCCAGGCGATGGTGCCCTCCCGGGCCTTGTCCACCTGCTCAGCGGAGAAGCCCTGGGCGGCGAGCGCGGCGGCGGCCTGTTCGTCCGCCGGCACCCACTGCCCGCAGGCGTAGTACATGCCGGTCTTGCTGCATTGGATCATGGTGTACACCCCTCTTTATTTCTTTGTGCGCCGCGGCGCGATGCGCGTCCCTGCGGCGGAAAACCGATTTTTATTATACCATATTACCGGCGGCGTGCGGGCTTTTTTCGCACGCTGTAGCCGAAGGTACCCAGTTGTTTGCCCAGCGCGTAGTAGGTGCCGTGGGCGTAGGCCACCAGTTCGGCCTTATCCAGCCGCAGGCGGCCGGCCGCGTCCAGCAGGTCTTCGTCCACATCCACCGCCACCACATCCGCCAGGAACAGATCATGGCTGCCCAGCGGGATGGTCTGGAACACCCGGCACTCCAGATTTACCGGGCTCTCGGCCAGCACCGGGGCGCTTACCGCGCTGCCGGGCGCGGCGGTCAGCCCCATCGCCCGGAACTTGTCCAGGTCCCGGCCGCTCTTGACGCCGCACCAGTCCACCGCCCGCAGTATTTTCCGGGTGGGCAGGTTGATGACGAACTCCCCGCTCTGCGCGATCAGGCCGTGGCTGTACCGCTGGGGCCGCACGCTGATGCTCACCCGCACCGGGTCGCTGTTGATGGTGCCCGCCCAGGCGATGGTGATCAGGTTGGGCTTTTCCGGGCTGCCGCAGCTTACCAGCACCGGCGGTGCCGGGGCCAGCAGATTGCCGGGTCTCCAGACTTGCTTGCTCATTGCGGCCGGTCCTCCTTTTCCCAGGTGCGCTCGGCCACGCAGAACCGGGGCCGGGCCTTGGTCTCCATATAAATTTTTCCGATATACTCCCCGATCACCCCAAGGCAGAGCAGCTGGATGCCGCCCATGAAGCAGACGATGGCGGTAGTGCTGGCCCAGCCGGCCACCGTGGCGCCCATTATGGCCTCCGCCACGGCCCAAACCACCCCGATGAAGCTGACGATGGACACCACCAGCCCCAGCCCGGTGATCAGCCGGATCGGCTGCACCGACAGGCTGGTGATGCCGTCAAAAGCCAGCCCCAGCATCTTGCGCAGCGGGTAGTGGCTCTCTCCGGCAATGCGGGAGGCCCGGTCGTAGAGCACGCTGGTGCTCTTAAATCCCACCAGCGGCACCATCCCCCGCAAAAACAGGTTGACTTCTTTGTATTTGGCCAGCTCATCCAGGGCGCGGCGGCTCAGCAGCCGGTAGTCCGCGTGGTTGAACACCACCCTGGCCCCCATGGCGTTCATGATATGGTAGAACCCCTCGGCGGTGGTGCGTTTGAACCAGGTGTCGGTGTCCCGCCGCGCGCGCACCCCATACACCACCTCGCATCCCTCGTGCCAGGCGTCCACCATGGCGTCCATGGCGTTGATATCGTCCTGCCCGTCACAGTCGATGCTGATGGTGATATCGCAGCGGATACGGGCCTCCATCAGCCCGGCCAGCAGCGCGTTCTGGTGGCCCCGGTTTCGGCTCAGGGAGATGCCCTCAAAGCAGGCATCCTCCGCCGCCAGCTTTTGGATGATGGCCCAGGTGTCATCCCTGGAGCCGTCGTTGACAAACAGCACCCGGCTGTCCGGGCTGATCCTGCCCGCGTCCGCCAGCTGGCGCAGCTTGTCTCGGAACATGCCGCTGGTAATGGGCAGTACCTCCTGCTCGTTGTAGCAGGGAATGACGATATACAGGACCGGTGTCTCTTTCATGTCGGCCTCCCCTTTGTTGTTATCGGTGGCAGGCAGCCCGCATGGCCGCCGCGTCCAGCAGCTTGAAGCTGCTTTTATAGGTTTCCAGCAACCCTTCCGCCTGCATGCGGGACAGTTCCCGGGACAGGGCGCTGCGCTCGCAGTTCAGGTATTCCGCCAGCCCCGCCCGGGACAGCGGAATGGTAAAGGTATCCGCCCCGGCCCGCTGGGCCTCGTCCAGCAGGTAGGCACAGAGTTTGGCCCGCAGGCTTTTGAGGATCAGCAGGTCCACCCGGCGGTTGAGGGCAAAGTACTTGTCCGAAATGGTGGTGACCAGGTTCTGCATGAGCCGGCCGTGGCTGGCGTGCATTTTGGCGCAGGGATGCAGGATCTTCTGGTACGGAACAAACAAAATCACGCAATCGCTGCGGGCAGCGATGGTCACCGGGCTTTTCACACTGCTGCCGCTGAGCACATCCCCGAACACCCCGCCGGGCTCCATCCGGGTGATGGATACGCTGGCGCCGTCCGGCGTATTTTTCAGCGCCTCCACCCAGCCTTCCAGCACCAGGCCCACGTCCCGGGTCTCAAAACCGGAGAGCAGCACCAGTTCCCCCTTGGAGAACCGGCGCAGACTGGGGGCAAAACAGTTCAGCAGCTGATCCAGCTCCTCGGCGGAAAGGCCGTGGAACAGGGTGGTGGCCTGCAGAACAGGATAATACTGGGCGAGGGCGTAGGTGGCGGGCATGAGGCGGCTCCTCTCCGCGGGGGCATCGGTTGCCGCCGCAACTGCATTTTCCCTCTTATTATAGTAGAATATCCACCAGAACGCAAACCCCCGGTTCGGGTTTGCGCAGACAGGAGGATACTGCCATGAAAAAAATTCTTGCCCTGATGCTGGCCCTTGCGCTGGCGCTGAGCCTGGCTGCCTGCGGGCAGGCGGGGTCCAGTTCGTCCATGCCGGAGAGTTCGTCCGCCGCGGCGGAACCTACCCCCGCTCCGGAGAGCGAGCCCGCTGCGGAGCCTGCTTCCTATACCATCGCCGGGCTGAAAGGTCCTACCACCATGGGGATGGTCAAGCTGATGGACGACGCCGAACAGGGGCTGTACGCCAACAGCTACACCGTGAACATGTACGGCGCGGCGGATGAGATCGTGCCGCTGCTGAGCAAGGGCGAACTGGATATGGCCGCCGTGCCCGCCAACCTGGCCGCCACCCTTTACCAGAAGCTGGAGGGCAAGGTGCAGGTGGCGGCCATCAACACCCTGGGCGTGCTGTATGTGGTGACCACCGGCAACGCGCAGGCCACCAGTGTGGCCGATCTGGCCGGCAAGACCGTCTACTCCACCGGCAAGGGCACCACCCCGGAGTATGCGCTGAACTACATCCTGACCCAGAACGGTCTGGACCCCGCTGCCGATCTGACGATCGAATACAAGAGCGAATCCACCGAGGTCCTCTCCGCCATGCAGACCGCCGGCGACGCGGTGGCCGTGCTGCCCCAGCCCTATGTGACCACCGCCCAGATGCAGGTGGAGGGGCTGAAGGTGGCCCTGAACCTGACCGAGGAATGGGATAAGGTCAGCCCGGACAGCGCGCTGGTGACCGGCGTGCTGCTGGCCCGCACCGATGTGATCGAGGCCAACCCCGCCGCTTTTGACCAGTTCCTGGCCGACTACCAGGCCAGCATCGAATGGGTAAACACCAACACCGCCGACGCGGCGCAGCTGGTGGCCAAGTATGAGATCGTGCCCAAGGCCGAGGTGGCCCAGAAGGCGCTGCCCGCCTGCAACATCACCTGGCTGGCCGGCAGCGAGATGAAGGCGAAACTCTCCGGGTATCTGCAGACCCTGTACGATCAGGATCCCGCCTCGGTGGGCGGCGCGATGCCGGACGACGGCTTCTACTATGGCGCCTAAGCCCGCGCCGAACCGGGTATCCCGGCCGCAGGCTGCCGCCGCCATCCTGTTCTGGGTGGCGGTATGGCAGTTTGCGGCCTTTTTCGTGGGCCGGATGGGGCTGGGTTTTCTGCTGGCCGGCCCCTGGGAGACGGTGCGGGTACTGGCCGGGATGCTGCCGCAGGCGGCGTTCTGGGGCCGGATCGGCTTCAGCGCGGCGCGGATCCTGGGCGGCTTTGCGCTGGCGCTGGTGATCGGCTGCCTGCTGGCGGCGGCCAGCGCGGCCTGCCCGCCGGTGCAGGTTTTGCTGCGGCCGGTGATGCAGTTCGTCAAGGCCACCCCGGTAGCCAGCATCATCATTCTGGCCCTTTTGTGGGTGAGCAGCGCCAATCTGGCGGTGCTCATCAGCTTTCTTATGGTACTGCCGGTGATCTACGCCGCCGTACTGGAGGGTATCCGCCGCACCGACCCGGGCCTTTTGGAGATGGCCCGGGTGTTCCGTTTGCCCTTCGGGCGCGCGCTGCGGGCGATCTGGCTGCCGGGCGTATGGCCCTATCTGCTGCAAAGCTGCGAGACGGGCCTGGGTTTGTGCTGGAAGAGCGGCGTGGCCGCCGAGGTGATCGGGCTGGCAAGCGGCAGCATCGGCGAGGCGCTGTATCAAGCCAAGATCTTTTTGCAGACCGGGGAACTGTTTGCCTGGACGCTGGTGATCATTCTGGTGAGCGCGGCGCTCGAAAAAGTGGCGCTGGCGCTGCTGCGGCAGGCCGGCCGGGCTCTGGGAGGAGGGGATCTCACATGTACGCGGAACTGACCGGCGTGACCAAACGATACGGCGGCGAGACGGTGCTGAACGATCTCACCCGCCGGCTGGAAGGCGTCACCGTGCTGATGGGCCCCTCCGGCCGGGGAAAGACCACCCTGGCCCGGCTGCTGCTGGGGCTGGAAAAGCCGGACGGCGGCCGGGTCACGGTGACCGGCCGGCTGGCGGCCGTGTTTCAGGAAGACCGGCTTTGCCCGCAGCTGAGCGCCGTGGCCAACGTGGCGCTGGCTCTGCCCGGCCGGGGCGAGGCGGCCGCCCGGCGGGCGCTGGAGGAACTGTGCCTTTCCGGTGAGGACCTGACAAAACCCGCGGCCCTTCTGAGCGGCGGCCAGCAGCGGCGGGCCGCGCTTGCCCGGGCGATGCTGGCGCCGGCGGACGGAGTGGTATTGGACGAACCTTTCAAAGGGCTGGACGAGTGCACCGCCGCCCGGGCCATGGCCTGGACCCGGCAAAAGGCCGAAGGGCGCTGGCTGCTGCTCATCACCCACGACCCGGAACAGGCGGCTGTTTTCGGCGGTACGCTCTGGCAACTGGGCAGCTGACCGGCATTCTGCCAAAAAATCCGCGAACCCGTTTACAGCCCGGAGATTTTTCTTTACAATGAAAGGTGACCGAAAACCGGCCGCCCGGCGGCCCGACGTAAGGAGAGTACAAGCTATGGAACGTTTGGTGGGTACTGTATCCCGGGGCATCCGCGCCCCGATCATCCGGCAGGGCGACGATCTTGCCCGCATCGTGGTGGACAGTGTACTGGCCGCCGCCGAAAGCGAGGGGTTCGCGCTGCGCGACCGGGACGTGATCGGCATTACCGAGGCGGTGGTGGCCCGCAGCCAGGGCAACTATGCCACGGTGGACCAGATCGCCCAAGATGTGCGCGCCAAGCTGGGCGGCGGCACCGTGGGGGTGTTGTTCCCCATTTTGAGCCGCAACCGGTTTGCCATCTGCCTGAAGGGCATCGCCCGCGGTTGCCGCAAGGTGGTGCTGATGCTCAGCTATCCCGCCGACGAGGTGGGCAACCATCTGATCAGCGAGGACGACCTGGATGCCAGCGGCGTGAATCCCTGGAGCGATGTACTTACCGAAACGCGCTACCGGGAGTTGTTCGGCTACCAAAAACACACCTTTACCGGCGTGGACTATGTGGAGTATTACCGCAGCCTGATCGAGGAATGCGGTGCCGAGTGCCAGGTGGTGTTTGCCAACCATCCCCGGGCCATCCTGGACTACACCGACACGGTGCTGGCCTGCGACATCCATACCCGCCGGCGCACCCGGCGTATCCTGAAAGAAGCGGGCGCCAAAACCGTGCTATGCCTGGACGAGATCCTGAACACCAGCGTGGACGGCAGCGGCTATAACGATCAGTATGGCCTGCTGGGTTCCAACAAGGCCACCGAGGAGACGGTGAAACTCTTTCCCATCCGATGCCAGGAACTGGTGGACCGCATTCAGGCCGAACTGCGGGACAAGACCGGCAAACAGATCGAGGTCATGGTCTATGGAGACGGCGCCTTCAAAGACCCGGTGGGCAAGATCTGGGAGCTGGCCGATCCGGTGGTCAGCCCGGCCTACACCGCCGGCCTGGAGGGCACCCCCAACGAACTGAAACTGAAGTATCTGGCGGACAATGACTTTGCCCAGCTGCAGGGGGACGCGCTGAAGGCTGCCATCCGCCAGGCCATCGAGGAGAAAGACCGGAAGGCGGAAAGCCTCACCGGCAAGATGGCCAGTCAGGGCACCACCCCCCGCCGTCTGACCGACCTGATCGGCAGCCTTTGCGATCTGACCAGCGGCAGCGGCGACAAGGGCACCCCCATTATCCTGGTGCAGGGCTACTTTGACAACTATACCAAGTAACCGTTTATGCGCGGCGACGCGGGGCGGGTGGTCTGCAAGGCCATCCGCCCCGCGTTTTTTGCTTGACAGGCGCCGCTCTACTGTGTTAGACTAACAGCAAGAGAACTCTAATCTGATAGAGGAGGCGTTCCTGTGGAAATACCCAAGATTTTTGAGAGCGAATACCGGTTCTGCCTGATCCTGTGGGCCCACGAGCCGGTCAAGAGCAGCGAGCTGGTAGCTCTGTGCCGGGAACAGCTGGGCTGGAAACCCACTACCACCTACACTGTAATCAAACGTCTGGCCCAGCGGGGGGTGCTGGTAAATGAGGACACGGTGGTGCGCAGCCTGGTGAGCAAGGACGATGTGCAGGCCGCCGAGATCGACGAGATGGTGGAAAAGAAGTTCGAGGGATCGCTGCCCGCTTTTCTGGCGGCGTTCACCCGGCACCGGAAGATGACCGACCGGGAGATCGACCAGGTGCAGCGGATGATCGACGAGTACCGAAAGGAGAACGGCCATGAGTGAGGTGTTCCTTACCCTGTTCAACCGCAGCCTGAATGCCTGCTGGCTGATCGCGGTGGTGCTGGTGCTGCGGCTGGTGTTCCGCAAGGCGCCCCGGTGGCCCCGGCTGCTGCTGTGGGCGCTGGTGGGATTCCGGCTGCTGCCCATCTCCATCCCTCATCCCTGGAGCCTGGTACCCACCCGGGAGGTCCTGCCGGAGGAGATGCTCTACTCGGCCACACCGCACATTGAAAGCGGCATTCCGGCGGTGGACGCGGCAGTGAATCCCGCCTTTACCGGATCGCTGGCCCCGAGCCCTGCCGCCAGCGTCAACCCGCTGCAGGTTCTCACCTGGCTGGCCGGCTGGGTCTGGCTGATCGGGCTGGCGGGAATGCTGCTCTACGCGGCCATCAGCTGGCTGCGGCTCCGATCGCGGCTGCGCACGGCGGTGCGGCTGCAGGGCAATATCTGGCAGTCCGACCGGATCGCCGCCCCCTTTGTGCTGGGATCTTTCCGTCCCCGCATCTATCTGCCCTTCTCCCTGCCGGAACAGGCGCTTCCCTCGGTGATCGCCCACGAGCAGGCTCACATCGCCCGCAAGGACCACTGGTTCAAACCGCTGGGATTTGCGTTTTTGGCGGTATACTGGTTCAATCCTGTGATCTGGCTGGCCTATATCCTGTTCTGCCGGGATATGGAGGCCGCCTGCGATGAGCGGGTGGTGAGCCGGCTGGATCCGGCGGGCCGGGCGGACTACTCCCAGACGCTGCTGGCCTGCAGCCTGCCCCGGCGGCGGGTAGCCCCCTGCCCCCTGGCCTTCGGCGAGGTGGGGGTGAAAAGCCGGGTGAAAGCGGTGCTGCGCTACAAAAAGCCGGCGGCCGCCTTGCTGGGGCTGCTGCTTTGTTCGGTGACCTTTTCCCTGATCTTTTTCGCCTACGACCCACCGGACGATTCCCTGGAATGGGCCCGGGAACTGCAGCCTGAAGATGTGGCCCGCATCGAACTGGTGGTGATGCCCCAGGATACAGACAAGCAGTACAGGCGGCTGAGCGAAGAAGAAAGCGCGCGGGCGGTGGCATTGATCAACGAGTGCCGGGGCCGGCGTTTGAGCCGCCATGACGCCCTGGCGGGCGGCGATATCACCTTCTATGTGACCACCGACGACGGCGTTACTCATACGGTGGCCAACAACGGCAACGTTTATCTGGTGGTGGACGGGGTATATTTTGACGCCGGGCATGACTGGCTGGCCGGGTGGGAGGCCGACTGGGGCGAAGGAAACGCTGCCCTGCCCGAGGGTTTTCTGGAAAACGCGGCCCTGAGCGAAGAAGGTCTGCCCCAGCCTTCCGCGGCGCTGAACGCCGCCATCCAGACAGCGGTGCTGGGCCGGGACGGGGCGCCGGTACAGGCTCTCGTTACCCGCGTGGAGAGCCACGCGGTGCTGGACATGGTACAGCAAAACGGTGAGGTAACAGTGTACGCCCTGATCCGGGACGAGACCTTTGATCTGACCGGCAGCGAGCCGGTATCGGTCAGCGGCAGCAGCGTTCCCACCGCCCTGACCTTCTCCGGCAATGAAGCCGCCGGGTATACCCTGCTGGACTACTGGACAGCCCAGGACGGCACCCGCTACGCGGCCAGCATCCAGGAGACCTTTACCCCGCTGGCGGCCCAGCGGCTGTTTGCGGGGGAGACGGTCTACTCCCGCCAGCTGGGCACAAACAACCGGCAAAAGGCCCAGGCCGCCTGGGAACAGGCCCACGCGGAGAAGCCGGGCAGCAGCGGCCCGGTACAGGGGTCTGCCGTTCAGGTAGCCTTTGCGGAGGATGCTCTGGCGGAGGATCCGGCGCGGTATGACAGCTTTACCGATTCCCCCTCCGATTCTATGGTACGGCTGGTGTTTACGGCCGACGGGCCGGTAAGCGCTTTTCGTTTTCTGGCCCTGACCCTGCTGGATGTGGACTCGGACGGAGCAATGCGATTTTCCATCCAGGAACTCTACGTCGCCGACCGGCTGCCGGTGGTGATCGAGACGACCTTTGCGGGCGACGTGCCCGACCGGGGCATCACCTACATCGACGCAAACGGTTTTGCCCGCTACTTTGCCCTTGCCGCCAGCGGCGCGGACGGCTCGCCGCTGCTGCTGGAATTTTCCGTTTGATCGTTTTTGCCTGACCGGCCCGTTCGGGAAATGTCCCGCGCGGACCGGTTTTGCTTTGGACCTTTCGCGCAAAAAAGCCCGCGCGGCCGGAAAACCGGTACGCACGGGCAAAATTGGATCGACAGGCTTCAAAAAGGCTTCGGCACTTTGTTACCGGTTCTCTCCGGTTTTGATCCGCTCCCAGTAGGCGCGGGCGGCCTGTTCATTTTTGTTGTCGGCAAACTCGTAGTATTTTGTCCCCGCCAGCGCGTCGGGCAGGTACTGCTGCGGCACCCAGCGGTTGGGGTAGCTGTGCGGGTACAGGTAGTTCTGGCCCTTGACCGCCGCGTCCTCCCCGTCAAAGTGCTTGTTTTGCAGCTGCCGGGGGATAGGGCCGCTCTTGCCCCGGCGGATATCGTCCCAGGCGGCGTCCAGCGCCAGATAGGCGCTGTTGGACTTGGGGCTGGTGGCCACCAGGATCACCGCGTCGGCCAGCGGGATGCGGGCCTCGGGCAGGCCCAGCATGGTGGCCGCGTCCACCGCCGCCTTGACGATGGGGATGATCTGCGGATAGGCCAGACCCACATCCTCGCAGGCGCAGACCATCAGCCGCCGGCAGGCGCTGATCAGGTCCCCCGCCTCCAGCAGCCGGGCCAGGTAATGCACCGCCGCGTCCGGGTCGGAGCCGCGCATGGATTTCTGGTAGGCGGAGAGGATGTCATAGTGGTCGTCCCCGTCCCGGTCGTACCGCATGGCGGTGCGGCGGGCCACCTGCCGCACCATCTCCAGGGTAACGCGGCGCCCCTCTTCCTCCCGGGGGGCGGCGGTCACCGCGAACTCCAGGCAGCCCAGCGCCTTGCGCATATCCCCGCCGGCGCTCTGGGCCAGGTAGTCCAGCGCGTCCGGGTCGGCTGCCAGGGGCACGCCGTCCTCCTGCTCCAGCCGGGCTACGGCGTGGTCCAGCCCGGTGCGGATATCGGCCGGGGTCAGGGCCTTGAACTCAAACACGGTGCAGCGGGAGAGCAGAGCGTTGTAGATATAAAAGTAGGGGTTTTCGGTGGTGGAGGCGATCAGGGTCACCGAGCCGTCCTCGATGCACTCCAGCAGGCTCTGCTGCTGTTTTTTGTTCAGGTACTGGATCTCGTCCAGGTAGAGCAGCAGTCCCTTGGCGCTTTGCAGGGTGCCGATCTCCGCCAGCACCGCCTTGATGTCGCTGGTGGAGGCGCTGGTGCCGTTGAGCTTGTGCAGCCGCATGCCGCTGTTCTCCGCGATGATCCGGGCCACGGTGGTCTTGCCGCAGCCGGAGGGGCCGTAGAAGATCATATTGGGCACCCGGCCGCTCTCCAGCGTGCGCCGGAACACCTTCCCCGCCCCCAACAGATGCTGCTGGCCGCAGACCTCCGCCAGGGTGCGGGGCCGCAGCCGCTGGGCCAGAGGCTCAGCCATGGCTGTTCCCCTCCCCTCGGGTGACCGGCGCGGTCCAGGCGGCGTGTACCTTTTCGGCGTAGCCGGGGGCGATGAACCGGTCAATGGCGTAGACCAGGCTGCGGTCCCACACGTCCCACTCGTGGCCGCCGTCCCACTCCATCCAACCGAAGTCCAGCGGCAGTTTTTCCCACTCCTCCCGCAGGTTCACGTTCTGGTTGTAGATGTAGTAGGGGGCGAAATCCTGCCTGCCCACCGTGCAGAACAGACGGGGCTGCCGCTCGGCGGGCAGCCGGCTGACCTCCCGGGCCAGGGCAAACAGGTCCGCCTGGCGGGGCAGCTCGCTCACCGTGCCGAACACCGGCCCGAACACCTGCTGCACCATCGGGTTGACGGTGCGGGCTTCCAGCATCATGCCGATGTCCACACAGCCGGAAAAACTGGCCGCGGCGGCGTACCGGTCCGGGTGCCGCAGCGCCAGCAGCAGCGCGCCATACCCTCCCATGCTCAGCCCAAAGACAAAGTTCTTCTCCCGCTCGGCAGGCAGGCGGAAGTTGCGGGCCAGATGGTCCGGCAGTTCCCGGGTGAGCCAGGTCTGCCAGGCAGGGCCGGCGGCCATGTCCTGATAGAAGGAGTTGGCCGCCTCGGGCATCACAAGGGCCAGACCGTTGTCCTTGGCGTAGCGCACGGCGGCGGTGTTCTCCAGCCAGCAGTCACAGTTGTTGCCGTAGCCGTGCAGCAGGGTCACCACCCCCGCCACATCCCGGGTGGTGTTGGCGGCCTGGTCGGTGGGCAGGAAGATCTTGACCTCGCTCACCGACACCATCGCGTCGCTGAGAAATTTGCAAGTCAGCATCGCCATATCGTTTCACCTTCGCTTCATGCCTTGAAAAAAAGCCGCCCGGCCCGGACAGCGAGCCGCGCGGCGTCCGCGTTTTTATTCGTACAGGGGGAACCGGGCCACCAGATCGGCCACACGGGCGGCCACATCCGCTTTATGCGCCTCAAAATCGTGGACGCAGTCCGCGATGCAGCCGGCGATCACATCCATCTCGGCGGGGCCCATGCCCCGGGTGGTTACGGCCGGAGTGCCCAGCCGCACGCCGCTGGTGATGAAGGGGCTGCGCTTCTCGCCGGGGACGGTATTTTTGTTGGCGGTGATGTGTACCTCGTCCAGGTTGTGCTCCAGTTCCTTGCCGGTGCACGCCTCGTCAGACAGATCGACCAGCATCAGATGGTTGTCGGTACCGCCGCTGACCAGCTTGATCCCCCGGTCGGTCAGACCCTTGGCCAGGGCCTGGGCGTTTTCCACCATCCGGCGGGCATAATCGGCAAATTCCGGTTTGAGGGCCTCCCCGAAGCACACCGCCTTGGCGGCGATCACGTGCTCCAGCGGGCCACCCTGGGTGCCCGGGAAGATGGCCTTGTTGATCTTTTTGGCGATCTCCTCGTTATTGGTCAGGATCAAACCGCCCCGGGGCCCGCGCAGGGTCTTGTGGGTGGTGGTGGTGACCACGTCCGCCCACTCCACCGGGTTCTGGTGCTGGCCGCCGGCCACCAGGCCCGCGATGTGGGCCATGTCCACCATGAGCAGCGCGCCCACCTCGCGGGCGATGTCGGCAAAGAGGTCGAACCGGATGGCCCGGCAGTAGGCGGAGGCGCCCGCCACGATCAGCTTGGGCTTGCACTCCCGGGCCAGCGCGCGCACCGCGTCGTAGTCAATGAAGCCGTTCTCGTCCACCCCGTAAGAGACGAAATGGTAGTTTTTGCCGGACATGTTCACCGGGCTTCCGTGGGTCAGGTGCCCGCCCTGGGACAGGTCCATGCCCAGGATGGTGTCCCCCAGTTCCAGCAGGCCGAAGTAGACCGCCAGGTTGGCCTGGGCGCCGGAATGGGGCTGCACGTTGGCGTATTTGGCGCCAAACAGTTTGCAGGCCCGGTCAATCGCCAGCTGTTCCACCTGGTCCACCCAGACGCAGCCGCCGTAATACCGGTGGGCGGGGTAGCCCTCGGCGTATTTGTTGGTAAGAACGCTGCCCATGGCGGCCATCACCGCCGGGCTCACGATGTTCTCGCTGGCGATCAACTCGATGTTCTCCCGCTGGCGGGTGAGTTCCCGGCCCATGGCAGCGGCCACTTCCGGGTCGCTCTGGGCCACAAAGCCGATGGTATCCATCATATCCTTGTACATTGGTTTCCCTTCCTCTCTGTCTTGGTGTCGGGCTGGTGCGGAATTGTTTCTATTATAGCGCGTACTGCGGGCAAAAAACAAGAGCGGGCATTGCCAGAGACCCGCGAACCATGGTAAAATAGGAAAAAATCTTACCAATCCCGTCGGGAGGGCATCAGTATGACAAAAAAGCAACGGGCGCTGGAGGTCATCCGGCGGCTGAAAGAAGAATATCCGCTGGCGGAGTGCACCCTGGACTACGACCACGCCTGGCAGCTGCTGGTGGAGGTTCGCCTGGCCGCCCAGTGCACCGACGCACGGGTGAATGTGGTGGTACAGGATCTGTTTGCCAAATACCCGGGCATTGAGCCGCTGGCCGAGGCCACGCCGGAGGCGATCGAGGAGATCGTGCGCCCCTGCGGGCTGGGCCGCAGCAAAGCCCGGGACATCAGCGCCTGCATGCGGATGCTGCGGGACGAGTTCGGCGGCAGGGTGCCCGACACTATGGAGGAGTTGCTGCGTCTGCCGGGGGTGGGCCGCAAGAGCGCCAATCTGGTGCTGGGAGACGTATTCGGCAAGCCGGCCATCGTGACCGACACCCACTGCATCCGGCTGTCCAACCGCATCGGCTTTGTGGACAACGAGAAGGACCCGAAAAAGGTGGAGATGGCGCTGTGGAAGATCATCCCCCCCGAGGAGGGCAGCGATCTGTGCCACCGGCTGGTGCTGCACGGCCGTGCGGTGTGCGACGCCCGCAAGCCAAACTGCGCCGCCTGCTGCCTGAAGGATATCTGCCGCACCGGCGCCAAGGCCGGGAATGCCTGACGCGGCGACTTTCCCGCGCCGGGCGGGCGGTTGACAAATCCTCTTTACCGCGCTATACTGTCTGCGGACATAAAAACAGGGGCGCTGGAGGCATCTCCGGCTGAGATCAGGGCAAAACGCAGCCCTGGGTCGCCTTGAACCTGATCCGGGTAATGCCGGCGTAGGGAGTTTGAGGAATATGCGCATTTCGGCGCGCCTGTGTATGTGTTTGGCATACGCAGGCGTTTTGTTTTGCGGGGTTTTTATGGCCGGAATCTATCGGTAAAGTGAGGAACCATATCATGACAAAACAGTATTCCCGCACCCGCACCATGGTGGAAGGCGCGCTCATGCTCGCGCTGGCCAGCGTGCTCAGCATGATCCCGCTGTACAGCCTGCCCCACGGCGGCACCATCACGGTGGTGAGCACCCTGCCCATCATCCTGTTCAGCCTGCGCCACGGGGTGCGCTGGGGCCTGGCGGTGGGCTTTATCCACAGCCTGCTGCAGCTGCTGTTTTTGGGCGGGCTGGAAAACCTGGCCTACTGCCAGACTCTGGGCGCCCAGATCGGCTGTGTGCTGCTGGACTATCTGCTGGCCTACACCCTGCTGGGGCTTGCCTGGCTGATCGCCAAGCCCTTCAAAAAGCGGGTGCTGGGGGTGGGCGTCGCCACCGTGGTGGTGAGCCTGATCCGCTATCTGTGCAGTTTTCTCTCCGGCTACATCGTCTGGAAGGATTACGACTACGCCTTTGAGTGGATGACCAACTTTGGCTGGGGCCAGGCCATCGCCAACATGGGCGAGAACGCCCTGTGCTGGCTGTACAGCGCCGTCTACAACGGCACCTTCATGATCCCCGAGACCATCCTGACCGCCGTGGTGGCGGTGGTGCTCTGCGCCACTGTGCCCATGCTGTTCCAGGAGCAGAAGTAAGGCTTCCTGCGTTTTTGGCCCGGACGGCGCTGCCGTCCGGGCTTTTTTGCGCCCGGCAACCGGTGGTTGCCGGTTTGGAAAGGGCGGATGGTGGCCAGATTTTGCCCTGCATGGTATACTGAAACCACCAAATTCAAGGAGGACCCGATCCATGATCAACCGCGAAACACCGGCCACCATCGGCCAGCGCATCCTGGCGCTGCGCCGGGCGGCGGGCATGAGCCAGGAGGCCCTGGCCGCTGCCGTGGGGGTGAGCCGCCAGGCCCTGGGCAAGTGGGAGGCCGACCAGTCTCTGCCCGGGCTGGACAACCTGCTCACCCTGGCCGAGGCCCTTCACACCAGCTGCGACGAACTGCTCACCGGGCATCCGGCCCCCGTGGCCGAAAGCCCGGCCCCGGCCCTGTCCCCCGAGGGGATGCAGGCGCTGCTGGACGCCCGGGAGGTCCGGGAGACCCGGCGCCGCCGGGTCGGCCTGGCGGCGGGCGGCGGTGTGGCCCTGGTGCTGGCGGCGGCGCTGCTGGGCGTGGGGCTCTACGCGGGCCACCGGATGGACGATCTGCAAAGCCGCATCGACAGGGTGAACGGCCAGGTGGCCGGGATGCAAAGCACCCTGCAGGCCCAGGTGGATTCCATGACCAACCAGGTGCAGACCATGCTGGATGAGCAGAATTCCCTGGCGGCGGGCGAGACCCACAGCTATTCGGAATGGAATCACAACGATCGCACCCTGCGGCTCACCGCCCGGGTGACCGCCAAACAAACCGTGCCCGGAGCCGTCGCCCGGCTGATCCTGGCCGACACCTTCCAGGCCGGCACAGGCGAAACCGTGACGCTGGAGATGACCGACGAGGGCGGCGGGGTGTTCGCCGTGTCCGGCCGGGTGCCCGCCGCCGAGGAGCTGACCGCCACCTTCCAGCTGGAGGCCCCGGACGGCACGGTACAGAACCAGCAGCTGTGGCAGGACTTCTCCCTTGCCAGTGAATTTGAACCGCTGATGGAACTGGGCAACGGTATAGACGGCAACTTTATCCAATGCACGACAGGGAACGGCGCCGTTCAGTTCTACGGCGAGGTGGGCCTGATGATGGGCTCCACCAGCAGCCTATGGCCGGTGGAGGCGGAGATGCAGCTGGAGATCGGCGGAGAGGTCGTGGAGGTGTTCCCCATTTCCCATCTGCCGGAGGATTTTCTGAACGGCCTTTCTGACGCGCAGGCGGGTTACTACTCAGGCAGCACGATCACCTATTACTGGACGCCCCAGGCTCACCCCTGGCAGGAAGGCCAATCGGTGGTCATCACCGCTCAGATGACCGACAGCGACGGCGCCGTCTACGAGCGGCAGCTAAAGCTGATCTCGTGAAATCCATACAAGACGCCCCCGCCGGGGAACCCCGGCGGGGGCATCTTTCGTTTCATTTTTACCACAGCGCATCCGCCTGGCGCACGCAGGCCAGGAACCGCCGGGCGTTGCCGGACAGTTCGGCGGCAGCCGGCCAGACGGCGGCGTCCCGGTTCAGGCCGGCCTCGGCACAGGGCTTGAGTACCAGCTGCTGGCGGGCCAGTTCGGCGGCGGGCAGGGGGCTCACCCACATATAACTGCCCGGCACCTGCCGCAGCAGGGCAAACTGGCTGCCCCGGTCATACACATAGACGCGGCTCTCCCCCACCCGCAGTTCAGCCGCCCGGGCGCGCTGCTCCGGTTCCAGCACCGGCAGCTGCACGTCCCCGTGCAGGATCTGGGGATACCGGCCCAGCAGATGATACGGGATATCCGCCAGCCCCGCCAGCGGGTGCCGCTCGCTCATGAGCAGACACATCCGGTACTGACGCAGCACCCGGCTCTGCAGGCCGTTCTGGGCCAGCTGGGTATCCACCCAGGGCTGGTAGATGTCCTGGTAGCGGATGACCGACAACTCGCTCTCCCCGGAGGCGGCGTCCTGAAGCGCGTCGGCCAGACCGGCCTCCCGGTACTGCACATTCATGGGAGTCGGGCAGTCCGCCAGCATGGCGGCGAAAGCGTCGGCGATGTAGGTGGCGCGGGGCACCGTGACCCGCAGCGCAAACCCCTCCGGCTGGGGCGCATACAGGCTTTGCAGTTCCTCCACCTGGGCCAGGATCCCGCCGGCGTACCGCAGAAACTGGCTGCCGGCGGCGGTGGGCTCCATGCCCCGGGCGGTGCGGCGGAACAGCGGCACCCCCAGTTCCTTTTCCAGTTCCTTCAAACTGCGGCTCAAATTGGGCTGAGCCATCTCCAGCGCGCGGGCGGCGGCGGACAGGCTGTGGGTGGCGGCGATCTGCTGGACCTGACGAAGCTGCTGCAGGGTCATGGCGGGCCTCCTTTTGGGATGAAACAAATCTGTATATTACTGTATCACATCTGCCGGAAAAATGCCATGGCGAACGCCGGATTTTCGCCGCGCCGCGCGTTGCACGGAGGGGGATTATAGGGTATAATGAAAATTGCGTATTGACAAATATGCGACAAAAACTTTGAGGGGAAGAAGAGTATGTTCAAGATCATCCGCAAACAGGCGCTGAACCCCACCGTCACCCGCATGGTGATCCAGGCGCCGCTGATCGCACGCAAGGCGCTGCCCGGGCAGTTCGTGATCCTGCGGGCCGGGGCCGACTCGGAGCGCATCCCGCTGACTGTGGCCGACTACGACCGGGCGGCGGGTACCGTGACCATCATCTTTCAGGTGGTGGGCGCCGGCACCATGGAACTGAACGACCTGGCCGAGGGGGAAAGTCTGCACGATTTTGTCGGCCCGCTGGGTACCCCCAGCAAGCTGGACGGGCTCAAGAAGGTGGCCGTGGTAGGCGGCGGTGTGGGCTGTGCCATCGCCTACCCGGTGGCCAAACAGCTGCACGCACAGGGCACCGAGGTGCACAGCATCGTGGGGTTCCGTTCTCAGGATCTGGTGATCCTGGAAAACGAGTTCCGTGCGGTGAGCGACAAGTTGATCGTGATGACCGACGATGGCAGTTACGGGGAAAAAGGCGTGGTGACCGCCCCGCTGGAGCAGCTGATCCAGGCGGGCGAGAACTACGACGAGGTGATCGCCATCGGGCCTCTTCCCATGATGAAATTTGTGAGCCTGACCACCAAAAAGTACGGGGTCAAGACCACCGTGTCGATGAACACGGTCATGATCGACGGCACCGGCATGTGCGGCGGCTGCCGGCTCACGGTGGGCGGCCAGATCAAGTTCGCCTGTGTGGATGGTCCCGACTTTGACGGGCATCTGGTGGACTTTGACGAGGCGATGAAACGGGGCGGCATCTATCGGGATTTTGAGACCCACGCCCGGGAGGACTACTGCCATCTGATGCACAAGGAGGTGGAGTGAGATGGCCTTTCAGCGGAACATGGATCCCCGCAAGTGCCCCATGCCCAGCCAGGATCCGGCGGTGCGGGCCCACAACTTTGACGAGGTGGCACTGGGATATACATACGATATGGCGGTGAGCGAGGCGCGCCGGTGCCTTGGCTGCAAGAACAAGCCCTGCGTGACCGGCTGCCCGGTGCAGATCGATATCCCTGCCTTTATCGAACGGGTGGCCAACGAGGATATGGAAGGCGCATACCGGGTGTTGAGCGCTTCCAGCGCGTTGCCGGCGGTCTGCGGCCGGGTCTGCCCCCAGGAGAACCAGTGCGAGGGCAAATGTGTGCGTGGCATCAAGGGCGAGAGCGTGGGCATCGGCCGACTGGAACGGTTCGTGGCCGACTGGCACCGGGAGCACAGCACCGAAGCGCCCCGGAAACCGGCTTCCAACGGGCACAAGGTCGCGATCATCGGCGCGGGGCCCTCCGGCCTGACCGCCGCCGGCGATCTGGCCCGGCTGGGCTATCAGGCAACGGTGTTTGAGGCGCTGCACCTGGCGGGCGGCGTGCTGGTGTACGGCATCCCGGAATTCCGCCTGCCCAAGGCCATCGTACAGCAGGAGATCGATGGGCTCAAGGCCATCGGGGTGGATATCCAGACCAATATGGTGATCGGCAAGGTGCTGACGGTGGACGAACTGATGTCCGATTTTGGTTTTGAAGCGGTATACATCGGCACCGGCGCGGGCCTGCCCCGGTTCATGGGCATCCCGGGAGAGAGCCTGACGGGGGTATACTCCGCCAATGAATATCTGACCCGGGTGAACCTGATGAAGGCATACCGGCCGGGCAGCCACACCCCCCTGCTGCACAGCCGCAAGGTGGCGGTGGTGGGCGGCGGCAACGTGGCCATGGACGCGGCCCGCTGCGCGCTGCGGATGGGAGCCGAGACGGTGTACATCGTCTACCGCCGCAGCATGAACGAGCTGCCCGCCCGTGCCGAGGAAGTGGAGCACGCCGAGGAAGAAGGCATCATCTTCAAGACCCTGACCAATCCTGTGGAGGTACTGGGCAACGAGCAGGGCATGGTGCGTGGCATCCGCTGTGTGGAGATGGAACTGGGCGAACCGGATGACAGCGGCCGCCGCCGCCCGGTGGTGAAGGAAGGAAGCGAGTTCGACCTGGATGTGGATACCATGATCATGGCCATCGGCACCAGCCCGAATCCGCTGATCCGTTCCACCACGCCGGGCCTGGAGACCGACCGCCGCGGCTGCATCGTGACCAACGGGGATGACGGTCTCACCAGTCGTGCCGGCGTGTATGCCGGCGGCGACGCGGTGACCGGCGCGGCCACCGTGATCCTGGCCATGGGCGCCGGCAAGCAGGCTGCCCGGGCCATCGACGAATACCTGCGCAGCAAGGATTAAACCAGTCCGAGGGGGATACTATCTCCCCCGCTCCCCCCTGGGAATCGCGGGCCGGATCCTCAGCCCGCCGCATAGAATACAAAACGAACGCCTCTGCCGGTCGGGCAGGGGCGTTCCTTTTATTTGTGTTGTGCGGGTCCAAAAACGGCCCCTATCCTTTATTCAAAAGGATAGCGTATCCCCCAGGCGATGCGCAGCCGGTCCATCAGCTCCATCACCCGCAAGGATTCCTCGTGGGGCATCTCCGGGCAGGACAGTTCCCCCTTCTCCAGCGCCCGCAGGCAGGCCCGTACCTCATACTCATAGCCGGTGATCTGATCCGGACGCTCCACCCGGCGCAGCAGCTGGTGCTGCCCATTGTAGACCGACAGGCTCTCAAAGTCGTTGATGTTCTCCACCAGCATGTAGCCTTTGGTACCGTGAACAGCCCCCCGCCGGTCCAGGCAGGCCTCCAGCGAACTGTTCAGCTGGGCCATACGGCCGTCGGTGTAATACAAGGTCACCGCGTTCTGAGCGTCCACACCGGTGGGCAGCCGGGAACAGCTGGTCTCCACCCGGGCAATATCGTACCCGAACAGTGCCAAAGCAAAATTCAGCGTATAGACCCCCACGTCCAGCAGCGCGCCGCCTGCCAGTTCGGGGCTGCGCAGCCGGGGCACATCCGCGATGGAATAGCCCAGGTTTCCCGTAAGCATACGCGGCTCCCCAATAATGCCGCTGCGCAATTCCGCCTGTATGGAGGCCAGCATCGGCATATACCGGGTCCAAATGGCCTCGGTGATGAACACCCCCCGGTGTTCCGCCTCGGCAAACACATCCCGCGCCTGGCGGGCGTTGGCGGTAAAGGCCTTTTCGCAAAGCACCGGTTTACCCGCCCGGATACAGAGCAGCGCATGGGCGGCGTGTTCCGAATGCGGGCTGGCGATGTACACCAGTTCCACCTGGGGGTCAGCCACCAGTTCTTCGTAGCTTCCGTAAGCCCGTTCCGCCCCGTGCGCCGCGGCAAAATCCCGGGCTCTGGCTTCATCCCGGGACCCTACCGCGTACAGCTGGGCCTCGGGCATCCGATTCAGCGTATCGGCCATCAGGGCGGCGATCGCGCCGGTGCTCAGAATGGCCACCTTCCATCGTTTCATGGCACTCTCCCCCGTTGTTACACGTTGATGGCGATCACGCCCCAGCCTTCCGCTGTTTTGACCCAGGCGCGGCCGCCGCTGACCGACGCGGCCCCTTGATACTGGAACGGCACCTTGACCGTACCGGCCAGGCTGATATATCCCCACAGCCCATCGGTGTTCTGCACGGCGGCCAGATTGCTGCAGAAGGGCCGCGCCTGCTGGTACTGACAGGGAATGATCTGGCTGCCTTCAATGTCCAGATATCCCCACAGACCATTCTGCCGCACAGCATACAATCCGTCGGAATATCCCTCGATCACCTCGCATACCGGGCCTACCTGCTTGCCGGTGGACGCCTGCACCAGTACATACCCGTTCCCCCATTCCACGGCCCGGGGTTCGGTCTGGCCGGTGGCGGGATCGGTCCACAAATATGCGCTGAAATCATCGGCGGGGGCGGCGGTCAGGGACCCCAGCTGCGCCACATACGGCTGTACGCTGGCCCCATACTCGGTCAGCGGCACCAGCTGATCCATCTCCAGTACATAGGCCGTGCCCAGGCTGCTGTCGAATACGATCTCCATGCCCGGAAGGCCATGCCCGCCGACCCCTATATTCTCGCCCAGATCGTTGAATATCTTGCTCTCGTCGGCATTGGTCAGACCGCAGACCGGGCACCAGTGCACGTCCTCCTCGGCCGGGATCACGATCTTGCCGTCATAATTGATGGCGCCGATCTTGCCGTTCTGCTCAAACAACGTCAGATAGGCGTGATCCTGCAAAACTTCATTGTCGGCGGTGGGATGCTCCACCAGGCTGTACACGATCTCCAGATCGGTACGGGGAGCTACCAGCCAGTCCACCTTCGAGCCCGCGTCCTCGGTAGGCCCCGGGGTAGCGGCCGGCGCGGAAGAACCTGTTCCGGCCGCGGTGGATGACGAAGGCCCCGACGGTACAGACGAAGCCGTTTCCTGCCCGCCGCAGCCGGCCAGCAGGGCGGCGCAGAGAGCCAGGGCGGCAAAAGCACGCAGTTTCATGCGAAAAACCTCCTTGCGGGCGGCAGTTCATCCGATCCGCCGCCCATGACGCGGGGCAGCTTTCCCCCGCTGTATTTCTGGTTTTTCTATTGTACCATACCCGGCGAAAAAAGGCAAAAAACCAAGAAGTTCAGCCAGGGGTGAAGAGCTGGTCCACCGTGAGTCCTAGTTCCCTGGCCAGACGAAAGGCCAGCGCCAGAGTGGGGTCGTACTTGTTGTTCTCGATGGCATTCACCGTCTGGCGGGACACACCGCATTGTTTTGCCAGCTCTTCCTGGGACAGGCCCAGTTCCTTGCGGCGCTGGCGGATGATGTTTTCCATGCTCAGTCCCCCAGCTTCTTCCGGTAGTACAGCAGCGCCAGACAATACAGGATGGCGGCGACCTGCAGCTGGATGAAGGGATTGATGGTCATGGGCTGTTTGGTGGCATAGTTTGTGATCACATTCAACACCAGCCCGCCCACCATTGCATTAAAGGCAAAGGTGCTGGTTTTCCACACGATGATGTGGCCCCGCTCGTCCCCCATCCTCAGCAGAGAGACCAGCATCGTGATGTCCAGCACCGCAAATCCCAGCAGCACCACCCCCAGAAACAGCGCAGCCCCCAAAGGCATCCCCATAAATTCCATATTCCTCTCTCCTTTCCGATTTGGCAAGTTCTAACGTCAAATTCTTTTGACATTTTCAGAATAGCAGCTCCGTCTTAAAATGTCAAGAGTTTTTTACATTTCGACCAAGAGAAAAGGCCCGCGGCGGCGGGCCTTACTTATGGTATTTGATGCGGCGGTTGATGCAGCAGGCCCGGTAGATCTGCTCGGCCAGCACCAGGCGGGCCAGCTGGTGCGGCAGGGTGACGCGGCCCATGGAAAACCGCAGCGCCGCCGCCTGCTTGACCGCCGGAGCCAGCCCGTGGGAGGAACCGATCACAAAGGCCACGTCCCCCGCGCCGCTCACCGCCCGCTCATCCAGCCAGGCGGCCAGTTCCTCACTGGAGAGGGTCCTGCCCTCCACGCAGAGGGCCACGATCGCCGCGCCCCTGCGCACGCTGGCCAGGATAGCCTGGCCCTCCTTTTCCAGCGCCCGCTGCACCAGGGCCGGGCTGTCCTCCCGCAAGGGCTGCTCCGGCAATTCGATCACCCGGAAATCGCACAGAGATCCCAAGCGTTTTTGGTATTCCGCCACGCCGGCGGCGCACCAGGCGGTATTGAGTTTTCCCACACAGATCAGATCGATGTGCTGCATACTCAGAACTCCAATACAGGGCTGGGCTCGTTGCGGCGCTGGGCCTGCACCACTACCTCCGGCCCGGGGATCACACCGGCGGTCAGCAGCGCCTTGCGCACCGCTTCCAGCGCCAGTTCAGGGGTGTTGTTTTCCCGGCTCAAATGGCACAGGGCGATCTTTTTGCAGCCCGCCTGCACCAGTTCCAGCACCTTGGCCGCGCACTCCGGATTGGAAAGATGGCCGAAGGGCGAGGCGATGCGGGTCTTGAGATAATAGGGATAGCTGCCGTGCTGCAGGCTGTAAGGGTCGTAGTTGGCCTCCAGCGCCACCAGATCGGCCCCGGCCAGGGCGGTATGTACCGTTTCGGTGAGCTGCCCCAGATCGGTGGCGATCGCCATGACCTTTCCGTCCGGGGTGGCGATGCGATACCCGCAGCAGGGCACATCGTGCGGGGTGGGAAACGCGGTGACGGTAAAGTCCCCGATCTGCTCCGGGCGGCCGCCTACCGCGATCAGCTGCGCGGCCCTGGGCAATTCCCCCCGGTCCGCCAGAAAATCCAGCGTTTCCGGCAGGCCGAACACCGGCACGTCGTAATGCTTCAAAAACACCTTGAGCCCGGCGATATGGTCCGCGTGCTCATGGGTGACGAGAATGCCCTGCAGATCCCGCACCGACAACCCCAGATCTTTGAGCGCGCCGGTGGTGATGCGGCAGCTTTTGCCCATATCGATCAGCAGATAGCCCCCGCCGCTGCGCACCAGGCCGCAGTTGCCGGAAGAACCGGAATACAGGGTAGTAAAACTGGCCATTCTTCACCTCATACACAAAAATCCGGGGACGCGCACCGCGCCCCCGGAATGATCTTCTGCTTCACAGCGCCTGCGGCATAGAGGGCGCCGGAACCGAGATCCGGCGTACATTCGCGCCCAGCCCTTGCAGCTTGCCCACCAGGTTTTCGTACCCGCGTTCAATGTGGGCAATCTCCTCGATCTCGCTGGTGCCGCTGGCGGACAAAGCGGCCACCACCAGCGCCGCGCCGGCGCGCAGATCAGAGGCGCGCAGCGGGGCGGCCAGCAGCTCTGGCACGCCCTCGATCACCGCCACCTGCCCGTCCACCTGGATGTTGGCCCCCATGCGGACCAGCTCGTCCACATAGCGGAACCGGTTTTCCCAGATGCCTTCGGTGATGATGGAGGTGCCCCGGGCAATGGTGAGCAGCACCGTCATCAGCGGCTGCATATCGGTGGGGAATCCGGGATGGGGCATGGTCTTGATCTTCAGCGGCAGAAGATCGCCGTTGCGGTAGACCCGCACCGCATCGTCAAACTCCTCGACTGTGGCACCCGCCAATTCCAGTTTGGCGGTGATCGGCTCCAGGTGTTTGGGGATCACGTTTCGGATCAGCACATTGCCGCCGGTCATGGCGGCGGCGACCATAAAGCTGCCCGCCTCGATCTGATCCGGGATGATGGAATAGGTGCAGCCATGCATGGCCTTGACGCCCCGGATCTTGATGCAGTCGGTACCGGCGCCGCGCACATCCGCGCCCATCATGTTCAAAAAGTTGGCCAGGTCCACGATATGGGGCTCCTTGGCCACGTTCTCCAGCACGGTCTGGCCCTCGGCCCGCACGGCGCTGAGCATGGCGTTCATGGTGGCGCCCACCGACACGGTGTCAAAAAAGACATGTGCCCCCCGCAGCCGGTCGCTCTCCACATGGATGCGGCCGTATTCCACCGAATCGGACGCGCCCAGCGCGGTAAAGGCTTTCAGGTGCTGGTCGATAGGGCGGGGGCCCAGATCGCAGCCGCCGGGCATGGCCACCTGCGCCGAGCCGAACCGGCCCAGAAGCGCCCCGAGGAAATAATAGCTGGCCCGCATCTGCCGGGACAGATCGTCCGGCACAGCGGCACAGCGGATATGGGTCGTGTCGATCTCATAGCAATTCTTGTTGAGCATCCGCACCCGGGCACCCAGCGCCGACAGGATGCGCAGCGATACCAGCACATCGCTGATCGCCGGCAGATTTTCCACCACACAGACATCGGCCGCCAGAATGGTGGCCGGCAGGATCGCAACGGCGGCGTTTTTGGCCCCGCTGATGGACACCTCGCCCATCAGCGGCGTGCCGCCCTGAATCACGAATTTTTCCAAAGCGCAAACTCCCCTTTGAGATTGCCGGACGTGGCCGGAAAAGGCCTCCGCCCGTGGATTGGGCCGGCAGCCTGCGGCCGCCCGTCAACTGTCTTATTATACACCATTTCACGCCGGAATCAAACCCCTGGGCTTATTCTTTACGAAATTGTTTCTTCTATCCGTGGTTTCCGCGTTTCGCCGCTGCATTTTATCAAAAACGACAAAAACAGGGCAACGGATTTGGCGAAATCGCCCGACCCGTGCCCTGTCTTGCCGATATATCTCACATGCCGGGGAAATACTGCCGGGCATTGACCCGGCTGCCGCCCAGATAGATCTCCCAGTGACAGTGGTTGCCGAAGGAATTGCCGGTATTGCCTACCGCGCCGATCACATCGCCCTGGGATACGTATTGCCCGTAACTTACATACAGCTTGCTGCAATGGGCGTAGAGGGTGCGCATCCCGTTGCCGTGATCCAGAATGATGTAGTTGCCGTAGCTGTAGTGCCAGCCGGCGGTCACTACCCGGCCGTCCGCCGCCGCCAGGATATCCTGCCCCGCGTTGGCGCAGATGTCCGCGCCGGTGTGCCCGGAACTCATCCAGCGGCTCACATATTTGTAGTTGGGCACCGGCCACAGCAGGGTGCCGTATCCCGACACCTCCGCCAGCGATCCGGCCGGTATCCTGCTGCCGATCACGATCTCCTCATTGACCGGTTCCTGCAGGGTAACGCTCTCCACGATCTGCTCATTGGTGACCCCGCCCTCGGTCACATAGTCCACCGTGACCTGGGCAGACCCCGCCTGTCCGGTCTGAATGGTCTGCACGCTTCCCCAGCGGTACTCCTCCGAGCGGGTGGTGATCGTCTCATAGGGGATCTCCCGAATCTCCACTGCCCGGCGGATGGTGCGCAGCCCGAACAGATCCGTATCCGAAAGGGTTTGCTGCACCGCCGTCTCGCTGGAGATATCGCTGGTGAAATAGATGCCTTCCTGCAGTTCCACATCCCGGATAAATTCCGCCGCGCTGCCCTCCCCGGCGCCCTCGGCGGCGGTCGTTTTGAGGGCCTGCAGCGCCTGCCGCAGCCCGGGCGCGTCATCGCTGACCAGCACCAGCTGCCCGTCCACATACAGCGCCGCGCCCGGCTGGATCTCATTGTGGGACATTTCCAGCAGCGTACGGGCCAGGGAGTCCTGATCCAGCAGTTCGTCCGGGTCTACCGCCAGGGTATAGTCAGCGGTGATCTGCCACTGATCGTCCTGCCCCAGCGAGACGATGTTCTGCTGCAGGGTGTTTTTTGCGGCCTCCAGCACGTTTTCGCTCTCCACATAACCCACCAGTTTGCCGTTGACCTCCACCGCCAGAGAAAAGCTGCGGTTCAGGGTATGCCGCACCGTAAACACAAATACCCCCAGCGCCAACAGCGGCATCACATACCGGGCCGCGCGCATCCCCAGATGGGCATAGCGGCGCACGCCTCTTTGAAAATACAACAGCCCGCGGGCCAGCGCACGGGGCGCGCCGTGTGCCTGACGCTCCTCCCGCACCAGCTCCCGGATGGAACGCATGCCATGCGCCAGGCGGGTAAAAGGCGCGGCCAGATCCCGGCCGGCCGCGGCAAATCCCTCGGCCACCGGGCGCAGGAAGCGATCGTATAGCATCCGGCCGCGACTGGCTGCCATACCGCCCAGCTGAAAAGCCGTACGCGCCAGATCGCAGGCGGTGCGCTCACCCCAGAATCCCAGCAGATACGCCGCCTGCCCCAGCGCCCGGTGTGTCTGCCGCACCGTATGTGCCGGCCGGTTTCGCATTCCTTTTCCCTCCTTTGCGCTCACAAACCAACAGCCGGGCTGTAAAGCCCGGCCGACGGTCAGGGGATCTTGATAATCAGTATATCAGTTTTGGCCCGCCGGGCCAAGCGCACGGCAAAAAAATCGCCGCATTTTCACGAATGGTTCACGCCCGGTTCACAAATCAGCCTTCCGCGGCAGGAGCGGACGAGGCTTCCGGCGATGCCTCCGGCGTGGACACGCTCTCCCGCGGGGTGATGACCACCGCCCGGCTGCCCATAGCGGTAAAGATCTCCATAAACTTCTGCTGCCGCACACTCTCGTAGGTCTCCAGCGGGTCGGACAGGTAGAACTGGTTATCCTCGTAGCCGGTGAGCACCAGACAGTGCACGTCCACCAGCGGGGTATATTCCTCCCCGGAAGCGGTGGTCCAGGTCCACTTGGTGCTCTCGCGCACATCCTTGAAGTCGATGGTGGCCCATACCAGCACCGGGTTGCCGGCGGCCAGCTGTTCGGCCAGACCGGCCGCGTCCACGCCGGTGATATCGGTCACATCCCAGGCATCTGCCTGACCCTGGGCGGCCAGATAGTTCTTTGCCGCCTGAACGATGGGGCCCTGGAAGCAATAGAACCCGCAGCTCTCGCCGCTGCTTTGGGCCGGATCGCCCATGAACTCCACCTCCGGGTCGGCGCCGTAGAACTTTTCTGACCGGGGCAGGTACTCCTCGGCCATGGTCATCTTATCCGCGTCAAAACCCAGATAGCGCAGCAGCATGGTCAGGCTGGTGATCTCACAGCCGTTGGGCAACTCCGGCTTCTGGCCGATCACCGGCACATCCAGATGCACCGAGGCGGGAAGCGGAAGCTGTTCAGGGCCGCCGGATGACCCGCTTTGCGGCTGGCTGGCCACGCTCTGGCCGGACACGCCTTCGATGACCGGGGCGTTATAGGCGCTGTTCTGGCCGGCAAGCAGGGTGCCGATAAAGACCAGCACCACCGCGCAGGCCAGCACAAGCGTCAGGGTGACCAGCGGGCGGGCCGACGAACGGGCTCTTCGTTTGTTCTGCATGGTTTCTCCTCCCGGCGCGGAAACGCCGCTGTTTGCAAAAATCGGCCTAGCAAAACCGTTTGCCCTTATTATACCGGGCCGGGCCGCCGCGCGCAAGCCGAAGGCCCCGAACGACCAGAGTGGTCGTTCGGGGCCTGCTGGTTTTGAGGAAAGCGGCGATCAGCCCACGTAGCCCATGGGATTGACCCGCGTGCCGTTGATATAGATCTCAAAGTGGAGATGGGTACCGGTGGAACGGCCGGTGGAGCCCATGAAGCCGATCAGTTCGCCTTTTTCCACATACTCGCCGCGGCTGACCACAATGCCGGACATGTGGGCGTACATGGTCTGATAGCCGTTGCCGTGGTTGATGCGTACGCAGATACCGTAGCTCCAGTGTTCCTGCCCGGAACCGGCGGTGGTGACGATGCCGCTGTCGGCAGCGTAGATGGGCGCGCCGTAGTAGCTTAGGATATCCAGGCCGTAGTGGCTGCCGCGGAAGCCGCGGCTCATCCGGTAGCTGCTGGGCACCGGCCAGGAGAAGATGCCGGAGCCGACCTGGCCCACATTGCCGTTGGGCAGGCGGGTACCCTTGACGACCTCCTTGTTCACGACCTCCTGCAGGATGGTCTCATTGAGCACGACCTCCTGTTGCAGCACCCCGTCGATGTAGTAGAAGTTCGACTCGATCTGCTTGAGACCATCCGATCCTTCCTGCACCACCTTGGTGGTGCCCCAGGCATAATCCGCGGATTCGGTGGTGATGGTCTGGTATTCGATCGGCTCGGTATAGACTCGATGCTCCACCACCTGCACCGGCAGATAGTCCCGGGACTGGGTGACCAGCACCTGATCGCCCACAAAAAGGCTGTCCAAAATATTGGGGTTCAGGGCCACCAGCTCGTTCAGGGTGATATCATTTTTTACGGCGATGCCGCTGGGGGTATCCCCCTTGACCACCGTATAGTAGACGTCGGCCTGTTCTTCCCCGTGGATGAGGGCGTCCACCTGGCTGTAATCCACGATGGAATCGGTGAAATAGACGCCGTCCACCAGCTCCACATCCTTGACGAACTCTACCCGGATGTTCTCATTGTCCGGCTGCTCGTAGGGGGCTTTGATCTCTTCCAGGGCGGCGGCCAGACGGTCCCCCTCGGTGGTGACGGCGGCGATGGCCCCGTTCACATAGAGGGCGGTGGCCTCCTGGATCTCACTGCCGGAAGCCTGCAGGATGGCATCGGTCATGTGGGTCTCGTCCAGCACCGGGCCGCTGCGCACCGACAGCGAATAAGCGGGGGTAACGGTCCATTCCCGACCGGAGGTACTGGTGGCGATACGGGCCTGCAGATCGGACCGGGCGGCGTCGAACACCGTCTCGTTCTCCACATAGCCCACCACGCTGCCCTCCACCTCCACGGCCAGCACGTACTGGTAATCCAGCACGGTGCGCACCGTATAGACAAAGAGCCCCAGCGCCACCAGCGGCACCACATAGGCTACCGAACGGCGCACCAGCGGCCAGTACATCCGCGTACCACGCCACAGATAGGCGAACCCTTCCTTGGCGGCGCGCGCCTTGCCAAACTGCTGCGCCTGTTCTTTTACATGGGCGCGGATATTGCGCATGCCATGAACGAACCGGCGGAAGGGGGCGGTGAACTCATCCACCACGCTCTTGACCGCGCCGGCTATGTACCCGCCCACCAGGCGGCCTGCCCGGCCCAGCACGCGGCGCAGATCCAACGCGGTCTCCTGGCACCAGCGCACCAGGCACACGCCGGTATATTCACCCCAATAGCCCAGCTGATACAAAACCCATCCCGCCGCACGGCCGGTGGGTGTGGAGGCGGCGCGCTCCAGCAGGGCCGATACCCGGGCGCGCAGCGAGGCAAACCGGTCGGACACACGGCCCGTTTTGGGCCCGCCGCTTCGGGGCGGCGTCATGGTCGGTTCCATCTCCGTTTCCTCACTCCTTTCTTTCATTCACAAGGCCACACAAGGCCCAGCGCCCGGCACAGCCCCACCAGATCGGCGGGCGGCGGGCTGACGGCCCGCACTGCATCGGAGCCGGGCAGGCGGGGAAATGTCACGATCGCACAATGCAGGGCCTGACGGCCCAGATACTCCCGGCTGCCGCCGTAGAGTTCATCCCCGGCCAGCGGATGGCCGAGATGAGAAAAGTGCACCCGGATCTGGTGGGTACGGCCGGTTTCCAGCCAGACCCGCACCAGCGCGCACCCACCGCCGGCAGCCACCGTCTCATAATGGGTGACCGCCTCCTGGCCGTCCGGATCCACCCGGCGCAGCACAATGCTGCCGGGCGCGTGGCCGATGGGCAGCCGAACGGTGCCCGAGGCGGGGCGTGGCTGCCCCTGGACCACCGCATAATACACCTTTTGCGCCGACGCCGCCAGCAGCGGCGCGGCCCAGGCATTGCGGGCGCAAAGCACCAGACCGCTGGTGCCCGCGTCCAGCCGGTTCACCGGCCGAAAAGCGCCCGTCTCCCCCCGCTGTTTCAGCAGCCCGGCGTACTGGTTGCCCAGCGTGCCGGCAGCATAGCCCAGGGTGGGATGCACCGCCATGCCGGCTGGCTTGTCCAGCACCAGGGCGTGGGCATCCTCATAGCGGATGGCGCAGCACAGCGGTTCGGCAGGCAGCGCGCAAGGCGGCTCCGCCGGAAGGCGCACCGTGACCGCCGCGCCCTTCTCTACCGGATCAAAGCCTTTGGCCGGGCGGCCGTCTACCCACACGCACGGAGCCGGCTCCCGCTTGAGGGCGCGGCGCAATGTGGAAGAGAACCCCTGCTCGCGCAGAAAGCTGTCCAACCGGACGCCGGCCAGCGCGGCAGGCACGGTAAAACGCAGCTCCATACAGGGCCTCCTTTGCCGGGATCGCACACGCGATGCGAAATCAGTATACCATAGCCCCGGCATTTTGGCAAACCGGCGATCCGGCTCCGATTGTCAGTTTACCACGTGTGCGGCAAATTTGGCAACGAAAATCCTGTGATAATCCTGTGTAAACGGGCGATTGGGACGATTTGGCAACAGGAAACGCCCCTGCGGACGCTGTGTGTCCGCCGGGGCGTTATGCAACATTTGTTTCGTATCCGGATCAGTAGGCAACGCCCTGGGCCACCATGCTGTCGGCCACCTTCAGGAAGCCGGCCACGTTGGCGCCCACCATCAGGTTGCCCTCCACGCCGCACTCCTTGGAGGCGTCGTAGGCGGCATGGAAGATGCCCTTCATGATGCCCTGCAGCCGCTCGTCCACCTCTTCGAAGGTCCAGGACAGACGCAGGCTGTTCTGGCTCATCTCCAGGCCGCTGGTGGCCACGCCGCCGGCGTTGGCCGCCTTGGCCGGCCCGTAGAGCACGCCGTTGGCCAGGAAAGTCTCGATGGCCTCGGGGGTGCTGGGCATATTGGCACCCTCGCACACCACCTTGCAGCCGTTGGCCACCAGGGTCTTGGCGGCCTCGCCGTCCAGTTCGTTCTGGGTGGCGCAGGGCAGAGCGATGTCGCAGGGAATGGTCCAGATGCCGGCGCAGCCGGCGGTGAAGGTAGCGCTGGCGCGGGCATTGGCATACTCCACGATGCGGGCGCGGCGGGTCTCCTTCACGTCCTTCATCAGGGCCAGGTCGATGCCTTCGGGATCGTAGATGTAGCCGGAGGAATCGCTCATGGCCACCACCTTGGCGCCCAGCTGGGTGGCCTTCTCGCAGGCATAGATGGCCACGTTGCCGCTGCCGGAGATCACCACGGTCTTGCCGGCAAAGCTGTCGTTCTTCATGCACTGCATGGCTTCCTGGGTGAAGTAGCACAGACCATAGCCGGTGGCCTCGGTGCGCACCAGGCTGCCGCCCCACTTCAGGCCTTTGCCGGTGAGCACACCGGTGAACTCGTTGCGCAGCCGCTTGTACTGGCCGTACATGTATCCGATCTCCCGGGCGCCCACGCCGATATCGCCGGCGGGTACGTCGGTGAACTGGCCGATATGCTTGGACAGTTCGGTCATAAAGCTCTGGCAGAAACGCATAATCTCAGCGTCGCTCTTGCCTTTGGGATCAAAGTCGCTGCCGCCCTTGCCGCCGCCCATGGGCAGGCCGGTCAGGCTATTCTTGAAGATCTGCTCAAAGCCCAAAAACTTGATGACCGAGGCGTTGACGCTGGGATGCAGGCGCAGACCGCCCTTGTAGGGACCGATGGCGCTGTTGAACTGAACGCGGTAGCCCCGGTTCACCTGGACCTTGCCGGCGTCGTCCACCCAGGACACGCGGAACTGGATGAAGCGCTCAGGCTCCACAATGCGCTCCAGCACGCCGTTGGCCTCGTACTCAGGGTGCTTTTCGCAGATGACCTGCAGGCTCTCCAGCACTTCGCGCACTGCCTGCAAAAACTCGGTTTCGCCGGGATTGCGCTTTTCGACCTGGGCATAGACACGGGCCAGATACTCGTTTTGAATCATCAGATACTTCCCCTTTCTTTTGGGCTGCCGCGAGACCCCTTGCCAGGCGGCGCCATACTTTAGATTATAAAACCGCCAAGGCCCGATTGCAACCCGCTGAGGCGCCTGCGCGACAAAAAATTTGCAAACCGGCCGGTTTTGTGGTATCATCCAGACGGGAAACGAGTGGAACATACGGTGGCGGGGCGCATTTTGCGCCCTGAGGAAAGTCCGGGCTTCACAAGGGCATGGTAACTGCTAACGGCAGCCGGGGGTGACCCCAGGGATAGTGCAACAGAAATAGACCGCCCCGCCTTCGGGCGGAGCAAGGATGGAAAGGCGAGGTAAGAGCTCACCAGCGCACTGGCGACTTTGCGGCTATGTAAACCCTACCAGAAGCAACACCCGTATGGGACAAATGCGCTGCCCCGCGCGTCCCGGAGGTGGCACGAGCGATGCGGTGACGCACCGCCTAGACAGATCACCGTTTAATACAGAACCCGGCTTACGGTCCGGTCGTTTCCCGCAGAGAACCCCCTCCCGCAACGGGAGGGGGTTCTCTGCGTCTGTGTCACGGCGCGAACAGCCGCTGCAGCACCAGCAGGCCGGCCACGCCGGGCGCGCCCAGCACCACCGCGGCAAAAGCGGACAGGCCGTTGACCGCTACCGACACACCTGTAAAAGGCGCCAGCAGGTTAACCGCCCCCAGTGCGCCCACCCCGCACAAGGCACCCGCCACGCAGCGCCGTACCGGGCGGCGGCAGCGGGCGGCCGCCCGGCTGACCAGCGCGGTGAGGGCCACGGCCGCCGCCAGCCACCACCCGGTCACGGCCGGGCCTCCTGTTCCCGCGCCTGACGCAGCAGATACCGGTACCGGCAGAGCAGCGCCGCCCGTTGATAGATGCAGGCCTCGATCAGATCCGGTTCCTTCTCCAGATCGTATTGGCACTGATTGTGGCGCAGTTCGTCCAGGCAGTCCCGCAGCTGGGCGCGCAGGGCCGGATCGGTCCCGGCGGGGGCCGGGCGCTTTTTTACGGCAAGGCTCATGGGGCAGCATCCTTTCTTTTGGGGGCGGGGGCGTGTCCCCCCGCCTGGTTCTGGTAGAGGATATGCCCTGAGTATTGGCAAATATTCCCATGCCTATGCCGCTTGATTTGACATTCCCCCGGGGGGCGGGTATACTGGTTGCGTAAGGCCGCGGGGGCGGCTTTCAGAGAGGAGCGAGGGTTTTTATGACGAGGGTCATTTTGATGCTGGCCGCGCTGGCAGCGCTGCTGGTATTTCATCTGTGGGCCAGCCGGCGGCCGCAGCGTTTGTGGTATCTGGGCGCTATCGCGCCGGTGATCTGGCTGGGCGTGCTGATCTGGATGGCCGTGGCGGGCGTATTCCGGAACAACCCCACCGGCCTTTTGTTCGGCGGGCTGGCGCCGCTGGCCGTGTTGCTGGGGCTGTGGGCGTACGGGCGGGAAGCCGCCGACGCCCGGGACGCCGCCGCGATCCCCCCGGCGGAAACCGCCGCGGAGTAAAGCGCGACCCCCCGGGACCGTTTCACGAAACGGTCCCGGGGGGGTTTTGTTTCTGTCAGTCCCGCTTTGCCGCGCGGGGCGAAAAATACATATATACCTGGCAGGGGATCATGCCGTTGTACAGCTTGCGGCGGCGGGCGGCTTTTTTGCCGAAATGGCGTTCAAAATCCGCGTCGGCGGTGATCACATAGGCACCGGATACCGGATGGGCGGCCAGCTGCCGGCCCAGCACGCCGGCCAGGCGGGCGGCTTCGTCCAGATCGCCCAGCCGCTCGCCATAGGGCGGGTTGGTGAGCACGACCGATTCAGCGGCGGGGGCGAAATCCGCCACATCCGCCCGGGCAAAGACGCACCGGTCCCCCACACCGGCCAGCTTGGCGTTCTGCCGGGCCAGTTCCACAGCGGCGGGGTCGATGTCCCATCCGCGTCCTTCAAACACGGCGTCCTGCCGGATCTCGGCCAGGGCTTTTTCCCGGGCGGCGGCCCACAGCGCGGGCGGGCAAAAGCTGTACCGCTCGGCGGCAAAGCGCCTCCGAAGGCCCGGAGCGATGTTCATGGCCTTCTGGGCCGCCTCGATCACCATGGTGCCGCTGCCGCAGAAGGGATCGCAGACCAGGCTGTCCCTGCGCACGCGGCCCAGATCGGCAATGGCGGCGGCCAGGGTCTCCTTGATCGGGGCGCCGGTGGCGTTGCGCCGGTACCCCCGCTTGTGCAGACCGTCGCCGGTTGTGTCCAGCATGAGTTCCACCTGATTTTTGCGCAGGGAGAATCGCAGCTTGTACAAGGGGCCGTCCTCCGGCAGCAGGTTGACCCGGTGCCCTTTTTTCAGCCGTTCCACCACAGCCTTCTTCACGATGCTCTGGCAGGCGGGCACGCTGGACAGGGTGCTGGACAGACTGGACCCCTTGACCGGAAACTGCGCGTTGGCGGGGATCAGCTCCTCCCAGGGCACGCTGTATACCCCGTCGAACAGCTCGTCGAAAGTGGTGGCGGTGTAGGTTTTGAGCAGAAGCAGCACCCGCTCGGCACAGCGCAGATTCAGATTCGCCTCGGCGATCAGGGACGCCGGGCCGGAAAAGGCAATGCGTCCGTCGGTGACCTGCACATCCTCCGCGCCCAGGCGGCGCACCTCAAACGCGGCGGTGGACTCGGTGCCGAAGTAGCAGGGGGCGATCAGTCGATAGTTCAAAGAAAAGGCTCCTTCCGGCCGTTACGGCCTTGATAGTGAGAAAAATCCGGGGATATTGTACCACATCCGGCCATTTTGGGCAACCGGGGCGGGGTATCGGCCGGCATAACAAAAGGGGCGCCTTGTGAAAGGCGCCCCCGGCGGTTGACTCAGCGTTCGGGGATCAGCAGGCCGTAGCTGCCGTCCGCCCGGCGATAGACCAGGTGGATCTCGTCGCTGGCAGCGTCCCGGAACAGATAAAAGTTGTGGCCCAGCAGATTCATGTCCAGGATGGCGTCCTCCACGGTGCAGGGTTTGACCGGGAAGTGCTTTTCCCGAATGATCTGATAGGGCTCTTCGTCGACGGGTTCTTCCATCGGCACGGTCTCCACGGCGGCGCGGGTGAGTTTGTCGCCCAGGCGCTTGCGGTTCTTCACCACGCGGCGGGTCAGCAGATCCACCGCGTCCTCCAGCGCGTCTTCCATGCGGGGGGCCTGTTTCTCGGCCCGCAGGATCAGGCCTTTGTCACGCACCGTGATCTCCACCGTCTGGCCGCTTTTTTCCACCGTTACGGTGACCTGCGCCTGCGCATCGGCGGAGAAGAACTTGTCCAGCTTGGCAAGCCGTGCCTGCACCTTGTCGGTGAAGCTGGGTTTCAAACTGACTTTGCGTCCGGTACATACGATATTCATGCCTGTGCCTCCTTTATCGGGCGACGAATAGGCAAACAGCCCACGCATCGCCCCTTCGATGGATTTATTATAGCAAAGATGCACAAAAATTACCAGCCCCCCTTTCGCGGCACATGGGAACAAAACCCGCAAAAAAAGGCGGCAAAAAGCCCCCGGCGCGGCATGCCGGGGGCGAAAAAAAATATTTTTGTGAAATTGCGGCTCAACGCCGGCGGGACCCGCCGCCCCGATGGGCCTCGGTGACCCGCTTGAGGTCGGCGTTTTTCTCCTCGCTCTGGCTCTTCCAGCGGGCCATCATATCCTCAAAGCTCAAATCGCCCTGAGGCTGTGGGGCCTTGGGCTGCCAGACCCGGCCGGTATCGGCACGGCCGCCCCGCTGCTGGGCAGGACGCGGGCCCCGCGGCCCGCGGGCGGGACGCTCCGGCGGAGGCAGGGTACGCTTGATGGACAGGCCGATCTTGCCGTCCTCCCCAATGTTGATGACCTTGACCTTGACCTTCTGCCCTTCGCTGAGCACGGCGGACAGGTCCTGGATAAACTCGTTTGAGACCTCGGAGATATGCACCATGCCGGTTTTGCCCTCCGGCAGGGTGACAAACGCCCCGAACTTTTTCACGCCGCTGACGGTGCCCTCTACAATCGTTCCAACCTCTAACTGCACGCAAGAATCCCCTTTTGTTTGATTTACTGGCGGGGACCGCAACATGCCCCGCCGCCTGTTCAGCTGCCGCTGACGTCCACAAAGACCCGCTCATCCGGACGGGCATACCCCAACCGGTCACGGGCGACGCGCTCCACGATCTCTTCTTCGCTGCCGCCGGTGAGAACGCGCTCCAGCTCCTCATTCTCCGCCTGCTGCGCCTCCAGCTGCTGCTGGACCGAATCCAGCGCCTGCTGCTTGGAACTGATGGACACCTGGTTGACCACAATACCTACGATCAGATACGCACCGACGCAGACCGCCGCCGCCCGCAGCATCAACCCGGACAGAAAATGTTTTTTGCGCCTCACCATGGAGCCCCCTTTCCTGGGACGCTGTTGCAGAAAAACAGACGTTTCAGTTAATTTGAATTATACAACAACCCGGCATTTTTTTGCAACCGTTTTTTCCGTCTTTTCCGGCTTTGGGCGCGGATTTTCCGCCATTGGCCCCGGATCAGGCCGCCGAGCCTGCCGGCGGCGGGGCAAACGGCCCGGTCCGCAAGCAGCGCAAAAGGCAGCGCCGCCGCCCAGCGCGCCAGCCGGGCGGCGTACAGCACGGTGGGGCCCAGCGTCAGCCAGCCCGCCCAGGCCCCCGCGGCCAGCGCCGGCAGCATATACCAGCGCACCGCCCCCGCCGCGCTGCGGGAGGCCGCAAATCCGCACAGCAGCACTGCTGCCAGGGCAAAACCTGCCACGTCCACCACAAAACAGGCCGCTTTGGAACCGCCCAGCGCCGCCCGGCCTGCCAGCAGCACCCCCGCCAGCAGCACCCCCAGCGCCAGGCAGGCGGACAGATCCGCCGCCAGACCGGCGGCCGTCAGCGTACCAGCCGCCGAAGCCATCCGCCGGGGGTGGGGCGGGGCTCGGTGTACTGCAGATAATCGATCCGGCCAAAGATGCGCAATTCGCCGGTCTGGGCGCTGAGTTCGCTGACCTGGATCTCCTGGCCGCCCACCGTGAGGATGCCCTGGCCGGTCTCCAGCACCGCGCCGTTCTCGTCGCAACTGACGATGCGCGTCACTCCGGTGGCACTGATAGACCCCCGGTTTTCCACGATCAGGGTATGAGGCTGCCGGGCCTGCGCCGGGGCCGCGGGAGCCGGATTGCGCTGCTGCATAGACGGGCACCTGCCTTTCTTGTGATACCAGCCTATGCGCCCTCATGACAAAAAATGCCGGAGGGCGGTCAACCCTCCAGCACCTCGTACATCTCCCGGGCCACATCCTTGCCGGCGGGCGCGTCCACACTGAGGACCCGCACCTTTACCGGCCGGTTGCCAAAGGTGATCTCGATCTCATCCCCCACCTTGACGGCATAGCTGGCCTTGGCGGGCTTGCCGTTGACCAGGATGCGGCCCGCGTCGGCCACCTCATTGGCCACGGTGCGCCGCTTGATCAGGCGGCTGACCTTAAGATACTTGTCGATACGCATGCGCTGCCCTCCTGTCTTTCGCGGAAAAGGCCCCGCCGCAAAGCGCGGCAGGGCCCGAAAAAACCGATCGGTTTACTTGGACACAGCGTCCTTCAGGGCCTTGCCGGCCTTGAACACGGGAGCCACGGAAGCGGCGATCTCGATGGGCTCCTTGGTGCGGGGATTGATGCCGGAACGGGCGGCCCGCTCATGGGTCTCAAAGGTGCCGAAGCCCACCAGGGAAACCTTGTCGCCGGCCTTCAGGGCCTCGGTGATGGCGTCCAGAGCGGCGTTGACAGCCTTCTCGGCGTCCTTCTTGGTGATTTCAGCCTCGGCGGCAACCTTGGCGATCAGTTCAACTTTGGTCATTGTCATTCAACCTCCAAATTTTTATCAGCACAGAGCGATCACTCTGAAGCTTGCGTTGCGTCCGGCCCCCAGCAGGCGGCCAGCGATACCAAATCGGCCTCCGCCAGCGGCAGACCGGCGGCCATGGCTGCCGCCTCGCACTGCTCCACCCGGCGGGTAAAGGCGGCGTTCTCCCGGGTGAGGGCCTCCTCCGGCTCCTGCCCCACGGCGCGGGCCAGAGCCACCGCGTCAAACAGCAGCCCGCCCACATCGGCGCT
>CASFJO010000063.1 GCA_949295035.1 uncultured Gemmiger sp.
GCCACAGCGCTCCGGCCGCGCCGGCCAGGGGCGCGGGTTCCGGGGTGGGCGCGGGCGTGGGCGCGGCGGTCGGCCCCGGGGTGGGTTCCGGGGTGGGCTCGGGCGGCCAGACCACGTTTTCAAAGAAATCGTTCTTTTGCACATCCTGCCCCACGGTGGTGTAGGCCAGGCCGAACTGCCGGCAGTCGTTGGAGCCGGACTCCTTGACCGAGAAGTACGCCGTCTGGCTGGCATGGCAGGCAAACCCCGCCTGGGCCATCTCCAGCGCCGTGCGCCCGCCGAAAGCGGCCAGCGGCATCTGGCTCCACTCCATGGTGATGGTGTTCTCCGGCCACAGATGCAGGTAGGCTTTCTGCACCTGCCAGGGTCCATACGGGATATCCGGGTACCGGGTCGGGTCGGCGGCCAGGTCCAGCGCGGCCAGCAGGGTCCTGGCGTTGAGCTGGTGGGCCCCGTGGCCGTACTCGCCGTTGATGTCATGGGCCACCACCACCTCCGGGGTGAACCGGCGCAGCAGCTGCACCTGCCAGGCGGTGACGGTGTCCTCCCCGTAGACCTGTATGGCCGATTCCAGGCTGGCCTTGGAGGCGTACAGGTCGGGGAAATCCGAGATCACCGGGTAGTTTTTGATCCCCACCGTCCACAGCCCGTCCAGCAGCTCGTGGGGGCGGTAGGGCTCGCCCCAGTGGTTGGTCATGTAGGCCACCTGCACCGCCATGCCCTTTTCCCCGGCGTAGAGCGGCATCGTGCCGCCGAACCAGAGATGCTCGTCGTCGGCGTGGGTGGGCAGCACCAGCAGGTCGGCGTCCTCGCAGGGGGGCTGCCAGACCTGCACCCAGTCGGGCAGATCGTCCCCGGCCAGGGCGTAAACTTCACAGAGGATGGCGCCCGGGGGCGCCTCGATGGCGGCGGAGGAGGCGGCCCGGGCCAGGCTCACATATTCGTGCAAAAACCCCTGCTGGCCCCAGGTGGAGGCGGGCTGGCCGTCGTCCGGGGTGAGGACCCAGGGCCCGGGGGGCTGATCCCAGATCACATAGAGGGCGTCGAAGGGGGCGGCGGCGGTGACGGTCACCGTGCCGCCGGACAAGGTCACTTTGGTGGAACGGCTGCCGTCGGTGAGGGAGGCGGCCGCCTGCCCGTCCACCGTGACGGTAAGGGGCACGGCCTCCCCGGGCTGGGCGGCCCGGGCCGGAACGACAAGCACAAGCGCCAGCGCCGCGATGCAGACCGCGGCCCGGCGCACGAAGGAAACGCGGGGCATGGGGGGTCCTTTCTCCGGGCGTGGGGCCCGGGGTCAAAAAGGTGTGAAATTTATCCTATACTAACACATATACGCAATATCGGGCAAGAACCTTTCATTCCGGCAGAAATTTCCTTGCCGGGCCGCGAAACCGGGTGAAACCGCCGGTTTCGTGTTGCATCCGGGGGCGGGACGCGGTATACTGGAATTCGTTGAAAACACAGCGAACAAGGGGGCGCGCGGCTATGGCGCAGCGATACGACGCGGTGCTGTTCGATCTGGACGGCACCCTTTTGAATACCTTGCAGGATCTGGCGGACGCCACCAACGCGGCGCTGGCCGCCTTCGGGCTGCCGGCGCGCACGGTGGACGAGGTGCGGCGGTTCGTGGGCAACGGGGTGCGGCTGCTGATGGAGCGGGCGGTGCCCGGCGGGGCGCAGCATCCGCAGTTTGAGGCCATCCTGGCCTGCTTCAAGGAATACTATGCGGCCCACTGCCGGGTGAACACCGCGCCTTATCCGGGGGTGCTGCCCCTGCTGGAGGCGCTGCAGGCGGCCGGCGTGCCGGCGGCGGTGATCAGCAACAAGTTCGACGGGGCGGTCAAGCAGCTGGCCGTGGCCTATTTCGGGCCGCGGGTGGCCCTGGCGGTGGGGGAAAAGCCCGGCGTGCGCAAAAAGCCCGCGCCGGACGCGGTGCTGGAGGCGCTGCGGCAGCTGGGCGTGGCGCCCGAGCGGGCGGTGTACATCGGGGATTCCGACGTGGACGTACAGACCGCCCGCAACGCGGGCACCGACGGCATCGCGGTGTGCTGGGGGTTCCGCAGCCGGCAGGAACTGGAGGCGGCCGGCGCGGCGCGGATCGCCCGCAGCCCGGAAGAACTGGCCAAAATGCTGGGGCTGTAAGCGGCGATGGAAAGCCGGCCGGCGGCCGGTTTCACGGAAAGCGGAAAGGGGCTCGCGCGGCCGCTGAAGGGAGGAACGATCGTGCAACGCGAACAATTCAAATCCCGGCTGGGCTTTCTTCTGCTCAGCGCCGGGTGTGCCATCGGGCTGGAGAATGTGTGGCGGTTCCCCTATATGGTGGGGCAGAACGGCGGCGCGTTCTTTGTGCTGTTTTACCTGATGTTCCTGGTGATCGTGGGGCTGCCCATCCTGAGCATGGAACTGGCGGTGGGCCGGGCCAGCCGCAAGAGCATCATCCGGGAGTTTGAGACCCTGGAACAGCCCGGCGGCAAATGGCACTGGTACAGCCCCTTCGGGATGCTGGGCAACTACATGCTGATGTTCTTTTATACGGTGGTGGCCGGCTGGCTGGTGAACTATTTTGTCCAGTACCTGACCGGCGGCCTGACCGGGCTGGACACCGCCGGGGTACAGGCGGCCTACAGGACCATGCTGGCCGACCCGGCCACGATGGTGTTCTGGATGCTGGTGGTGGTGGCGGCGGGGTTTGCCGTCTGCGCCGGCGGCCTGCAGAAAGGGGTGGAGCGGGTCAGCAAATGGATGATGGTGGCGCTGCTGGCGCTGATCCTGGTGCTGGCGGTGCGCAGCCTGACCCTGCCCGGCGGCGGCGAGGGGCTGGCCTTCTACCTGATGCCGAACCTGGAGAACCTGAACAAGGTGGGGCTGGCGAACTGCCTGGCCGCCGCGATGGACCAGAGTTTCTTTACCCTGAGCCTGGGCATCGGCGCGATCGCCATCTTCGGCAGCTACATGAAGCGGGACCGCAGCCTGCTGGGGGAGAGCGTGGGCATCGCGGTGCTGGACACCTTTGTGGCCATCACCGCCGGGCTGATCATCTTTCCGGCCTGCTTCGCCTACGACGTGGCGCCGGACAGCGGCCCCAATCTGCTGTTCGTGACCCTGCCCAACGTGTTCAACAACATGGCCGGCGGCCGGCTGTGGGGCGCGCTGTTCTTTCTGTTCATGAGCTTCGCGGCGCTGACCACCGTGGTGGCGGTGTTTGAGAACATCCTGGCCTGCTGCATGGACAAATGGGGCTGGAGCCGCAAAAAGGCCGTGTGGATCAACCTGGTGATCGTGGCGGTGTGCAGCGTGCCCTGCGCGCTGGGCTTCAATGTGTGGAGCAGCTTTCAGCCGCTGGGGGCAAACACCGGCGTCATGGATCTGGAGAGCCTGATCGCCAGCACCATCCTGCTGTCGGTGGGTTCGCTGATCTATCTGCTGTTCTGCACCCGCCGCAGCGGCTGGGGCTTTGACAACTACCTGGCCGAGGCCAACACCGGCAAGGGGCTGAAGATGCCCCGGGCGCTGCGCTTCTACCTGACCTGGGTGCTGCCGGTGCTGATCGTGGCGCTGCTGGCCATGAGCCTGTGGAACAACTTCCAGTTCCTGTTTGTGTAAGAGCGATTCCGGGGGAATCAACGATTCCCCCCAGCCCCCCGGAATATAGCGCCGGAATCCTCCGGCCCCGGGAAAAGAATCATAATAAAGGCCCGCGCGAACCTTTTCCGTTCGCGCGGGCCTTGCTTTTTGTTTTTCCCGAGGGCCGAGTATTCGGCCCAACAGATGGGGGGCTGGGGGACTGGTCCCCCAGATTGGCGTATCAGCCCGCGGTGTCCGCGAACTGGCTCTGGTAGAGTTCGGCGTAGAAGCCGCCCCTGGCCAGCAGCTCGTTGTGGCTGCCGGTCTCGACGATATCGCCGTCCCGCATGACCAGGATGATATCGGCGTTGCGGATGGTGGACAGGCGATGGGCGATGATGAAGCTGGTGCGTCCGGTGGTGAGGGCGTCCATGGCCCGCTGGATGCTCAGCTCGGTGCGGGTATCCACGCTGGAGGTGGCCTCGTCCAAAATCAGGATCTTCGGATCGGACAGGATGGTGCGGGCGATGGTCAGCAGCTGTTTCTGGCCCTGGCTGATGTTGCTGGCCTCCTCGTTCAGCACGGTGTCATACCCCTCGGGCAGGGTGCGCACGAAATGGTCCACCTGGGCGGCCTTGGCCGCCGCGTAGACCTCCTCGTCGGTGGCGTCGAGCCGGCCGAACCGGATGTTCTCCCGGATGGTGCCGCTGTACAGCCAGGTGTCCTGCAGCACCATGCCGAACATATCCCGCAGCGCGCCGCGGGCGTACTGGCGCAGATCGTAGCCGTCCACCAGGATGGCGCCCTCGGTCACGTCATAGAACCGCATCAGCAGCTTGACCATGGTGGTCTTGCCCGCGCCGGTGGGCCCCACGATGGCCACCTTGGTGCCCGGCTTCACCATAGCCGAGAAATCGTGGATGATGGTCTTGTCCGGCAGATAGCCGAACTGCACATGGGCGAACCACACCGCGCCCTGCACCCCGTCGGTGGATACCGGCGCGGGCGGGTCGGCGGGCTCCTCGGCCTCGGCCAGGAACTCAAACACCCGCTCGGCGGCTGCGGCGGTCTGCTGCAGCACGTTGGAGATGTTGGCGATCTGGGTGATGGGCTGGGTGAACTGGCGCACATACTGGGTGAATGCCTGGATATCGCCCACCGTGATGGAGCCGTTCAGGGTCAGAAACCCGCCCAGCACACAGATGGCCACATACCCCAGGTTGCCCACGAAGTTCATGAGCGGCATCATCATGCCGCTGAGAAACTGGCTCTTCCAGCCGGCTTTGTACAGGTCCTCGTTGAGGCGGCTGAAGGTGTCGATGCTCTCCTGCTGGCCGTTGAAGGCGGTCAGGATCACATGGCCGCCGTACATCTCCTCCACGTGGCCGTTCACATGGCCCAGCATCTCCTGCTGGCGGCGGAAGAACGGCTGGCTGCGGCGCACCACCTGGCTCACGATCAGCACGCTCACCGGCAGGATGCACAGCGCCACCAGGGTCATCACCGGGCTGATGGTCAGCATCATCACCAGCACCCCGATCAGGGTGGCCACATTGCTCACGATCTGGGACAGGCTCTGGTTGAGCGTCTGGGTCACGGTGTCCACGTCGTTGGTGATGCGGCTGAGCACCTCGCCGCTCTGCACCCGGTCAAAATAGGCCAGGGGCAGCCGGTCGATCTTGTTGCTGATATCCCGGCGCATGGAATAGCTGATCTTGATGGCCACCCCGCTCATGAGCCAGCCCTGCAGATAGCTGAGCAGGGCGCTGACCAGGTACAGCGCCGCCAGGGTGAGCAGGATGGTGCCGATCACCCCGAAATCAATGCCGCCGGTGCCGGTGAGCATGGCGATCAGGCCGTTGAACAGCTCGGTGGTGGCCTGGCCCAAGATCTTGGGTCCGAAGATGGAGAACACCGTGCTGGCCGCGGCGCAGACCAGCGCCACCACGATGCCCGGCAGATAGGGCGCCAGGTATCCCAGCAGTTTCTGCATCGAGCCCTTGAAATCCCGGGCCTTCTCACCGGGCATCATGCCGCCGGGCCCATGGCCGCCCGGCCGCGGCCCCATCGGGCGATGGTTGGTATTGGCTGCCATTATCCCAATTCCTCCTTTGAAAGCTGGCTCTGGGCGATCTCCCGGTACTCGGGGCAGGTGCGCAGCAGCTCCTCATGGGTGCCCTTGCCCACCACGCGGCCCTCGTCCAGCACAATGATCTGCTGCGCGTGCATGATGGTGCTGACCCGCTGGGCCACGATCAGCACGGTGGCGTCCTTGGTCCAGGGCCGCAGCGCGGTGCGCAGCGCCGCGTCGGTCTTGAAGTCCAGCGCGGAGAAGGTATCGTCAAAGATATGGATCGGGGCCTTTTTCACCAGCGCCCGCGCGATGGACAGCCGCTGCCGCTGCCCGCCGGAGACGTTGGTGCCCCCCTGGCTGACCGGCGCGTCCATGCCGCCGGGCAGCTTATCCACGAACTCGGTGGCCTGGGCCACCGCGGCGGCCGCCCGCAGGGTCTCGTCGTCGGCGTCCTCGTCGCCGGTGCGCAGGTTGGAGGCGATGGTGCCGCTGAACAAAAGCCCCTTCTGCGGCACATAGCCGATGGCCTGGCGCAGGTCCTGCTGGCGCAGCTGCCGCACGTCCACCCCGTCCACCAGCACCTGGCCGGAGGTGGCGTCATAGAACCGGGGGATCAGGTTGATCAGGGTCGACTTGCCCGACCCGGTAGACCCGATAAAGGCGGTGACCTCGCCGGGGCTGGCGGTGAAGCTGATGTGCTCCAGCACGTCGGCGTCCGCCCCCTCGTACCGGAAACTCACGTCCCGGAACTCCACCACTCCCCGCACCGGGTCGGGCAGGGAGGCGGGGGATTCCGGATCGGCCACCGCGTTTTCGGTCTCCAGCACCTGGCGGATACGGTCGGCCGAGACGCTGGCCCGGGGCACCATGATGAACATCAGGCTGATAAACAGGAAACTCATGATCACCTGCATGGCGTACTGGATAAAGGCCATCATGTCGCCCACCTGCAGGCTGCTGGCGGCGATCTGCTTGCCGCCGAACCAGACGATCAGCAGGCTGATGCCATTCATCACCAGGGTCATCACCGGCAGCATGGTGGCCATGGCCCGGTTGACGAACAGGGTGTTGCCGGTCAGGTCCTTGTTGGCCTCGTCAAACCGCCGCTGCATGAAGGGCTGGTTGGAGAAGGCCCGCACCACCATCAGGCCGGACAGCTCCTCCCGGCTGACCAGGTTGAGCCGGTCCACAAAATCCTGCATCTTCTTGAACCGGGGCAGGGCCACCTTGAACAGGGTCAGGATCAGGGCCAGCATCAGCGCCAGCGCCAGCGCCAGCACCCAGGCCAGCTGGGGGCATTTGCGCAGCCCCATGATCAGCCCGCCCAGGCCCATGATCGGCGCGAAGCACAGCATCCGCAGCCCCATGCTCAGAAAGTTCTGCACCTGGGTGATATCGTTGGTGGAACGGGTGATGAGGCTGGCGGTGGAGAACTGATCCATCTCCGCGTTATTGAAATAGGTCACCCGGGTGAACACGTCCCGCCGCAGGTCCCGGCCCACGCCCGCGCCCAGCCGGGACAGGCAGAAGCCCGCGCTGATGGCGCAGAGGGTCAGCAGCAGGGTCAGCCCCAGCATCCGCGCCCCCACCGCCAGGATATACCGGGTCTGGATGGCGTCGGTGTCGGCGCCCAGCGCCTGGTAGAACCGCTTGACCAGCACCGCGCCGGTCTGGCCCAGCAGGCTGTCCGGCGTGACCGCCGCGGCCTGCACCGCCGCGTCGATGGCGCTCTCATCCAGCGCGGCCAGCGCCGCCGGGTCCAGCCCCGAGGCCCCCGCCGCCTGCACCAGCGCGTAGGCCGCCCGGGAAAACGCCCCCTCGGCCCCGCTGGCCGCCGCGTCGGCGGTGAGCACCCAGCCGTCAGCGGTCAGGCCCGGATAGGTCTTTTGCCAGTGGGCCAGGCCCTCGGCGCTCTCGCCTGCCGGGGTGTAGGCCGCGTCCACGGCCGCCGCGTCCGCCTCGCTCATGAACCGCCGCATCAGCGCCATGCTCTGCGGGTCGATGGCCTGGGGCGCCGCCGAGGTGATGCCGCCCTGCTGCAGGCCCACGTTCACGATGTCGCTCATGGAGTTGGGCAGGGTCAGCTCCAGCATGGCCTGGGCGAACAGCAGCAGGATGGCCGCCGCCAGCAGGCCCAGATAGCGTTTCAGATACCGTTTCAGTTTCCACATGGGGGATTCTCTCCTTCCCGGGCGGTCTGCGCGCCCGCGTTGCTCTGTTCCATCAGGTCCGCCAGCTGTTCCAGCAGCGCCAGCAGCTGGTCCATCGAGGCTTCGCCCATCCCGGCCAGGATGCCGTCCATCCGCCGGGTGATGCTGCGGCGGGCCTGCTCCAGCAGTTCCTTGCCCGAGGCGGTCACCCGCAGCAGAGAGGCCCGCCGGTCGGTGGGGTGAGGCAGGCGCTCCACATAGCCCAGCTGCTCCATCCGGCTGACCCGCTGGCTCAGCGCCGGCACCGTCTGCCCCATCACCGCCGCCACCTCCGACAGGCTCACCCCGCCGCTGTCTTCCGGCGGCGGCAGGGTGGCGCTGAACAGCCCCGCCCCGTGGGGCGGCCGGCCCCCGTACAGGATCACCAGCAGGGTGGCGAACTGGGATTTGCTGATCCCCGCGCAGGGGATGATCTCCGCCCAGGCGCGGCGCATCCGGTCCATCGTCAGGAACATCTGCAGCGCCCGGCTCGTGTCGTCTTTCATGACTGTCTCCTATAAAGTTAAGCAGATTAACCATTCAATGCAGACCATTGTAGCACCACCGCGCCGCAAGTCAATACGGGCGATAAAAAGTTTACGGCGCGTTCATTTTTTTCCACCTTGCCAAGCGGATCGGTTTCGTGTATGCTATAAACAGGAATGATTCCTGATAATGAAAGGAGCCTTTTTTATGAATGACGCGATCCTATGGGCGGCGGCGGGCACGGGGTTCACCTTTTTGATGACCAGCCTGGGTGCGGCCACGGTGTTTTTGTTTCGGGGCGCGATCACCCGCAACATGCAGCAGATGTTTCTGGGCTTTGCGGCGGGTGTGATGGTGGCGGCCTCGGTGTGGAGCCTGCTGATCCCGGCGATCGAGCAGGCCGAGGCGGCGGGCGGAGCGGGCTGGCTGCCGGCGGCGGGGGGCTTTGTGCTGGGGGCGGCGTTTTTGCTGGCGCTGGACCATCTGACGCCCCATCTGCACCCGGGCGCGGAAGACTGCGAAGGGCCGGGCTGCGGCTGGCGGCGCACCACCCTGCTGGTGAGCGCGGTGACCCTGCACAACATCCCGGAGGGGATGGCGGTGGGGCTGAGTTTCGCGCTGGCGGCCCAGAGCGGGGAGGCGGCGGCGCTGGCCACCGCACTGGCGCTGGCGGCGGGGATGGGCATTCAAAACTTTCCGGAGGGGGCGGCCATCTCGCTGCCGCTGCGCCAGGAGGGGCTGAGCCGCACCCGCAGTTTTGTCTACGGCAGCCTGTCGGGCATCGTGGAGCCGGTGTTCGGCATGGCGGTGGTTCTGGCGGCAGGCGGCATCCAGCCGCTGATGCCCTGGCTGCTGGCCTTCGCCGCGGGGGCGATGCTCTATGTGGTGGCCGAGGAGCTCATTCCGGAAGCCCATCTAGGCGAGCATTCGCATCCCGGCACCCTGAGTTTTCTGGTCGGTTTCCTTGCCATGATGATCCTGGATGTGGCGTTGGGGTAACATCTGCGAGATGAATCGGCCCTCAAAAGAGGGCCGATGAATCCGCAGATGTCCCGTTGCGCAGCGGACGGGTGCGGAATCGGCTGGGGCCCGGGCAAGGCCCGGGTGCCCGGAGGGCATTTATCCCGGCCGATGGAGCCGCCGGGAGCGGCCCGGGGCGCAGAACTTCTCCATGCCCAGGATTGAAAAAGGGGCGCACCGCCCCGCGTTACAACCCGGGTAACATCTGCGAGATGAATCGGCCCTCAAAAGAGGGCCGATGAATCCGCAGATGTCCCGTTGCGCAGCGGACGGGTGCGGAATCGGCTGAGGGCCGGGGTGATACCTTCGCCCGTCCTGCCATACAATCCTATTAACCCATCCCCGTTCCGTTTCTCCCCGGCCGAAGGATCTCGGCCGGAAATTCCGGGGGGCACGGGGGGAAGGGTCCATTCCCCCCGTATTGGCATATCGGCCCATCCCGCGCATTTGCGCACCGGCCCCGGGAGTGCTATAATAGGGCATATCCCGCCGCCCTGGGGCGGCCCGTTTGGAGGAACTGGATATGGAAGGCTCCATCTGGAGATACCTGAAAGCCTACCGCGTAGACTGCGTGATGGGCCCGTTGTGCAAACTCATCGAAGCCACGCTGGAACTGTTCGTACCGGTAGTGATGGCCTCGATCATCGACCGGGGGGTGCGCACCGGCGACACCCCCTATGTCTGGCGGATGTGCGGGGTGCTGGTGCTGCTGGGCGCGGCGGGCCTTGGCTTCTCGATCGCCGGGCAGTTTTTTTCCGCCCGGGCGGCGGTGGGCTTTTCCGGCAAGCTGCGCAGCGCGCTGTTCGCCCATGTGCAGTCCTTCGGGTACGCGGCGATGGACGCCCAGGGCGCGCCCACCCTTATCACCCGCATGACCAGCGATATCAACCAGGTGCAGAGCGGCCTGAACATGGCCCTGCGCCTGTTTTTGCGCAGTCCCTTTGTGGTGGCCGGATCGGTGCTGGCTGCCTTTCTCATTGATGCGCGCAGCGCGCTGGTGTTCGCGGTGGTGGTACCGCTGCTCTGCCTGGTGATCGCCGGGGTGCTCTGGTGGACCATGCCCCGCTATAAACAGGTACAGGCCGCGCTGGACAAGGTGCTGGGCCTGACCCGGGAAAACCTGACCGGCGTGCGGGTGATCCGCGCCTTCGGCCAGGAGGACGCCCAGGTGGCCCGCTTTGCCGAGCGCAACGAGGACCTGACGGGCCGTCAGCTGCGGGTGGGCGCGGTGAGCGCTTTCATGAACCCGGGCACCTACGTGCTGCTGAACCTGGCCGCGGTGGCCCTGATCCAGCAGGGCGCCTGGCGGGTGGACGGCGGCGCCATCACCCAGGGCCAGCTGGTGGCCCTACTGGGGTACATGACCCAGATCTCGGTGGAACTGATCAAACTGGCCAACACCATCATCCTCTCCAGCAAGGCGCTGGCCTGCGCCGCCCGGGTGGAGAGCGTATTGAAGGTGGACGGCGCCCTGCCCGCGCCCGAACAGTCCGCGGCGGCTCCCGCCCGGGAAGGGGTGCCGGCGGTGGAGTTTCGCGACGCGTCCATCACCTATCCCGGCGGCGGCGCCGACGCGCTGACCGGGGTGGACCTGTCGGTCATGGCCGGGCAGACCATCGGGGTGATCGGCGGCACCGGCAGCGGCAAATCTACCCTGGTGAACCTGATCCCCCGGTTCTACGACGTGACCGGCGGCGCGGTACTGGTGAACGGGGTGGATGTGCGCCGGCAGGACCCGGAGGCCCTGCGGGCGGGCATCGGCATCGTGCCGCAGAAGGCCCTGCTGTTTCAGGGCACCATCCGGGAAAACCTGCGCTGGGGCGATGCGGCGGCGGATGACGCGGCGCTGTGGGCCGCGCTGGAATCCGCCCAGGCCGCCGAGGTGGTGCGCGGCAAACCGGGCGGGCTGGACGAACCGGTGGAACAGGGCGGCCGCAACCTGAGCGGCGGCCAGCGCCAGCGGCTGACCATCGCCCGGGCCCTGGTGCGCCGGCCGTCCATCCTGATTTTGGACGACAGCGCCAGCGCCCTGGACTACGCCACCGACGCGGCCCTGCGCGGCGCGCTGCGCCGGCTGGACTGGCATCCGGCGGTGTTTATCGTGAGCCAGCGGGCGGCCAGTGTCATGCACGCCGACCGCATCCTGGTGCTGGACGACGGCCGGGTGGTGGATATGGGCGCCCACGCCGAGCTGCTGGAACGGTGCAGTGTGTACCGGGAGATCTACGAATCCCAGTTTGAGCCCAGCCGTAAAGGGGGTGAGGGCGCGTGACCAACTACAATCCCTCCCTGACCCAGGGCCAGGTACTGGCCCGGGTACTGCGCCGGGTAGGCCGGTACTGGCTGTGGGTGCTGGCCAGCCTGGCGCTGGCCGCCGTGACGGTGGTGCTGACCCTCTGGTTCCCGATCCTGACCGGCCGCGCCGTGGACCAGATCCTGGGCCCCGGCCAGGTGGATTTCGCGGCGCTGCCGCCCATCCTGCTTGCCGCCGCGCTGGCGGTGGCGGGCACGGCGGTGAGCCAGTGGCTGATGAGCCTGTGCAACAACCACATCACCTACTGTGTGATCCGGGATATGCGCCGGGACGCCTTTGACCATCTGCAAAAGCTGAACCTGAAATACCTGGACGCCCATCCCACCGGCGGGCTGGTGAGCCGCATCATCGCCGACGTGGACCAGTTCGCCGACGGATTGCTCATGGGCTTTACCCAGCTGTTCACCGGGGTGCTGACCATCCTGGGCACCTTGTACTGCATGCTCACCATCAGCCCGCTGATCACGGTGGTGGTGGTGGCGGTGACCCCCGTGAGCCTGTTTGTGGCCGCCTGGATCGCCCGCAGCACCTACTTCATGTTCCGCCGCCAGAGCGACGCCCGCGCCGAACAGACCGCCCTCATCGACGAGATGGTCTCCGGCCAGAAGGTGGTGCAGGCTTTCGGGCAGGCCAACGCGGTGCAGGGCCGGTTCGATGAGATCAACGGCCGGCTCACCGACGCCTCCTTCAAGGCGATCTTCTTTTCCTCCCTGACCAACCCGGCCACCCGGTTCGTGAACAGCCTGGTCTACACCGGGGCCGGGCTGACCGGCGCGCTCTGCGCGATCGGCGGGCTGATCTCGGTGGGGCAGCTGTCCACCGTGCTCAGCTACGCCAACCAGTACACCAAGCCCTTCAACGAGATCTCCGGCGTGGTGACCGAACTGCAGAACGCCCTGGCCTGCGCCGGGCGCATCTTTGAGCTGCTGGACGCCCACCCCCAGCGCCCCGACGACCCGAACGCGCTGGTGCTGGAACACGCCGAGGGCCGGGTGGAACTGGAGAACATCTATTTCAGCTACGACAAATCCCGCCCGCTGATCGAGGACTTCAACCTGACGGTGCATCCCGGCGAGCGGGTGGCCATCGTGGGGCCCACCGGCTGCGGCAAGACCACCCTCATCAACCTGCTCATGCGGTTCTATGAGCCGGACGCGGGCCAGATCCGGGTGGACGGCCATCCGGTGCGCCAGATGACCCGGCGCAGCCTGCGGCGCAGCTACGGCATGGTGCTGCAGGATACCTGGCTGCGCACCGGCACCATCCGGGAAAACATCGCCATGGGCCGCCCGGACGCCAGCCTGGACGAGGTGGTGGCGGCGGCCAAAGCCAGCCATGCCCACAGCTTCATCCAGCGGCTGCCCCAGGGGTACGACACGGTGGTGAACGAGGACGGCGGCATGCTCAGCCAGGGCCAGAAACAGCTGCTGTGCATCGCCCGGGTGATGCTGAACCTGCCGCCCATGCTCATCCTGGACGAGGCTACCTCCAGCATCGACACCCGCACCGAGCAAAAGATCCAGAGCGCTTTTGCCCGGCTGATGCAGGGGCGGACCAGCTTTATCGTGGCCCACCGGCTGTCCACCATCCGGGAGGCGGACGTGATCCTGGTGATGCGGGAGGGCCATGTGGTGGAACAGGGCACCCACGACCAGCTGCTGGCGAAGGGCGGCTTCTACGCCACCCTCTGGAACAGCCAGTTTGCCCATTGACGACCGAAAGGGGAGGTTTGCTGTGAAACTGGAGTTTTGCAAGATGCAGGGCGCGGGCAACGATTTTGTGGTGATCGACAACCGGATCGCCCGCCTGACCCCGGCCCAGATGCCGGCGCTGGCCCGCCGGGTCTGCGCACGGCGCACCAGCGTGGGGGCGGACGGCCTGATGGTGGCCGATCAGCCCGAGCGCGGCGGCGACGCGAAGATGTGGTTTTTCAACAGCGACGGCAGCGTGGGGGAGATGTGCGGCAACGGGGCCCGGTGTTTCGGGCGGTTCGTCTACGAGCATTTCGCTCCGAAGGACGAGATCGTCATCGAGGCCACCAGCGGCAACGTGCCCGCCTGGCGGCAGACTGACCGGCTGTACAAGGTGCTGCTGAACCGGCCCACCGTGCTGCGCACCGGCTGGCCCACCCAGGACGCGGACGGCGGCCCGCTGCGGGCCGCCTATGTGGAACTGGGGGACCCGGGCCTGCCCCATCTGGTGGTGCCGGTGCCCGGCCTGGCCGAGATGGAGGACTACGCCCAGCGGCTGTTTGAGGAGGGGCGCAAGCTGCGGTCCCACCCGCTGCTGCCCAAGGGCGCCAACGTGAACTTCTGCCAGGTGACCGGCCCGCACGAGGTGCTGATCCGCACCTACGAGCGCGGGGTGGAGGACTTTACCCTGGCCTGCGGCACCGGCTCCGGCAGCACCGTGGCCGCCTTGCAGGCGATGGGCCTGCTGGCCAAGGGCGCGCCGGTCACGGTGCACAACCCCGGCGACGACCTGATCATCGACTGCCGCTGGGCCGGCGAGGCGGTGGAGCAGCTCTTCCTCACCGGCCCCACCAACCTGGTGGCCACCGGATTCATTACCGACGAGGATCTACAGCTGTGAGATGAATCGGCCCTCGCCAGAGGGCCGATGAATCCACAGATGTATCCTTTACCAAGCGAACGGGCGCGCAGGCGCGCGGGGGCCCAAACCCAGCGGGTTTGGGGTGCCCGGAGGGCATTCATCCCGCGCGCCGGAGCACCCGGCAGCGGCCCGGGGCGGGCGGCTCGTCTGCGCCCGCTGCTGACGAAGGGACGCACAGCCGGAGCGGCCGATCCTCCGGCCTGCGGCCGCGGAATCCGACCACAGAGCCCCAGCCGCAGTTTTCGCCTGTACAGCCGCACAAAATGCACTTGAAAAGCCGGGGAAAAATTGCTACAATAACCACCAAGAGGGGAACCTCTTGGCAGGGCCGCAGCCTCCGCGCCGGCGGCGGAGCATCCCCGACAAAAAATACGATGGGCGCGGAGAAAAAGGAGAACGACTATGGCTTACAAGATCACCGATGCCTGCATCGCCTGCGGCACCTGCGCCGGCGAGTGCCCGGTCAGCGCCATCTCTGAGGGCGACGGCAAGTACGTCATCGACGAGGCTGCCTGCCTGGATTGCGGCACCTGCGCCGGCGCTTGCCCTGTGGGCGCCATCGAGGGCTGATCTCAGCAACAGAAAGTAAGGCGGGCGGTTCGCCCGCCTTACTTTTTGCATTTTTTGCGCGAGGAGGCGCACCGTTTCATGGATCTGGACCTGTTTTCCCTGCCGCCGCTGCCCGCCGGCCCCGTCCCGGACAAGCTGGCCTGGGCCTATCTGCTGCGCTGCGGCGACGGCAGCCTCTACGCCGGCTGGACCAGCGATCTGCCCCGCCGGATCGCCGCCCATACCGCCGGCAAGGGCGCCCGGTACACCCGGGCCCGCAAGGCCGCGGGGCTGGCCTGGTGCGCCCTGCTGCCAAACAAGAGTATCGCCATGCGCGCCGAAGCCGCCCTGAAACGGCTGGACAAGCCGCGCAAAGAGGCCTTGTGCGCCGCCTGGGCCGATGCGATGCGCCCGCGCCTTTTCGCCGCCGCCCCCACCGACGCGGCCGACATCGCGGCGGTGTACGGCTGGTATGTGCGCAACAGCACCGCCACCTTCGCCTATACCGAACCCTCCACGGAGGACTGGGCCGCCGAGATCGCGGCCGCGTCGGCGCGGTACCCGTTCCTGGTGGCCCGCAGCGGCTCCGGCGCGCTGCTGGGCTACGCCTGCGCCCATCCCTGGGGCAGCCGGGAGGCGTTTGACTGGGACGTGGAGACCACCGTCTACTGCCATCCCGGCGCGGTGGGGCGGGGGATCGCCCGCCCGCTGTACGCGGCGCTGCTGGAGGCTCTGGCCGCCCAGGGGGTGTGGAACGCCTACGCCCGCCTGGCCGATCCCAATCCGGCCAGCGAGAAGTTCCACGCCCGGATGGGCTTTGCCTGCCAGGGGCGCTGCCCCCGCACCGGCTACAAGCTGGGCCGGTGGGTGGGGCTGTCCACCTGGTGCCGGGCGCTGCGGCCCGGCCGCGCCGCCCCCGAACCGGTGGGCCCGCCCCTGAGCGGGGCCGCGCTGGCCGCTCTGCTTGACAAGAACGCGTTCGATGGGATAGGATAAAACCATAAGAATGGGGGTCTGCGCCCTTGCGCGGGGCCGCCGGCTTTGCGAGGTGGATGGATGGAAGCGAAAAACACGGTGGTCATCTTCGGCACCGAGGCGTTCGCCCGGGGGGAGATGGTCAATCTGGCGCTGAGCACCGGCGCGCTGGTGCTGGAGCGCACCACCGGCAGCTACAGCCCCCGGGGCTGCTACCTGACCCCGGTGCTGGCCTTTTCGGCCTTTGACCGGCTGATGGTCAGCTGGGGGGCGGACACCCCCCGCGGCACCAGCCTGGAGGCCGAGGTGCGGGTGTTCTGCGGCGACAAATGGACCGGCTGGTACGGATTTGGCCGGTGGAGCCCGTTTGTGACACGGGAAGGCATCCGCCAGCCGGAGGCCGAACCCGCCTGGGTGGACCTGGACATGCTCTGCGTGCCCGGCGGGGCCACCAAGGTGCAGGTGCGGGTGTTCCTGTACAGCGAGGACGAGCAGATCACCTGTGCGCTGCGGCTGCTGGCGGTGAGCGTGCGCCCCAAGGAATGGGCCCGCCAGCCCGGCCCTCCGCTGGACCGGGCGCTGCACATCCCGTCCTACAGCCAGCTCAACCGGGACCCGGCTTTCGGGGCGTCGGGGTGCTGGCCGGTGTGCCTGGCCATGCTCATGAACCGGTGGGGGGAGGATATCCTGCCGGAAGAACTGGCCCTGGCCATGTACGACGAGACCGCCGGCTGCGGAAACCGGGCTTTCGGCGCGGCGGCCGCGGGGGCCTACGGCTACGAGGCCTATCTGGCCTGGCTGGACCTGGCGGGGCTCAAGGCCCAGATCAAGGCGGGGTACGGGGCGATCTGCTGCGTGCGGTACACCAACGACCCCGCCAGCCCGGACGGGCTGCCCTATCTGGAAGGGGCGGACGGGGTGGCGCCCTGGCACGCGCTGGTGGTGCGGGGGGTTGTGACCGACAAGTCCGCCGGGGGGCGGCCCTCGGTGCTGGTGAACGATCCCTTCAGCCCCAACGACGCGGCGGCGGAACGCTGCTACGATCTGGAGCAGTTTTTGGCCTGCTGGACCGGGGCCTGCTGCCTGGTGCACCGCAAGCGCAAGGGCGCGGGCGCCGGCCATCCGGAACGGTTCAGCGCCGTGCTGCGGCCGGTGGGCCCGGTGGGGGTGTACCGGTTTGAGGCTTTCGGCCAGCCCTATCCGCTGCCGGCGGAGTTCCTGGGCACGCCCCAGCGCCCGGCCGGTTCCCTGGCCTACACCCTGGCCGAACCGGTGGCCCACGCCACCACCGCCCACAAGCGGTTCTACTACGCCCAGGTCACGCCGGAAGGCAACATCCAGCTGCCCGCCCAGGCCATGGGGGAGGGCAAAAAGATCACGGTCTACGCGATCGACAACACGGGAAGTACCCTGGTGGCCGAGCTCAAGCCCTGAGCCGGCGCCGGGGAGAGGATACAGGCAAAAGGAGGTATTGGTATGAGCGCATCCATCATCGTACTGAGCCGTGAAGTCTGCACCGGCGGCTGCGACGTGGGCAAAAAGGCCGCGACCGCGCTGGGCATCCCTTATTACGACAAGGAACTCATCAGCATGGCCGCCCGGGAGAGCGGGCTGAGCGAACAGGCGGTGGCCGCCAACGAGCAGCGGCGCACCGGCAGCCTTTTGTACAGCCTGTATTCCATGACCGCCGAGCTGCCGCTGGGGGATCAGGTGTTTCTGGCCCAGAGCCAGGTGATCCGCAAGCTGGCCCAGCAGGGGCCCTGCGTGATCGTGGGCCGCTGTGGCGACTATGTGCTGCGGGATTTCCCGGGGGTGCTGCGGGTGCTGGTACACGCGCCGATGGAGTTCCGGCGCAAGTACGCCCGCACGGTGCTGGGCTGGACCGGCGAGGACAAGGAGATGGACACCCGCATCTACAAACAGGACAGGACCCGTGCGGCCTATTATGAGTATTACACGCAGAACCGGTGGGGGGACGTGCGCCACTGCGACCTGGCGCTGAACGCCGCCTTGGGGGAGGAAGCCTGCGTGCAGGCCCTGCTGGCGGCCTACCGGGCGGCGGAAGTACATGTGAAGGAGTAAGGCAAACGGAATGAGTCAACTTGCGGAAAACAAAATGGGCACCCGGCCGATCGGCCCGCTGCTGATCGGCATGGCGCTGCCCATGATCGCATCCATGCTGATGCAGGCGCTGTACAACGTGGTGGACAGCATCTTTGTGAGCCAGGTGTCCGAGGCGGCGCTGACCGCCGTGGGGCTGGCGTTTCCCATCCAGAACCTGATGATCGCGGTGGGGGTGGGCACCGGCGTGGGGGTCAACGCCCTGCTCAGTAAGAGCCTGGGCGAAAAGAACTTTGAACAGGCCGACCGCGCCGCCGACAACGGCATCTTTCTGGCGCTGGCGAGCACGGTGGTGTTCATGGTGCTGGGCGGGCTGTTCAGCGGAGCCTATTTCCGGGTGCAGAACGTATCGGCCGCGGTGGGCGAGGCCGGCGAGGCCTATCTGTTCATCGTGACGGTGTTCAGCGTCGGGGTGTTCGGCCAGACCATGCTGGAAAAGCTGCTCAGCGCCACCGGCCGCACCATGCTGTCGATGATCTGCCAGATGGTAGGGGCGGTGACCAACATCATCCTGGACCCGATCATGATCTTCGGGCTGCTGGGCTGCCCCGCCATGGGGGTGGCCGGCGCCGCCTGGGCCACCGTGATCGGCCAGTGCCTGGCCTTCGCGCTGGGGCTGTATTTACAGCAGTTCCACAACAAGGAGGTCAAGCTGACCGTCCGGGGCATCCTGCGGCCTCACGCCGCCACCATCCGCCGCATCTACTCGATCGGCTTTCCCAGCATCGCCATGACCAGCGTGGGCAGCGTCATGACCTTCTGCATGAACCAGGTGCTGCTGATCTTCTCCGAGACCGCCACCGCCGTGTTCGGGGTGTATTTCAAGCTGCAGAGTTTCGTGTTTATGCCGATCTTCGGGCTCAACAACGCCATGGTGCCCATCATCAGCTACAACTACGGCGCGCTGCATCCCGACCGGATGAAGGCCACCATGCGCCTGAGCATGGCTCTGGGCGAGGGGTTCATGCTGATCGGATTCGCGGTGTTCCAGCTGCTGCCCGGGGCGCTGCTGGGATTCTTCAACGCCTCCGAATCCATGCTGGCCATCGGGGAACCCGCCCTGCGCATCATCTCCGCCAGCTTTCTGGTGGCGGGGGTCTGCGTGGTCTGCGGGTCGGTGTTCCAGGCGGTGGGCCAGGGCATGTTCAGCCTGATCGTCAGCGTCGCCCGCCAGCTGCTGGTGCTGGTTCCGCTGGCCTATCTGTTCAGCCTCTCCGGCGACCTGGAGGCCGTCTGGTGGAGTTTCCCCGCCGCCGAGGTCGTCAGCCTGCTGATGACCCTGTTCTTCATGGCCCGGGTGGAAAAGACCATCCTTCACCCCCTGGCCCAAAAAGCCCGCGATGCGCAGGCGTAAAAGCCGCCGCGCGCCGATCCGGGGCCGCCCGGGCAACAACGGCGCCCCCGCCCCTTGGGAGATCGCGGGCCGAAGGATCCCATACACAAGACCAGGGCCGGCGCGCACCCCGTTTGCGCGCCGGCCCTGGTCGCTTTTTATCCCGGCGGCCGGAGGCCCGGCCCGGCCAAAAAAGGGGAGCGGGGCCCCGCCCGGCCCGGCCCGGCCGCCTTGGCGGGGCCGGAAAACGGGCGCCCGAAATCGCCTTTTTTATGACGCAAAACTCCATGCCCGGGTTTTCCACAGAGTTTTCCACAGAGTGTTGAAAATTCTGCCGATTTTTCCACGATTACAGGATGTATATTCCCCCAATCCCGGATTTCGGTGGAAAACTCGGTGGAAAGTGTTGAGAACCCTATATTTTGGGGTGGGGTTTTCCACACGAGATTCCACGAAAACTGCCGGTCGATAACTTTTTGTTGAATGCAACGGGGGAAAATGGTACAATATCCCCATGCCGGCGCGGCGTTTGCGGCCTTGGCGTACCGGCAACAATTCTACAAACCATCTTGGAAATAACGGAAAGAGAGGCCACTGGCGTATGCAATCCTGGCTGCAAAAACTTGAATACAAATACGGCCGCCGCGGCGGCATCCCCAACCTGATGATCCTGCTGATCGCGGGCCAGCTGCTGCTTTATGTGGCCGCGAACCTGGGCATGTACAACCTGCTGAGCCTGTTCACCCTCACCCGCAGCGGGCTGCTGCATCTGCAGGTGTGGCGGCTGATCACATTTGTGTTCCTGCCGTCCTCCGGTTCCTCCGGCCCGCTGTTCTTCCTTTTATATCTCTACTGCGAATACTGGATCGGCATGGCGCTGGAACGGGCCTGGGGCAACTTCCGGTTCACCGTATATGTGGCGGCGTGCATCGTGGGCGCCTGGCTGGCCTGCCTGCTCACCGGTTCGGCCAACAATATGGGGATCTACTACTCCCTGTTTTTCGCCTTCGCCTGCCTGTACCCGGACCAGCAGCTGCTGTTGTTCTTTGTGATCCCCATCAAGGTCAAGTGGATCGGGCTGTTTTCCGGGGCGCTGTACCTGCTGCAGATCCTCACCATGCCCGGCCTGCTGAACAAGCTCAGCCTGGTTCTGGCCCTCAGCGGTTTTCTGCTCTTTTTCGGGCCGGATCTGTGGAGCGGCAGCATCAACCGCTACCGCAACTACAAACGCCGCCGGGATTGGGAAAACCAGTGGAAGAATCGCTGACAGTGTGATACAATAGAAAAAAGCGCGGGCCTGGTCACCGCGCCGTTATCCACCGCCCGCCCGCGGGCGGAACAGGGAGGTTTGCCGTTATGAAAATGATCACCGCTATCGTCAACAAAGAGGATTCCCGCGCCGTGTGTACCGAGCTCATCAAGGCCGGATTCAGCGTCACCCGCCTGTCCACCACCGGCGGTTTCCTGATGGCGGGCAACATGACCCTGATCATCGGCACCGACGACGAAAAGGTGGACGACTGCATCGCCGTGATCGCCCGCTGCTGCAAGCAGCGCACCGAGGTGGTGCCCAGCACCGCCAGCTACGGCCTGGGCGTGGCCACCGCCTATCCGCTGGAGGTCACCGTGGGCGGCGCCACCGTGTTTGTCACCAACGTGGAGCGGTTTGAAAAACTGTGATGCTGGCCCGTCTGGCCGGCAATGACCTGACCCGCCGTGCCCTGGCCGAGGCGCTGGCCGCCGGCCGGCTGGGGCACAGCGTGCTGCTGTGCGGCGAGGCGGGCTGCGGCACGGGCTTTGCGGCCCGGTGCCTGGCCGCCGATTACCTGTACCCGGAGGGCGGCCCCGCCGCCGAGGCGGTGCTGCGGGGCGAAAGCCCGGAGTGCGCCGCGCTGCGGGGCTCGGGCAGCGGCGGCATCATCCGGGTGGAGCAGATCCGCGCCGCCCGCGCCGCCCTGTACGAGACCAGCCTCTCGGCCGCCGGGCGGGTGCAGATCGTTTACGGCGCCCATAAAATGAACCCGGCCAGCGCCAACGCCCTGCTGAAGATCCTTGAGGAACCCCCGCCCGGGGTGCTGTTTATCCTGACGGCGCCCGGCGCGGGCTCGGTGCTGCCCACCATCCGCAGCCGCTGCCGGCTGTACACCATCGCCCCCCTGCCCGAAGCGGACTGCGCCGCGCTGCTGCGCCGGCTGCTCCCCGCCTGCTCTGAGCCCCACGCCCGGGATCTGGCCCGGGCCTTCGGCGGGCGGGCGGGCGCGGCGCTGGCGCTGCTGCAAAACCCCGACGGGGACACGCTGCTGCGCGAGGCCCGGGAGTTGGCCGCGGCGGCCGCCGCACGGGACCGGTACGCCGCGCTGCGGACGCTGGCGGCGGCGGAAAAGGAC
>CASFJO010000064.1 GCA_949295035.1 uncultured Gemmiger sp.
CAGCGATCTTCCGGGCCAGGGCCCCGCCCCGGGCCGCGTTGGCCAGGGCGGCCCCCTGCCGCCCTCCCGCCGAGATCAGGTCCATCACCGCCTCGGCCTGGGTCAGGCTGATGCGGCCGTTTTCAAACGCCCGGCGGGTGAACTCCCCCGCGCCGGCGGGCCGGGCCCCCGCCGCCAGGCAGGCCTGCACCAGCCCCTCGGCCATGGCGCTGCCGCCGTGGCAGCTCAGCTCCACCACGTCCTCGCCGGTGTAGCTGCGGGGGGCGCGGAAGCACAGGGCCACCGTCTCGTCCAGCACCGAGCCGTCCGGCCGCAGGCTGTGGCCGAACAGGGCGGTGTAGCCCCTGGCCGCGCTCAGCCGGCGGGCGGGATTTGCCGGGCGGAACACCTTTTCCGCCACCTGGTAGGCCTCGGGGCCGCTGATGCGCACCACCGCGATGCCCCCCACACCCGGCGGGGTGGCCAGGGCGCAGACGGTGGCCGAAAGATCAATGGACATATCGCGTTTTCCTCCTTGCGGGCAAAACACGGAAAACCACGCGCGAGGGCGTGGTTTTCCGGAGATCTTACTGGAACTGGATACCCGGGTTCACGTTGCGCCAGACGCTCCAGGGGTCCAGCGCCGCGCCGCCCAGCCGCATATCGCAGACCACATGCCCCTGGGTGGTGGCGATGGTCTGGCCCTGGGTGACATAATCCCCCTCGCTGACCTTGATGCTGCCCAGCAGGTAGAACAGGCTCTTGAGCCCGCCGCCGTGCTCGATGACCAGGGTGCGGCCGGTGCTGCTGAGGGTGCCGGCAAACACCACCCGGCCCGCCGCCGGGCTGAGCACGGCGCTGCCGGCGGGGGTGGCGAAGGTCACGTTGACGCTGTGCCGGGGGGTGATCAGGGCGTTGGCCGCGTCGATCTGGGCCTGCAGCACCGCCTGCAGTTCGATGGGATAGGCGGCCATCAGGGCCGGGTCGGCCTGGACCCGGTCGGTGTACTCATACACGTCGTAGTCCCGCACCAGGGTGCCCTGCACCGGCTGCACAAAACCGTCCTGGGCCCAGTACACGTCCGGGTCCACGATGTCCATGACCTCGTCCAGCGCGGCGGGCACCGCGTTTATATAGGGGGCCGCGGCGGTGCCGTCGGCGGTGTAGGTGTCCAGCTCCCGCACCTCCCGGCCGTAGACCCGCACGATGGGGGCCAGCTCATAGTCGCCGGAGCGGATGTGCAGGATATACTCGCCGCCCAGGCAGTCGTCCGGCACGCCCAGATAGGCCAGCCAGGCGCCGTTGTGCTTGATGAACACCGCCTCGCCCAGATCGGTGGTCAGGCTGGGGGGCACCTCGCCCAGCACGCCGGTGACCCGGATGCCCACAACGCCCCCCTGCACCACCGATTCGCCGCTCAGGGCCACCTGGGGCTCGGCGTTGAGGGTAAAGGCAAAGCGGTACACATCCTGGCCCACCACGCTCTGGCCCACCTCGGCGGCGGGCTGGGTGACGGTGAGTTCCATGGTATAGTCCCCGTCGGCGGCGAAGCGGAAGCTGGCAAACTGCTCCCCGGTGCCCTCAAACAGCACCGCGCCGTCGGCGGCGGTCAGGGTCAGCTGGCTGGTCATGCCCTTGGGCAGCACCAGTTGGGGATCGCTGACCTGGATCTCAGCCAGGGCCGCGCCGTCGGCGGCCGGGTCGCTGCCCTGAAACTCCCGCTTGACAAAGCCCGCCACCGGCACCTGCCAGTCCCACCGGGCGGGGTTCAGGGTCTGGCCGTTAAAGGTGACGGTGCGGTCGGGCAGCGCCTCCTCGGTGACCGAGCGGTACATCACCAGCACCACTCCGCCCACGATCAGCGCCACGATCAGCACCACCATGCCCAGCCACACCAGCAGGGTGACCCACCAGGGGCGGCCGCCGGCCTCCTCTTCTTCCTCCTCCTGCTGTTCCAGCAGGCTCTGGTCCTGTTCGCTCACGAGACGATCCCTCCTTGCCGCCCTTTGCCGGGGCGGTCTGCCAAAAAACGATCAGGCCGGATTGTAAAACAGCCCGCCCTGCCCCCGAATGGCCATCCAGGGGTCGACGCTCTTGTTGCCGATCTTGAGTTCGTATTTCACCAGCTGGCTGCCGGCGGCGCCCACCGCCGCGCCCCGGTCCACCGCCGCGCCGGTCTCCACGCTGAGCGAGCCCAGCCGGTACAGGTAACTCTTGACGCCGCAGCCGTGGTCGATGACCACCGTGTTGCCGGTGAGAAGCAGCGGCCCGGCAAATACCACCTTGCCGGCGGCGGGGCTGTTCACCTGCGCGCCCTCGGCGGCCTTCCACTCCACGCCGGTGCTCCGGGTGGCCTGCTGGCTGCCGTTTTTGTACTCAAACACCCCGAAATCCAGGGCCACCTCACCCTCCACCGGCTGGGCGAAGGCGCCGTGCCACAAGATCTCGGCGCTGCCGGCGGTATACAGGGGCCAGATCTTTTCCCGGAACTCCTCCGACGCGCCGGCGGGCTCGGCGGTCTCCTCGCCGGTGGTGTTCACCTTGGCAAAATCCCTGTGCTGCACCGTAATGGTATCCTGCAGCACAAAATCGCCCACCGTGACGGTGAGGGTGTGATCCCCGGCCTCGGCGTTGTAGGCGGCGGGCACAAAACCCAACCAGCCGCCCCCCACCGGAGCCAGCCAGACGCTGCCCAGCTCGCAGTCCGCCGAGGGGGTGGCCCCCGCGTCCAGCACGTTGCTGATGTAGGCCGCGCACACCTCGCCCCGGGTGATGGTATCGTCCGAGAGGGTCAGGGTGGGGCTGGCGGCCAGGGTGAACCGGAACCGGTACCGGTAAAAGCCGGCGGGTTTGGCGGGTTTGCCGCCCATCACCCGCCCGGCGGTGAGCAGGCCCTGGTATTCCCCGTTGGCGGGCAGCCGCAGCTCGGCCAGGCCGGACACCGGCCCGTTGTAGACCTGGCTGCCGTCGGCGGCGGTGAGGGTCAGAAAGCTGCCCGCCGGGTCCAGCCCGTCGGCCAGGGTGACGGCGGGGCTTGCCTGGTCGATGACCCCCAGGTCCTGCACGTCGGCGGTGACCCGCTCCTCAAAGCTGCGCCAGACCACCCCGCCCAGCACCGGCACGCCCCAGCTGTAGCCGTTGACAGTGAGGGTCTGGCCGGCAAAGCTCGCGCCCTGCGCCGGCAGGTAGGCCTCGGAGACGCGGCTGTACAGAAAGCCCACCGTACCCGCCACCACCAGCACCACGAACAGGGCCACCATGGTGAGCCAGGTGAGGAATTTTTTCATACCGCGCACCTCCTTGCCGGGCGGGGGTGCGGGCCGCGCAACCGGCGCGGGCCTTTTTCCCCTATTATATTTACTGATTATAGCATAGATGCACCGTGCCGAACAAGTGGCAGTATGGCGGGCGGCGGCCGGATGTGGTACACTGAAATAAACGACGCGGCCCGGCCGCGGGCTTCAAAGCAAAAGGAGGATGCTCTGTGAAAAGCAAAAAGATCCCCTACGGCAAACTGCGCCTGGCTTTTGTCTGTTTGTGCGTGTTCGTAGCAGCGTTTATGCTGGGCTTTTTCCGGTGGCCGTTCTTCCTGGCGGCCGCCGCGGCGCTGGCCGGCTATCTGTACATCGACAAACGCTATCTGCGCTGCCCCCATTGCGGGACTTGGGAGAACCTGGAGCGGCTGCATTATGCCGCCCACCATCCTTCCCACTGCCGCGGCTGCGGCCGCCCGCTGGAGTTTGAGCGCTGACCTTGCAAAAAAACCGCCGGCCCGGCTGGGTCGGCGGTTTTGGTTTGCGGCTTACTCGGCGGGCTTTTCCTCCGCGGGCTTTTCCTCGGCGGGCTCGTCGGCCTCGGTGGCCTCATCCTCGTCGAAGTCCTCGCTGAACAGCAGGCTCTCGTACTCATCCAGTTCCTTCTCGCGGCGGCGGATGTAGAGATACCCGGCGGTCAGCGCGCCCACGGCGGCGGCCAGGAACAGCAGCACCGCGGCAAAATGGGATTTCTTCATCACGATCTCGTTCTCCTTTCTCCGCGCCGGCAGCTCCCGGACACGGGCTTGCAGGGCTTTCGCGTTCTGCCGAAGGGCCGCGGCCAGCGCGGCGGCGTCGGCGGCTTTCACCGGCAGGATCGCCAGATCACGGACTGTCATGCGGCAGGCCCCCTTGCTCTTCTTTTTCGCGGCCGGGCGCGCGGCCCGGCTCCGGCTTAGCCTTATTATACCCGGCGGCGGGGAAAATTACAACGGCCCGGCGGGCAATTTTTCCGTTTCCATCACCCGCCGCCAGGCCTTGAAGGCACCGGGCAGGGGCCGGGTGTCGGCCAGATCGGCGGCCGTTGCCCAGACGCAGCCAGCCGGCGGGGCTGCCGGTCGGTCCAGGGTATAGAGCCGGGCGGCCATCCGCCACTCCACATGGCTGAAGATATGCTTTGCCTCCCCCGCCGGCTTCCCCGGGCCGGGGTCGGCCCCCAGCAAAGCGGCCGCGGCGGCGCGCAGGGCGCCCTCGTCCAGGGCCGCCTCCCACAGCGGGGGCTGCCACAGCCCGGCCAGCAGGCCGC